>SYCI01000025.1 GCA_005787035.1 Actinomycetota bacterium | reverse complement strand
GGGTGATCAACGGTCAGAAGATCTGGACGAGTTTCGGTGAGGTGGCGGACTACTGCTACCTGATCTGCCGCACGTCGAACGACGGCCCACCGCACGCCGGAATCTCCGAGATCATCGTTCCCATGGACACGCCCGGTATCGAGGTTCGACCCATCAAGGACATGACGACCAATCGGCACTTCTGCGAGGTCTTCTACACCGATGCTCGCGTGCCGATCGAGAACCTCGTGGGCGTGGAGGGCAACGCGTTCAAGCAGACGATGCGCCAACTCGAGCACGAACGTGGCGGCATCGACCGGCTGGTGTCCAACTACGCGCTCTACGTGATGGCTCGCGAGCGCGCCGACACTTCCGATCCGCGTGTACGACAGGAAATCGCCCGCCTCGAGGCCAAGTTCCGGATCGGCCGCATCCTCGTGACGCGCGAAGTTCTCCACCAGGCCCCGGCCGGATTCTCGGCGGCCACCAAATGCTTTTGCACGGAGCACGAGTGGGACGTGGCCCAGTTCGTGTACCGGACACTCGGCGCCGAGGCGACTCTGTGGGACGACGTGACCCAGGGTCTGGTCTACGCGCCCGGTTACACCATCATGGGTGGCACATCGAACGTGATGCGCAACATCCTCGGTGAGCGGGTGCTCGGCCTTCCCAAGTGACCCGCGGTCCGAGTCGACCGCAGTCGTCCACTACCGTTTCGTCGACGATCGAGGAGGGGACGCCATGAGTGCATGGAATTTCGCCGACGTGTACGAGGCCGTGGCGGCCCGGGTGCCGGATGCGCCGTGTCAGATTCAAGGTGATCGGGTCATCACCTGGGCGCAATTCGACAGTCGGACCAATCGACTGGCGGCCGACATGATCGAGGCCGGCCTCACGAAGCAGAGCAAGGTCGCGGCCTATCTCTTCAACTGTCCGGAGTACCTCGAAACCTACGTAGCAGCGTTCAAGGGCGGTTTCGCGCCCGTGAACACCAACTATCGCTACGGTCCCGAAGAGGTCACGTACCTGTTCGACAACGCCGACGCCGAAGCGGTCGTGTTCCACGCGACGTTCGTTCCGCTCGTCGAGGGCATCCGACCCAATCTGCCCGGTGTGCGCCGTTGGTACTGCGTGGCCGATGGCAGTCACGCCGTCCCGACGTGGGCCGTCGACTACGCATCGGTCGTCGATGGCCCGAACCCCGGTTCGACTCGCGGGCCGTGGGGACGCAGTCCCGACGACCTCCTCTTGCTCTACACGGGTGGGACGACCGGAATGCCCAAAGGTGTGATGTGGCGTCAGGACGATCTCTTCAATGTGATCGGTTCCGGCGGTAACGCGGTCCTCGGTATTCCGCCGGCGGCCTCGATCGAAGAATTGGCCGGGCGCCTCGACCCGTCGGAGCGCAACATCGTTCTCATGTCGGCTTGCCCGCTCATGCACGGAACCGGGCAGTTCTCGAGCCTCATCGCGCTCAACGCCGGTGGCGCCGTGGTCACGCTGCCGTCGCGAAGTTTCGACGTCGGCGAACTTCTGCACGAAGTGGAGCGCAATCGCGTGGAAGCGCTGATCATCGTCGGCCAGGCTTTCGCCGGTCCGATCCTCGACGATCTCGAGAGCAACCCCGGTCGGTACGACCTCTCGAGCCTGCGGATGATCTCGTCGTCGGGAGTGATGTGGAGTCAGGAGAACAAACAGGGTCTGCTGAAGCACATTCCGCAGGTCGTTCTCTTCGACTCGTTCGGTTCTTCGGAAGCGGTGGGTATGGGCGGCTCGATCAGCGCCGCCGGTGCCGCGACCGAAACCGCGAAGTTCCAACTCGGTCCCACGTGCGCGGTGTTCACCGAGGACGGTCGGCGCGTCACGCCGGGCTCGGGTGAACGTGGGCTGGTGGCCGTGGGTGGATTCATTCCGCTCGGCTACTACGGCGACGAAGCCAAGACCGCTCAAACCTTCCGTATCTTCGAAGGACAGCGTTGGAGCGTTCCGGGCGACTGGGCCGAGGTCTTGGCCGACGGAACCCTCGTCCTCCTCGGTCGGGGCTCGGTGTGCATCAACACCGGTGGCGAGAAGGTCTTTCCCGAGGAAGTCGAGGAGGCTCTGAAGAGACACTCCTCGGTACGCGACGCAGTGGCCGTGGGCATCCCCGATCAGCGATTCGGCGAGACGATCTGCGCGGTCGTCGAAGCCGCGCCGGGAGCCACGCCGACCCTCGAGGAACTGAACGCGCACGTGAAAGCGTCGCTGGCACCGTACAAGGCGCCCCGTCACCTCGTGGTGGTCGACACCATCGGTCGCGCGCCCAACGGCAAGGTCGATTACAAGCGCCTGAAGTCGGTGGCTCTCGAACGTCTGGGCGTGGGTTCGTGACCGGAGCGGCGCGAGCGCTCGATCTTCGCAACCGACTCGGACGCGGGGAGTCCGTCCTGATGCCCGGCGTCTGGGATGTCCTGTCGGCGCGTGTCGTGCACGATGCCGGAATCTCGACGGCCTTCCTGTCGGGTTTCGCGGTGTCGGGAACCCTGCTCGGTCGTCCCGATGTGGGCCTACTCACTCAGGTCGAGATGGCCGAGGTGGCCGCGCGGGTGTGCGGAACCGTGGAGGACTTGAACGTGGTCGTCGACGCCGACACCGGTTACGGCAACGCATCGAACGTGATCCGAACCGTCGAGTTGTGGGAGTCGGCCGGCGCGGCCGGGTTGTTCCTCGAGGATCAGGTCTGGCCCAAGAAGTGCGGTCACATGGCCGACAAACAAGTGGTGTCGCGTGAGGACTGGCTGACCAAGTTGCGGGCGGCCTGCGATCATCGCCAGCACCTCTTCGTGACCGCACGCACCGATGCGCGAGGGGCGGTGTCGCTCGAAGAGGCGATCGAGCGGGCCAAGATGGCGCGCGACCTCGGCGTGGACGCGCTCTTCGTCGAAGCGCCGCAATCGATCGCCGAGATGGAAACGATCGCCCGCGAACTCTCGGGTTCGGTCCTCGTAGCCAACATGGTCGAAAAGGGCCTCACCCCACTCCTGACGCCGGCCGAACTCGCCGAACTCGGCTTCCGGCTGATCGTGTCGCCGTTGTCGCTCCTCTTGTCGGCCACCCGGGCCATGCAGGACGCGGCCCGTGAACTGGCGACGTCGGGGACCTTGCGCGACCGGCTGGCGACCATCACACCCTTCGACGAGTTCACCGACCTCGTCGGACTACCCGAACACAAAGCGCGCGAGGATCGCTACCGCTGATTCGGTAATCTCACTTCGTCTCATCCAGAGCGGTCCGGGCAACCGGACCCGGCAACCTGGGCGGAAGCCCCAAGGTGCCTCCGGAAGCGGCCAGCAATGGTCACCTCCGGGATGTGGTCGGCTGCGGTCGGCAACGAAGCTTCCGTGGATGGGCACCGACCGTTCGACCCAAGGAGCCCCATGTCCGCCAAGCCGCTACTGCCCGCCTCTGGCGCGTGGCGTCCCGGCGAGCCTGCGGGTGGACGTCAGTTCCTCCGTCTCGATCGCCGGTTCGCGCTCGATGGCGGTCAGGTGCTCGACGGCATCGAGATCGCCTACGAGACGTGGGGAACACTTGCCGCCGATGGTTCGAACGCGATCCTGTTGTGTCACGCCTGGACGGGCGACAGCCACGCGTCGGGTGGTGCGGGTAACGGCCATCCAACTCCGGGCTGGTGGGAGAACGCAGTGGGTCCGGGACTCGCGATCGACACCGATCGTTGGTTCGTGGTGTGCAGCAACGTGCTCGGCGGATGTCAGGGGACAACGGGTCCGGCCTCACTGCATCCCGATGATGGTCGCCCCTACGGCTCACGATTTCCGGTGATCACCATTCGCGACATGGTCCGCCTGCAAGTCCGGCTCGCCGATCACCTCGGCGTGTCGGTGTGGCATTCGGTGATCGGCGGATCGATGGGTGGCATGCAGGTTCTCGAATGGGCCACCACCTACCCCGAAAGGGTGCGTTCGATCATTCCGATCGCTACCTGCGCGCAGGCTTCCGCGCAGCAGATCGCGTGGGGTTCCATCGGACGCCGGGCGATCATGACCGACCCGAACTGGCGGGGTGGCGATTACTACGACGCCGCGCCCGGGCACGGTCCGCACGCTGGTCTGGCGACCGCCCGCATGATCGCGCAGGTGACCTTCCGTAGCGACAACGTCTTCACGGAGCGATTCGGGCGAGCTCTCGTGGGCGGCGTCGATGCTCAGAGCGGGATCTCGGTCGACCAGCAGTTCGAGGTCGAGCGTTATCTCGAATATCACGGCGACAAACTCGTGCAGCGCTTCGACGCCAACAGTTATCTGCTCATCGGCAAGGCCATGGATCTCCACGACATCAGTCGTGGACGCGGCGGCCTCGAGGCTGCGATGGCGCGGATCAAAGCGCCCACGCTCTCCATCGGTATCCGCAGCGACATTCTGTATCCGGCGTATCAACAGATCCAGATCCGCGACATGTTGCGGGCCAACGGCACCCGGGCCGAGTACCGCGAGATCGACTCGCCCCACGGGCACGACTCGTTCCTCATCGACCTCGATCAGGTCGGGCCGCCGATCACGCACTTCCTCGGCGACGTCTGAAACTCAACGGAGCAATCGGTCGAGCACGGCGACCGTGCGACTCGTGCGCGGCACACGAAGTACGACCCGGTGGTCGCCCGCGAGCAGGTACACCGCCTTGCCGCGTGGTGGTTCCCCGCTCTTGGTCACCACGCGGTACGTGCCCCGGACGCTTCCGGACCGACGACCCCGGGCGACGAGGGTGACGTGGTCGCCGTCGACCGAGCCGCGTACCTCGACCCAGCCACCTTCGGGTGAGTCGCCGAACCCGAGGGACTGGGCGCGGGCGATGAACTGGTGTCCGTCGCGACTGCTCCAGTGCGGCTCGATTCGACGCGCGAGCCAGACGAGTCCGACACAGACCGCGACGATCAAGACGACGTCGACCATCCCGCTCACCAGAACAGTGTCGCACGGTCGGCCACGTGGACTCCTCCACGACGGTTGCCACAAGATGTGCCGTGCCCGAGATCCTCGAAGTCGAGATGTTCCGGCGGTCCGCATCGCTCGTGATCGGACGAACGGTGAAGTCGGTGACGGCGACGGACCGGATCGTGGTCCCGGAACCCGCGGCCGTGCGCATGCTCGTGGGGCGTCGGATCACCGACGTGACCCGTCGGGGCAAGATGATGACGATCCACGCCGGGCCGGCACGTGACCCGCTGGCCATCGACGTCCATTTCGGTATGTCGGGTCGGATCATCGTGGACGGTTCGTCGCCGATCGATGAATTGGCGTACGGCGCATCCGATGACACCAAGTGGATCCGCTTCGCGTTGCGCTTCGCGAGTGGGGAGATGTTGCTGAGCGACCCCCGACGGTTCGCCCGCGTCCAACCTTCCTCCGCGTGGGCGGGTCTCGGTCCGGATGCTTTCGAGGTGGGCAAACGGGAGTTCATCGACCGAGTCGGTGCGCGCAGAGCGCCGCTGAAGGCAGTGCTCCTCGATCAATCGGTGCTGGCCGGCCTCGGCAACATGTTGGTCGACGAGATTCTCCTACGGGCCGGTCTCGACCCGCGACGACTCGTGAACACCGTGTCACCGACCGAACTGGGCAACGTTCACGCGGTGATGCGCCGGGTCCTGCCCGAACTGGCCCGCAAGGGTGGGAGTCACGCCGGCCGGCTGAGCGCCGAACTGCGGTTCGCCGGTGCCGCGTGTCCGGTCGATGCGCATCCGATGGACAGGTGCGTGGTGGGCGGACGAACGACCATCTTCTGTCCGAGACATCAGCACTGACGCCGTGGATTCCCGGGAGGGTTCGGCGAGAATGATGGAGTGAACTGGTGGATGGGCGTCGACACCGAGACCGTGACCGATCGCGGTAGCTCGAATGTCGTCCTCGCCGTGACCCTCTTTCTGATCGTGGCGGGCTGTGCGTTGTCGGTGATCACGTGGTGGTTCTGGCGCAACACCCATCCCGACCCTGAGGCTCTCGCACCACTCGATGTGATGAGTGCGCGCTCGTTCCGCGAACAGGGGCCCATCGAGCAGCGACGACTTCTCGATTCGGCGCGTCCGACCGCGTCCGTTGCGGTGGAGATGGATCCGCCCCTCGAAGTCGAGTCCGAGCCGGTGGACGAGGTCGACGAACCCGAGCCGGCGCGTCCGGTCGGACCGATCGATCCGCTGCTCGGTCGTTGATCATCCATCGTCGCGCCGCCCCGTCTACGGTTGAGGTATGGCCGAACTCGACCTCGACGCAATGCTCCACCGTTTCCGCGAGCGAGCCCTTGCCGTGAAGCGCCGTCCGTTGCCCCCCGTCGCGGGTGAAGAGCGTCAGCGTTTCATCGAGCAGGCCCAACTCGACTTCCAGGACTTCGCCATCATCGGCGACGCGCAGGCGACGGTCGAAGACGGTGTGCTCGTGCTCCGGGTCGACCTGCGCCCGAAGACCGACAAGTGACTCCAGCGAGTCGGCGGACGCCGGCCGAAGTCGCCGTCCCGGCCGTGGTGCTCGCAGTACTCGCGTGGGGCGTGGGGCCACTCATGGTTCGCGGCATGGACGTGGAGGGCACGACGGTGGCGCTCTATCGGATGTGGTCGGGCACCCCGGTCATGCTCGTGGCCGCCCGGGCCTTCGGGGCGCCCCTCGACCGCAAGGTGCTGCGTGCAGCCGTCGTGCCGGGGGTCTTTTTCGGGTTGTCGATGATGCTCGGATTCCAGGCGGTGCGAACCACGTCGATCGCGAGCGCGACTCTGATCGGCGCGCTGACTCCGGCGGTGATTCTGTTGGGAGCGAATCGAATCGTGGGGGAGCGCAGTGACGCCCGTCGGGTTCCCTTCGCCGTGGTCGCATTCGTCGGCTTGGCCATGGTGGTGCTGGTCGGTGGCGATCGCAACGGAAGCACGCTCCACGGAGATCTGCTCGCATTCGGCAATCTCGCATGCTTCACCGTGTACTTCTTGATCCTGAAGAAGTTGCGCAACGCGGGTTTGAACAGCTGGGCCTTCTTGGCCGGAGTGTTCGTGGTCGGCACGCTGGTGATCACGCCCTGGTGCGTGGCAACCGGTGACGACGTCGGCACCATCACGATGAAAGACGTTCTGCTGCTCGGTGGAATGGTCCTTGGGCCGGGACTCGTGGGGCACGGTTTGATCTCCTGGGCCAGTCGGCACCTGCCGGTCACCACGACGTCGTTGCTGACGCTCGGAAGTCCGGTGGTATCGGTGATCGGGGGCTGGCTGATCTACGACCAGAAACTCGGCTGGGGTCAGGTCGTGGGTGCGGTGCTCGTGATCGGGGGTCTGGCCGGCACGGTCTGGGACTCCTCGACTCGCCGAGAACCCCTGCTCGACCCGGCCTGACCTCGGGTTGGGCGGCTCAGACGTCGAGGATAGCAAGAGGGCCGCCCACCGGGCAGCCTCCCCTAGGCGCTGCGGGGTGACTTTGATGGTGAAGAGTGGTTAGAAGTGAAGGTGAAGACGAAGGTGAAGATGAAGGTGAAGATGAAGGTGTAG
>SYCI01000024.1 GCA_005787035.1 Actinomycetota bacterium | reverse complement strand
TTCACCACCCAACGCTGCACCGGCATGGTCTCCCACCAGGAGGGGATGAGTTCGTCGAGGATGCGCGGGTACACCACACCCCCGTACATGTTCTTCGAGCCGGGGAAGGGTCCGCGCTCGACGAGGATGACGGACTTTCCCTCGCGTGCCGCCGCGATCGCCGCGCACGAACCGGCCGGTCCGGCACCGACGACGATGATGTCGGCATCGAAATCATGCGCGGGTGCCGTCATGACGCTTCCACTCCGAGCCGGGTGGCGAGCTCATGCAGGACCGCGTTGGCGTCACTGACGATGGCGAGATCGGACATCTGCATCATCGGGCAATGCGCGTCGGTGTTGACGCTGATGATGTGTTCGGGTTGGCCGAGACCACTGGTGTGTTGCACCGCGCCGCTCACGCCGAACGAGACGTACAGGTCGGGGTCGACGACGACGCCGGTGGTGCCGATCTGGCGTTCGTGCGAGGCCCAACCGCGATCGGTGATGACCCGGGTGACGCCCATCGACGCCTGCAATGCCATCGCGACCCGACCGAGTAGATCGAACGCCGGACCATCGCTCAGCCCGGCGCCACCGCCGAGAATTCGTGGGGCCTCGGCCAGATCCATGGTGGACACGTCCGGCGGGAGCACACCGTCGCTGCGCACCGCCGACGAAGCAGATGCACCGGACGAAGAGACCACGGAGGGAATCGCCGTGATGATCGTCTCGCGTTCGTCGCGTTCGGAGCCCCGAACGCCCAATTGGAGCGTGGCCACGAACGGTCCCGCGGGTCGGTGATCGGCGATGGCGAGTCCACCGCGCACGGACACACTCACGCGCTCGTCGGAAACCGTGATGGCTCCGGCGTACAAGGTGCGGCCCAGGCGATGCGCGATGTGGGGCGCGAGGTCGCGACCGTCGGGACTGGCCGGCAGCACGACCGAGTCGGATCGATCGAGCGTGGAGAGTGCGTGAGCGACGTCGATGGCGACGGCGTTCGGATCCAGGTCGGCCTCGATGGTCCAGAAGCGAACGCCGTGATCGGCCAAGTCCTTGGCGGCCACGTCGGCCCGCGATCCGATGAAGACGGCCTCACCATCGGCCTCGCCGATCGCCTCGTCGGCGCCGGCGGGCGGTACTCCATCGCGAACGGGGATGACGGCGATCATGGCCTTCTCAGATTACGCCCGGGTGCCCGGGGAAACCCCCACCGTGTCGGATCAGTCACCCCACCGTGTCGGATCAGTTGGTTGCGAACTTCTTGCGGGCGAACCGGATCACCTCGATGAGCACCGTGATGGTGAGAGCGGCACCGAAGGCCAGCAGGAAAGCGGTGGTGTGATCGTCCTCGAACTTGGAACCGAAGCTGTAGCCGAGGATCGCGGCGTAACTGGCCCAGATCATGGCGGCCACCGCCACCCACGAGGAGAACCAACGCTGTGACTGTCGTGTGAGTCCCGAAGACAACGTGAGAAGGGTGCGCCCGCCGGGGATGAACCGCGCCGTGATCAGGAGCAGTCCCCCGCGTTCCTCGATCTGTTCGTGGGCCCAGGCCAACTTCTTGGCGGTGGACTCCTTCTTGGCCGCTCGTCGCTGAACGAGTCCACTGGCGCGCAGGCCGATCTGATAGCTGAGGTTGTCGCCGCAGAAGGCCCCGGCCGCGGCCACGGCGATGACGAACACCACCGGGTACGGGGCGTCTCCGGCACTGCTGGCGGCGACGCCTCCGATGATGACCGTGGTCTCGCTGGGCACCACCGGGATGACCGAGTCGAGCAGGGCGATCACGAAGATGACGGCCAGGAACCACCAGTTTCCGGCGACATCGTTGAGCCAATCGGTCATGTCGTTGATGGGGCCCCACGCCGCGAGCATGCGTGGACTCTAGTTGTGACCGCGTTGCCGGGTACCGCAATCGAACGAGGTTCGGCCTAGTTTCGGGGCATGCCGACAATTCGTGAAATCGTGATCGACTGCAACGACGCCGATTCGTTGGCCGCGTTCTGGGCCGGGGCGTTGGGTTTCGAACTTCAGGGTTCGGCGGGCTCGTATCGCGCGCTGAAGGATCCTTCCGGTGGTCCGAAGTTGATCCTGCAGGAAGTGCATGAACCGAAGGCCGCGAAGAATCGCGTGCATTTCGATCTGGAGGCCGTCGACATTCGAGCCGAGGCGCGACGCATAGAGGCACTCGGCGCGGTGTTGCTCAACGATCGCCGGCCCATTCAGGAACACAAGACGCAGTGGATGATTCTCGCCGACCCGGAAGGCAACGAGTTCTGCATCTGTCAGATCGGCAAGATCCCCGAGGGGGACGACGGATACCCGGCCTGATCGGGGTCACACACCCGAGCCGACACGCTCGCCGTCGACGACGGCGGCATGGGCACGGCGCGGCGCCACGCAGTCGCCCACGCGTTCCACGCTGACACCCGCGGCCTTCAAGTCGTTGTACAGCCACTCCACCGGATTGGGTGGCACCGCCAATACCACCCAGTCGGGTCGACGCGTCTGGTTCGCGCCGGTGGGGTGATGCAGCAACGTCAACTCGCCGTTGGCGAAGCCCATCGGAACGAGATCGGTGCTCTGCACGATGCCCTTGGCGCTCGCGCGCATCCACCACGTCTCC
>SYCI01000023.1 GCA_005787035.1 Actinomycetota bacterium | reverse complement strand
GGCAAGATCCTCGTCGACATCATCTGCACCAACAACGGCTACGAGGTCGTGAATCTCGGCATCAAAATCCCGATCTCCGAGATGGTGGCCAAGGTGAAAGAGGTCGGCGCCGACGCCCTCGGTATGAGTGGTCTGCTCGTGAAGAGCACACTGATCATGCGCGAGAACCTGATCGAACTGAACGAACAAGGACTCTCCGACATCCCCGTACTCCTCGGTGGCGCCGCCCTCACCCGCAGCTACGTCGAGCAGGATCTGCGCGAGGTCTACCAGGGTCGTGTCTTCTACGGCCGTGACGCCTTCGAGGGGCTCAACACCCTCGACCGTCTCATGGACATGAAGCGATCTGGGGCGGAGGACCCCGACTTCGGTCGCACGCCGAGTGGACGGGTGATCCCCAAGCGCACGGCACGCCCGAGCATCGATGTCGGCGCGCTGCCGACGCGGTCACCCGATGTGGCCGACGACAATCCGGTGTTCGAACCGCCCTTCCTCGGCACGCGCATCGTGAAGGGCATCGGACTCGACGAAATCGCATCGTTCGTGAACGAGACTGCTCTCTTCCGTAATCAATGGCAGTTCCGACCCGAGTCCGGTGAATCCGACGACGACTTCAAGAGCCGGATCCGGACGGTGTTCCGCGAGCAACTGGCCGAGGCCAAGGCGGCCGGCTACTTGGTGCCCCAGGTCGTGTACGGATACTTCTGCGTGAACGCCGACGGCAACGACCTCGTCGTGTGGTCGGATACCGATCGCACGAGCGAGCTCGCACGCTTCTCGTATCCGCGCCAGACAGAGGCGCCCTACATGTGCATTGCGGACTTCTTCCGACCGATCGGCGGCGCCCCCGATTACGCGGCGTTCCACATCGTCACGATGGGTGAGGCCGTGAGTCACGAGGCCGCGCGCCTCTTCGCCGCCAACGAGTACCAGAAGTACATGCTCGTCCACGGCCTCGGCGTGGAGATGGCCGAAGCACTCGCCGAGTTGTGGCACAAGCGCATCCGCGAGGAGTGGGGATTCGTGCACGAGGACGGACCGTCGCTCGGTGGCCTCTTCCGCCAGCAGTACCGCGGCGGTCGTTACTCGTGGGGTTATCCGGCCTGCCCCGACCTCGAGGACAACGCAACGGTCGCGCGTCTGCTCGAAGCCGGTCGCATCGGCATCGAGGTGAGCGAAGAGACCGGTTGGCAGTACCAACCCGAGCAAACGACCTCGGCGATCATCTGCCATCACCCGCAAGCCAAGTACTTCGTCGCCCGCTAGGAGCCAACGTGCGCAAGTGGATCATCCGCCTTCTCGTCGTTGCCGTCGTCGCCGTGGCCGTCGCCTACGGAGGCATTCTTTTGTGGACCAAGGTGATCGACAAACCCGAGGATCAACTGTCGGCCGACGACCTCACCGAAGCACTGGTGAGTGATTCGTCGACCACGTCGATCCCTCTTCCCGAGTCGACGACTGTCACCGATCCGAATGATGTGAGCGGGGAATGGATCGCCACGACCGAGTCGACCCTGGGCTATCGCGTGAAGGAAGTCCTCGGTGGAGTCGACACCGAAGGAGTCGGGCGAACCAATCAGGTGGATGGTCGGATCACCATCGACGGAACCATCGTCGTGGATGGAGGATTCACGGTGGAGGTCGCGTCGATCGAGAGCGACAGCGATCGACGCGACTCCCAATTCACTGGTCGCATCATGGACGTTGCCACCCACCCCACGGCGAAGTTCTTGATCACCCAGCCGATCGACTTCGGAGTCATCCCCGCGTCCGGACAACAGGTCACGGTGAACGCCAACGGTGAGCTCACTCTTCGTGGTGTCACCCGACCGGTGACCTTCGAGCTCACCGCCGAGTACACGAACGGCCGCATCGGCGTGCTCGGGAGCATCCCCGTCGTGTTCGCCGACTACGGGATCCCCAATCCCTCCAACCCGTTCGTCACTACCGGCGACGACGGCCTGCTCGAATTCGTGCTGGTGTTCGCGCGAGCCTGACCGGGCTCAGATCGTCGGCTGACTGCGCTCCCACGCGTCGGCCAAAGCCGCGTAGCGACCGCCGACTTCCACGAGTTCGTCGTGCGTTCCGAGTTCGACCAAACGACCCTGATCCACCACGGCGATCCGATCGGCCCGGCGCACGGTCGAGAGTCGGTGAGCCACGACCACCACGGTCCGCCCGGCCATGAGTCGCTCGAGAGCGTGCTCCACGACGGCTTCGGTACCGGGATCGAGGTTCGATGTGGCTTCGTCTAGTACGAGCACCGCCGGATCGACGAGTGCCGCGCGGGCCAGGGCCACCAATTGACGTTCACCGGCCGACAGCCGTGAGCCGCGCTCACGAACATCGGTTTCGAGTCCTTCGGGGAACTGCTCGAAGCGGTCGAGGGCACCGATCGACGTGAGAGCCGCTTCGACTTCGGCGTCGGTGGCCGAGGATCGGGCGATGCGGATGTTCTCGCGAATCGTCCCGCTGAAGCAGAAGCCCTCTTGTGGCACCACCACGATCCGCTCGCGCAGTTCCTTCATCGACGCGTTCCGCAGATCGACTCCCCCGAACCGGACCGAGCCGGTGATGCCCGAGTCACCCGAACGCGTCGGGTCGTACAGACGAGCCATCAGTTTGGCGAGGGTCGACTTGCCGGCGCCCGTGGGTCCGACGAGCGCGAGTCGTTCTCCGTCACCCACCGTGATGCTCACCGACTCGAGGGCCGGCCGATCGCTCCCCTGATAAGCGAACGTGACCTCGCGCACCTCGATCTCGCCCCGCCGCGGCAACGACGTGGGTCGAGCGACTTCGTCCACATCGGGTCGGGCGTCGATGATGGCGAACAACTTGTGCAAGGCGGCGGTCGACGACTGCACGGTGTTGTAGAGCTGGCTGAGTTGCTGCACCGGATCGAAGAGATTGGCGAGCAGAAGCACGAACGCCGTCACGGTGCCGAGTGAGACATCGCCTCGGTGCACGAGCCAACCACCGACCCCGATGATCGCGCCGGTCGCCGCGATACCCGCGAACTCGACCAGTCCGAAGTACCACGTGCTCACCTTCACGCTGTACATGTGCGAGTCGAAGAGCGCCCGATTCGAACGGCGGAACTTCTCCGAGTACGAGGCTTCCTGTCCGTAGGCCTGGATCACGCGGACACCGGTGATGCCCTCCTGCAGAGTCGAGAGGTTGTTGCCGACCTTCTCGCGTACGCCGAGGTACGCCGCGTTCGACTGCCGCTGGAAACGCACCGACGCCACGAGGAGAATCGGCAGCACCACCAGCGCCACGAGCGCGAGTTGCCACGACATGACGAAGAGCAGGATCACCGACAAGCACAGGAGCAAGAAGGCCGAGATGAACTGCAGGAGTCCCCACTGGATGAGTTCGCCCATCGACTCGATGTCGGCCGTCATTCGCGACACCAGGACACCGGCCTTCTCCCGATCGAAGAACGCCATCGACTGGCGTTGAAGTCGATCGAACACCAGCACGCGGAGATCACGGAGGAACCCCTCGCCGGCCCGGTTGATGGCGAGGAACTGCAGTCGGCCCACCACGTACCCGGCGAGCACCACGACGACGTACGCGATCACCACGATGTTGAGGGTGCGACCGTTGCGATCCTTGATGCCGTGGTCGATGGCGTAACGCAAGAGCGTCGGTCCCGCGAGGGTGATGAGCGTGCTGAGCACCACCAGACCCAACGCCACGAGGATCAATCGTCTCTGAGCGGCAGCCACCGAATACGCGCGACGTAGCACCCCGAGGGTCTCGGCCCGGTCGAGCCGCTCGTCCTCACTCACCGCCGACTGCGACCACATCTAGACCAACCCCTCGTCGGACTTCGTCACTGCGCGGGAACGGACGACCTCGCCGGTGACGGCGTCGCGGTTGGCCTCGGTGGACGGAGCCGGCGAGTCGTCGTCTCCGTCGTCGTCACGCACCGCCCATGCCGCGAGAACTTGCCGGTACCGCGTGTTGGTTGCGAGTAGTTCTTCGTGCGTGCCCACTGCGGCCGCCCGTCCTTGGTCGAGCAGAACCACGGTGTCGGCGAGGGCGATCGTTCCCGGCCGGTGGGCGATCACGATGGTCGTCCGGCCACTCATCACGGTGGCCATGGCTTCGCGGATCTCGTGCTCCTTCGACGGGTCGACGGCCGATGTCGCATCGTCGAGCACGAGGATGCGCGGGTTCGACACGATCGCCCGGGCGATCGCGACTCGCTGCCGTTGACCACCCGACAACGAGTAGCCACGCTCGCCCAACACGGTGTCGTAACCCTCGGGGAGTCGGAGAATGAAGTCGTGCGCACCGGCCAGACGCGCCGCCGACTCCACGAGATGCTCGCTCGCATCCGGACGCGCGAAGGCTATGTTGGCCCGCACCGTGTCGTTGAAGAGGAACGTGTCCTCGAACACGATTCCCACCGACGAACGCAGCTCCTGCAAGGTGAGATCGCGCACGTCGACGCCGTCGATCCGAATCGCGCCGTCCGCGACGTCGTGGAACCGCGTGAGAAGCCGGACCACGGTCGACTTGCCCGATCCGGTTCCGCCCACCAGGGCTACGGCATGACCAGCCGGAATCGAGATCGAGAAATCGTCGAGAACCGGCTCAC
Source organism: Actinomycetota bacterium (assembly GCA_005787035.1). Taxonomy (GTDB): domain Bacteria; phylum Actinomycetota; class Acidimicrobiia; order Acidimicrobiales; family Ilumatobacteraceae; genus Casp-actino8. The sequence goes on along the minus strand of SYCI01000023.1, from coordinate 30,587 downwards.
TCCCCTCGTATCCGAACCGGACGTGATCGAACTCGAGCGCACCCACCCGGTCGCCGGTGGGCAAGGCCTTCGGCACCGACGGATCGGTCACTGCACTCGGCGTGGAGAGAACCTCGTTGACGCGCATGAGCGCCACCGCCGAACGTTGCGCCATGGCCACCGTCATTCCGATGTTCCGCAACGGCCAGATGAGCATCGTGATGTACGCGTTGAACTTCACGAGATCGCCCACGGTCATGTCGCCGTTGATCACCCGGTGGCCGCCCATACCGAGAACTGCGATCAATCCGATCGACGGCAGGAGGTCGATCGCCGGCAGGAAGCGACTACGTAACTTCGCCGCCTCGAGCGACACGCGCTGAATGTCGTCGGCTTCCACGCGGAGCTTCTCGGCTTGCACTCGCTCGGCCCCGAAACCCTTGATCACGCGCACACCCGACACGGTTTCTTCGACCACCGAGGCCAATTGGGCCTGCTCGGCCTGAACCGCCAACACCGCCGGGTGGATGCGGCGCGAGAAACGGTTGGCCAGCACGTTCACGAAGGGCAGCGGCGCCAACGCGACCACGGCGAGGAGCGGCTGCGACGTGACGAGGAGGACGATGACCGCACCGATCATCGCGAAGTTCGACAACGTGAGCGGGATCATCACGACGAACGCCTGCACCTGCTGCAGATCCGACGAGGCACGGCTCATCAACTGACCGGTGGAGGTTCGGTCGTGGTATCCCACGTGAAGTTTCAACAGGTGAGCGAAGATCGATTCGCGGATCCGTGTCTCGATCAGGCGGCTCTCGCGGAACGCCACCCAACGTCGCATGGCCGTGAAGAGCCCGGCGATCACCGCGGCGGCAACCACCAGACCCGACCACAGCCAGAGCGAACCGTCACCCTCGATGCCGCGGTCGATCCCGAGTTTGGTGAGTTGCGGTACTGCGACCTTGCCGACCGTCCAGGCGAGGCCGATGGCCACTCCCCCGATCAGACCCCATTTCTGGCTCCGAAGTGCGGCCCCGAGGACCCGCCAGCCTTCACGGGTGTTGAAGGCTTCGCGGTCGTTCACATCCCGAAACTAGTGAACCACCCACCCCGCCACACCCCCTCGGCACGATCGGGGTATGAGCAACGCACCCGAACAACTCGCCCTCGACGGGTTCACGGAGCCGTCCGATGATCAGCCCGAGGGATTCCCGTTCCGACTCGACGACGAAACATGTCGTATCGGTCTCATCCATCTGGCCGAGATGCGACGGCTCCTCGACGGCATCACGTCGGCGGCCTGAAAGTCAGCGCACTCGGCTCACGCAGCCGCGGGCGACAGATCCTTGACCGACTGCCAGAAATTCATCTCCGGGTCGAGCCCGAGGATGGCGAGTGAACTCGTGGTCACCCCGTTGGCGAAGTACTGATCGATCTTGGCCCGGCACTGGGCGGCCGATCCGTGCACCACGAGATCGTCCACGACTTCATCGGGAATCGCCGCCAGCGCGGCCTTGCGATCGCCCGCCTTCCATGCATCCCACATGCCCTGCAACTGCGGGCCACGCCCCAGCCACTCGTGGAACGCTGCGTACACCGGAACGTTCAGGTACGCGGCAATGGCGAAACGCGCCGCCGCCCGCACCACGTCGGTGTTCTCGCTCACACACACGAAGATGCGGGCAACGATCTCGCGATCCTGACCACCAGCGGCATCACGCACCACGCCGGCAACCTTGGTGACGTCGCTCGGCGACAACCAGTTGATGATCGCGCCGTCGGCTTCGCGCCCGGCCAAACGGAGCATTCCCTCGCGGAGCGCGGCCACGAGAATGCTCGGCTTCACTTCTGGTCGTACACCCAACTTGAAACCGTTCACCTCGAAGGTGTCGTACTTCTTGGCGATCTTCTCACCCGCCAACGCGTCGTTCAGGAAGCGCACCACATCGCGGACCTTCTTGTAGGGCTCCACGAACGGCACGCCGTTCCAGCGTTCGACGATCACGTTGCTGCTCGAGCCGATACCGATGGCGAACCGACCCGGTGCTGCGTCGGCCAGACTCGCCACACTCTGCGCGAAACACGCCGGTGAACGCGTGTACGCCGGAATGATCGCGGTCCCCAGGCGCAGTCGTGGTTCCCAGGCCGCGGCCAGTGCGAGCGGAGTGAAACCGTCGGCACCATCGGACTCGGCCGACCAGATGTCGGTGTAACCCATGTCGGCGAGTTCCACGAGCCGGTCGCGGTGTGTGTTGAGATGACCGGGGAGCGGCACGGTCATACCGGGACGCCGGGGCAGCGATGAAGTCATGCCCGCATTGTTGCCGACGGGAGCGTCAGCGCGGCACCTTGGCCGAAGGTCCGGGGCCGGGCATGTCGCGCCAGAAACGGATGATGCAACTCTGGCTGGCCGTGGCCATGAGCGTTCCGTCCTCGGCGAACATGTGCACGAGACCGTGGCCGAAGCCGCGTTGCACCATGTGGATCCGGATGTCGAGCAACACCCACTCGGTGGGCACGAGCCGACCGATGCGCAAGGTGTTGTCGAGGCTGTTTCCACCGCCACGAATACCGAGCGATTGGCCCACACCCATCGGTACGAAGTCACCGAGGATGGCCAGTGTCGCGGCGTCGACGCCTTCGATCACTTCGGGAATCCGCGACCAGAGCAGCACCTGACCATCGCCGGGAGTGCCGTCGAGATCCTCGATCCGTTCGCGTCCCTTGACCATGCGCTGATCCATGCGACCGCTGATGGTGCCCGACCAGTCGAGAACGTGGGGCCGCTCGGAACATTCGTGCGGACCGGGGATGCCCGAGGGCATCGACTCCCATTGGCCGGAGACTTCGAGTTCCCGGTCGCCGAGCGCGGCGTTCACCGTGAGGATCTCACGATCACCCACGTGGCACACCGCGCGAGCCTGAGTGATCTGATGACCGTGCACGGCGAGGGTGACGTCGATGTCCATCGTCTCGCCGGGCTTGGCGTAGGAGAGGTATTGCGCGGTGGCCCACACGGCCTTGCGTCCCGACGTTCCTTCCATGGCCGACACCGCAGCCGCCAATCCGCAGCCGCCGAAGAGGAATCCGCCCGCTGTCGAGATACCGGGCACCACCGGCAGGATCCACCGATGGGGATTGTGCGTCGGTTGCAGACCGAGGAATTGCCGACTGTCCATCCGGCTCAACTCTACGACCGCACTAGCGTCGGCCACATGGCCCGAACCTCCAACTCGTCACCTTCGATCTCCGACGCACCTTGGGCGGGCGACGCATGTTCGCTCGTCGACGCATTCCGACGTGGTGAACGGAGTCCGGTCGAAGAACTCGATGCGGTGTACGCGGCGGTGGACGCCAGCGGTCTCAACGCCTTCGGACATCTGGATCCCGATCGGGCGTACGCGGCCGCGCGCACGGCCGATGTGAATCGTCCCTTCGGTGGTGTGCCGATCGGCGTCAAGGAACTCGATCAGGTGAAGGGTTGGCCCGACACCGAAGCGTGCGTGGCCCTCGCCGACATCGTGGCCGACTACTCCTCGGTGATGATCGATCGCCTCGAAGGTGCCGGCGGTGTTCTGATGGGTCAGACCACCGCGAGCGAATTCGGCGGTGTGAACCTCACCCGAACCGTCATGCACGGATCCACCAAGAATCCGTGGCAGACCGACCGCACACCGGGTGGGTCGTCGGGTGGAAGTGCGTCGGCCGTGGCCGGCGGCATCCTGACCCTCGCCACCGCCGGCGACGGTGGTGGATCCATCCGTATCCCAGCGGGCTTCACCGGCCTCGTCGGATTGAAGGCCACCTACGGACGCATTCCGCGCGCACCCAAGGTGCAGCTCGGCAACCTCACGACGGTCGTGGGCTGCGTGTCACGAAGTGTGCGCGACACCGCTCGGTGGTTCGACGTCTGTTCGGGCCACGACGCCCGCGACCCGTTGAGCCTGCCCGGTCGCGTGAACTGGGAGTCGCAACTCGGTTCGTTCACCGAAGCGTTGCGCGGACTTCGCGTAGCCGTCGTTCCCGATTGGGGCGGAGCCGTCGTGTCACCGGCGATGTGGGAGGTCCTGAGCGCTCAGGCCGATGCACTCATCGCCCGGCACGGTTGGCGACGGGTCGACATCGACGCATCGCTTCCGAGCATGGGCGCGGCGTGGAGCATCAGCGGGATGATCGCCATCCACGCACAACTCGGCGATCGCTGGCCGGCCTGTGCCGACGTCCTGACTCCCGAGATTCGCTTCGGACTCGAGACCGCGGTCGATCGCTACGGCACCGAAGCACGCGCCCGCATCGAGTCGCGCCGCGTGGCCCTGAACGAACGCATGGCCGAGATCTTCGATCCCTCCTCGGGCGTCGACCTCGTGATCACCGCATCGAATCCCGATGTCGCGTTCGATGCCGAGGGACCCCTGCCGTCGGATTTCGGCGGCGTGCACGGCGGTGCCGGCAACAACGGTCGCCTCACCTTCCCCGCCAATCTTCACGGCAACGCCGCGATCTCGATTCCGGCCGGTTTCGTGGGCCAGCTCCCGGTCGGCCTGCAGGTGGTCGGTCGGCATTTCAGTGAGCAGTTGCTCCTCGACATCGCTCTCAGTGTCGAGCGCGAGCAACCATGGCCGCTCATCGCACCCAGTAGCCCGCTCTGACCTCATGAACTCGACGGTGGAAAGCGGTCATCACCGCGCGCTCGCCGTCGGACTCGTGATGGCCACATCGCTCGTGGCATTCGAGACCACCGCGCTCCTCACCGCGCTCCCCACGATTTCCGAAGAACTCGACGGCGACTGGCTGTACGGCGCGACACTCGCGTCGTACATGCTCGCCGACATCATCGGTCTCGTGATCGCCGGATCACTCATCGACCGTCGCGGGCCGCGCCTTCCCTTCGTGTTGAGCATCGCCACCTTCGTGTTGGGTCTCGGTGTGGCGGCGGCAGCCAACTCGATGATCGTGATTCTCCTCGGACGCGTGTTGCAAGGCGCGGGCGCCGGCGGACTCGCGCCGATTTCGTATTCCACGATCAACCGCGCTTGGCCCGAGGCGCAACGCGCACGATTGTTCGCCTGGATCTCGGCCGCATGGGTTCTACCGAGCCTCGTCGCGCCGGCTCTCGCCGGATGGCTCACGTCGGCCATCAGTTGGCGTTGGGTCTTCATCGGCATCGTGCCCCTCGCCCTCACCACTGCGTTCCTCGCCGTTCCCGCACTCGGTCGTATTCCACCGGCCGATCGAGTCGACACCGGTGGGCCGCGCGTCGTCCTCGCGTTGCGCCTCGCCGGCGGCGTGGGGGCGTTCACGGCCGGCATCCAGTCGTCGCGACCTCTCGTCGCCATCGGACTCACCGCGGCCGGGCTCGCGCTCGCCGTTCCGGCCTACAACTCGATGGCTCCCCGCGGAATCTGGCGGGCACGTCGAGGTCTGCCGGCGATCCTCGCCTGTCGCACCCTCGCCACCGCGGCCTTCCTCGGTGTCGACTCGTTCGTGCCGCTCGCCGCCGATCGGGTGCACGACTCGTCGGCCACCGTGCAGGGTTTCGTGATCATCGGTGCGGCTCTCGCGTGGAGTCTCGGTTCCGCGCTGGCCAGCCGCTTCCGTGAACGCGATCTCACGTCGTCGGCGCGGTCGGGGTTCCTTCTCATCGCCATCGGCATCGTGGCCACGATTCCGGTGCTCTCGGCCGACTGGCCTCTTCTCGTCACGTTCTTCACATGGAGCGTGGCCGGTCTCGGCATGGGCACGCTCTTCGTTCCGACTTCGGTCGCGGCGATGTCGTACGCCGAACCCGGGCGCGACGGAATGATCGGGAGTCAGATCAACCTCGCCGACAGCCTCGGGTTCGGACTCATGGGGGCCATCGGCGGCGCAACCGTCGCCGTCTCGGATCGCAGCTCGTGGCCACTCGTCGACGCCCTCGGCACCAACTTCGCGATCGCCGTGGCTCTCGCCCTCCTCGGACTCCTGGCGAGCAGGGGTGTGAAGCGACCGGCGTGATGCGCGAACATCGGGCATGACAAGCACCAACGGTCCGTTCCACGGAGTCAAGGTCCTCGACCTCTCGGTCATGATTTCGGGCCCGCTCGCCGGCATGATCCTGGCTGATCAGGGTGCCGATGTGATCAAGGTCGAGTCGCCCGGCATCGGCGACTTCATGCGCTATCTCGGCTCGTCGAAGAACGGCATGACCGGCATCTTCCTCAACAACAACCGCGGCAAGCGATCTCTCGTGGTCGATCTGAAGCGACCCGAGGGCGTCGATGTGCTGAAGAAACTCGTCGCCACGAGCGACGTGGTGATCCAGAACTTCCGACCCGGAGCCGTCGATCGACTCGGAATCGGCTACGACGACTTGCGCGCGGTGAATCCCGATCTCATCTACGTGAGCATCAGCGGCTACGGACCCGATGGCCCGGCGAGCGGACACCGCGTGTACGACAACGTCATCCAGGCCGCCTCGGGGCTGGCGAGTGTGCAGACCGATCCCGCCACCGGCGAACCGTCGCTCTTCCGCACGCTCCTGTGCGACAAGGTCACGTCGTTGAACGTCGCCCAGGCGATCTCGGCTGCGCTCTACGCGCGAGCCGCGGGCAATGGCGGCGGCCAACACATCGTGGTGGCCATGCTCGACGCTGCGGTGTCGTTCCTGTGGCCCGACTCGGGAATGGATGCGGTACTGCTCGACGACGATGCCAATCGCACGCCGACCATCGCCCAGAACTACGGAATCACCCGGCTGAAGGATGGTTTCGCAGCACTCGCCGTCGTGAGTGATTCCGAGTTCAAGGGACTCTGCCATGCGTGTGGTCGGCCCGAACTCGCCGACGACGAGCGCTTCTCCACCATGGTCGCCCGCACCATGAACGCGAGTCAGTTGGTGCCGCTGCTCGCCGAGATCACCTCGCAGCAACCGGCCGAGGAATTCGTGAAGAAGGCGCAGTCGCACGACGTTCCGGCGGCGACGATCGTGAGCATCGAAGATCTACCGCGCCAGCCTCAGGTGCTGAACAACGAGATCTTCGTCGAACGCGATCACCCCGTGGCCGGTCGCGTACGCGAACCGCGCCCACCGGCCCGCTTTCAGGGCACGCCGGCCCGGGTCGGTGACCATGCCCCGACTCCCGGCCAACACAGCGACGCCATCGTGAGCGAAATCGGTCTCGACGCGGCAGCACTGCGGGCCGCCGGGATCATCGCCTGATTCTCAGCCGGCGAGAACGGCGCGCGCCACGAGGTCGGTGCCAAAGGCGGTGAGGATGGCGAGGTACATCAACCCCGTGGCCGCCATCACGGCCGAGTACGAGCGCTCTTCGAGGGCCCGAAGCGTGACGACTCCGAGTATCCCCGTCGTGATCGCACAGGTGGCCCAGAACCATCCGAGTTGACCACCCCAACCGTCATCCACGGCGCCCGTGAACACACTGAACATTCCGGTCGGCACCAGCATCACCACTACTTCCACCGGCCACACCCAGAGGAAGGCACGCACGATCTCGTTCACGTGACGCCGGGGCAATCCGGGCTGTACGAGGTACCAGTGCCCGAGGAGCATCGCGTCCGACACGAAGCCGAGGAACACCGCACCCACGAGTGTCCGCGCGATCGCGGTGCCGTCGGCACCACCGGCATCCACACCGGCCGCAACGAGACCCGCGGTGCCGAGTACGAAGGGAATCAGGTCGAGAATCACCGGGAACGTCGCCGAGCCTTCTCGACGTCGCACGAAACTCACGACGAAACCGCTGGCGCAACACACCGCCACCGCGATGGCCGCTGCGTCACGCACCCGAGTCGCGGTGCCGCCGTCGCCGACGATTCCGATCCAAGCGGCCGCACCGGCCATGAGGAAGTAGATGATGCGTAGAAGCCAGCCGTATCCGACTCCGACTTCCCGCTGCCGCGTGGTGAACCAGCAACCGAGCATTCCGCCCACCGACCACTGCAGGAGAACGGTGGCCGCGTCGAGTTCGATCACGTTCACACGCTACGCGTCGGTTCGGTGGCCGGCGAATCCCGTGCCACGACATTCACCGATGGCCGACCTAGCCTGACGCAGTGTCGTTCGCCCGGGCTTCCGTGACCAACCGAACACTCGGTGCTCTGGCCGGCATCGCTCTGAGTGGAGTAGCTCTCGCCGGTTGCGTCACCGGCGAACGCCCCCGGCTCGTCGTCGACGATTCGTTGCCGGTCATCGAGAGCACCCCGTCCAACGAAGTTGCCGGGATCCTGCTCGATTCACCGACCATGGCTCAGTTCACCGTGACGTACTCGATCACGACCAAGTTCGGCGGACAGCAGACCATCGGCAAGGTCGTGTACGACGCATCTCTCGGTACCGCTTCGATCATCGGTCAGGAGCGATTCGTCTTCACCGCCGAGGGCAAGACCGCCACGTGCTCGCTCATCACCGACGACTGTCAGGCCGGCATCCTCGATTACCGAGTGTCCGACCGGATGATGACCGCGCGCTTCTTCCGCGACTCCACTCTGAAGCGCATCGAACAGGATTCCAAGATCGCCGTCGGTGAGATCGTGAAGTCGACGGCTGAGGTCTACGGAAGCAACGAGGTCTGCACCGAGATCCCGATGGTCGACCTGACCGGAACCACTCGCACGACGATCTACTGCGCGCTCGAGGGCCTGAGTGTCGTTTCCCGGATCGAGACCGCCGACGTCCTCGTGGAGGTCACCGGCATCGCACCGACCGCCGATCCGAGCGCTTTCGACACCGGAACGACCTGATCGGTCACTCGCTCGGGTCGAAGAATCCGCTGCGTCGTAGCGACCGATCCGACAACAGCCGGACTTCCACGACTTTGCCCGGTTCGGGCGAATGCACGACTGCGCTGTCGACCCCGAGCCACATCATCACGTGCCCCGGGTAGCGGATGAGATCGCCGGCCTGCGCAGTGAAGAAGTTGCGCGGCTCGCCTTGCCGGAACTGCTGTGTCGAGTTGCGGGCCAACGAGACTCCCGCCTGACCCCATGCGTACGCCGTGAGCCCTGAACAGTCGAAACCCTTCTCGGGATCGGCACTGCGTCGGCGATAAGGCGCCCCGAGTTGCGACAACGCGGCCACCAACGCCGTTTGGTGTTCGGTGTCGGCGCGGTCCCATGCTTCGAGCAGTTCGTCCGGATCGAGACCGAGCCGCTCACCGACCTCGACGGCGAGCTGTTCGCGCCAGGCGAGGAACGAAGGCGACTCATCGCGCGTGGACGACGAGTTCAGAAGAACGAGGGCACCGGCGGCGACTTCGGCGATCGGATCGACCATCCGCGGGGCGGCGGCCGACGCCGTCGGGACGGCCGTACCGATCACGATTGCCCCGGCGAGTCCGAGTACGCCGAGTCGGCGACGAAGGTTCTGAATTCGACCGGGCATGCTCACCTCCCTGGCCGCTGACGGATGTTTCCGTTGACAGGAAAGCGTCACGGTATCGCAACACAAATGAAATACTCCAGTCGGGACCACACCGAATCAGGCAGATAACCACCCCCGCGACTCGCAAAACCGCAGGTCAGAGGGCATGATGGGGTGGTGACCCATGTCGCCATCGTCCTAGCCGCCGGGGCTGGTTCGCGTTACCTGGGGCCCACCCACAAGCTGCTGGCCCCCTTCCGGGGCCGCACCGTGGTGGAAACCGCCGTGGCGGCGGCTCTCGAGGCCGACATCGGCCCCGTGATCGTGGTGACGGGTGCGGTCGACCTTCCGATCGATTCGTCGGCCGATGGACGACTCTCGGTGATCGCCAACCCGCGTTGGGTCGAGGGTCAGGCCACGTCGGTGCAGGTGGGCATCGAGGCGGCCCGAGCACGCGGGGCGACCAGTGTGGTGATCGGTCTGGGCGATCAACCGCTCGTGACGGCCGATGCCTGGCGACGAGTCGCCGCGGCCAACTCTTCGATTGCGGTCGCGACCTACGACGGTGAGCGCGGCAATCCGGTGAAACTCGACTCGATCGTGTGGCCCGAACTTCCGACCGAGGGTGATCATGGTGCGCGTCACCTCATCCGCCTGCGCCCCGAACTCGTTTCAGAAGTAGCCTGCGCTGGTTCCAGTGCCGACATCGACACTCAGGAGGACCTCGACCGATGGATCTGAACCACTCATTCACCGTCAATCAGCCGGTTGCCGAAACGTGGAAGGTTCTCACCGACCTCGAGCGCATCGCTCCGTGTCTGCCCGGCGCCCAGTTGCAAGAAGTCCATGGCGACGTCTTCAAGGGTGTCGTCAAGATCAAGGTCGGTCCCATCACCGCTCAGTTCAAGGGTGAAGCGCAGTTCACCGAGCGCGACGACACCAACTTCAAGGCGGTGCTGAAGGCGAGCGGACGCGACACCGGCGGCAAGGGCAACGCCTCGGCCACGATCACGGCCGAACTCGTGTCGGTGACTCCCACTTCCACCACGTGCAACGTGGTCACAGATCTGTCGATCACGGGCAAGGTCGCCCAGTTCGGTCGCGGCGCGCTCGCCGATGTGAGCGAGAAGATCCTCGCCCAGTTCGCCGACAACCTCAACACCCTCATCGACGAACAGGGCACCGCACCCGCACCGGCGCCCGCTCCGGAGGCGGCCGCTCCGGCGACCAACGGTGAACCGCAGATCCGCAAGATCGAAGGTCCAGCGGCCGAACCGCTCAACCTCGGTGAGGTGGCCGGCGGTCAGGTCATGAAACGACTTCTTCCGATCGCCGCCGGGCTCGCTGCCGCGTTGTTGTTCATTCGCCGACTCTTCCGTCGCCGCAAGGACAGTTGAGCACCACCGACGCCGACCGCGCGCGAGTGCGGGAACTCCTCGGACGCGAGCCGAGCGGTCGATTCGAAATCGTCGTACGCGACGCCTCGGGTGATCCGGTCGTCATTCGCAATGCACCGTTCCTCGACGACGGAACCCCTATGCCGACCCTCTATTGGCTGTGCGGTGCCGAGGAATACGTGGCCGTCAGCCGGCTCGAAGCCGCTGGCGGCGTGGATCGGGCCGAAGCCGAAGTCGACCCCGACGAACTCCGGCACGCTCACGATCGTTATGCCGCCGAACGCGAGGCTCTGATCGCACCCGACCACGCGGGTCCGCGTCCGTCGGGTGGAGTGTGCGGCACACGTCAGGGCGTCAAGTGCCTGCACGGGCATTACGCGTGGTTTCTCGCCGGTGGTGAGGATCCGGTCGGGCGCTGGGTCGCCGATCATCTCGCCGAGGTGCCGTCGTGAACGTGGGCGCTGTCGACATCGGGACCAACTCCACCAATCTCCTCATCGTCGACGAATCGGGTGACACCCTCGAACGAGTCGTCACCGTCACACGACTCGGCCGCGGGGTCGATGCCAACGGACGACTCGATCGGGCCGCGATCGATCGCACGGTCGAATGCCTGCGTGAGTATCGCCAACTCCTCGATCGGCACGGAGTCGAAACCGCACGAGTGACCGGCACGAGCGCGGTGCGCGACGCCGCCGACCGTGACGAGTTCGCGTCACTCGTACGCGAGTCGTTGCGACTCGATCTCGAACTCCTGTCGGGCATCGAAGAGGGCCGGCTTTCACATCTCGGCGCCACGCGCGGACTCGAACTACCCCCGGGCGATCACCTCGTCATCGACATCGGTGGTGGTTCGACCGAACTCGTGCTCGGTCGACGCACCGGTGACTCGGTCTCGATGGTCACGGCCTGCAGCATCGATGTCGGCGCGGTGCGACTGACCGAACGCCACCTCGTGTCCGATCCGCCGCGTCCGGAAGAGCTCGTGAACGCCATCGGCGACACGCACGATCTCGTGGACGACGTATTGCGCGATCATCCCGAGTTCGCCAATGCCCAACATTTCATCGGCACCGCTGGCACCATCGTGACCGTCGCCGCGGTGGAGGTTGGTCAGTCGAGGTTCGACCCCATGGCCCTGCACGGCATGAACCTGTCCCGCGCCGCGGTGGAGGACGTCTTTCGTACCCTCGCGACCGAGTCGCTCGCCGACCGCGTGCACAACCCGGGCTTACCGCGCGACCGCGCCGACGTGATCGTGGGCGGGTGTTGCGTGCTCGTGGCCCTCATGCGACGTTGGGCCGCGCCGCACGTCACGGTGTCTGCGCAGAACATCCTCGACGGGATCTGTGCTGAACTTCGGGGGTCATGGTGAGCAAATCGTCGAGCACGGCCCAGGGGCACCCGTCGCGGCCCCACGCGCTCCGGCTCTACGGCCGGCGGGTGATGTTGCGCCCGCTCGTTGCGCCCGACTTCGCGGCCTGGTCGGAGATCCGCCGTCGCAACCACGACTGGCTCACGGTGTGGGAGCCCTTGAAGACCACCTTCTCCCCCGATCCCGCCGCCGACCGCGATGCCTTCACGGCCCGCTGCAACATGCGCGACCGCGACCGGCAGTCGGGAACGGGTTACTCGTTCGGCTTGTTCGTCGACAACCAACTCGCCGGTGAGGTGAACCTCAACAACGTCGTACGCGGGGCGCTACAGAGCGGAACCATCGGGTACTGGATCGACGAAGCCAAAGCCGGTCGTGGCTACGTCGCCGAGGCCGTCACCGTCGTGTTCCGCTACGCCTTCGAACAACTCGGGCTGCACCGTGTGGAGATCTGCATCATCCCGCGTAACCACAACAGCCACCGGGTCATGGAGAAACTCCGCATCCGAGAAGAAGGCACCGCCCTACGCTTCCTCGAGATCAACGGCGTGTGGGAAGACCACGTCCGTTACGGCATCACGGCCGAGGAATGGCAGGAACGCGCCGCCGACTTCGCCGACGAGTGGCTCTGATCAGGCCGATTCGGCCAGCCGTCGGTACGCCGCGTTCTTGCGACGACGCACGACGGTGCGACGCTTCCACTCCTTGACCTTCCAGTGGCGGAGATGCCGATTGCCGTCGAGCTTCTTCAGTGCTCGGGCCGCATCGTGATGATGACTCGGCTTCCATTCGGCACCGGGATCGACCACGTCGTCGGCTTCCACACCGTGGCTCACGAGATCGGCGAGTTCGTGCAACTCGCTGCGTACTCGATGGCGCTCGTTGTGCGCGTGGGCCCGCAGTTCGGCCCTCGGAAGCGGTACCGCCTCGTCGGTTCGATGGCGCTTGCTCATCGGTCCCCCTTTCACAGGTTCCGTTGAACTCCCCTTGCTCGGAACGTACTCCTTCCGGCGGGGAAATCAAGCGCAACTTCGGGGGACGAAAGTCCCGAGCCGACGACTTTCGGCCGACTACTTGGACTTTCCGGAGATCTTGGCCTGCAAGGCGGCGATGCGTTCGGCGAACCACGGCTGACGGGTGCTCCAGAGTTGCGGTGTGAGTTCGCGGGCCACTGCTTCTTCGTGCACTTCGATGTCGGCCACGGCCTTGATGGTCTTCTTCGTCTCGATGAGCAACTCGCGCGGTGCCGAGGCGGCGCGGGCGGCCATCTCGTGCGCCACGGCCAAGAGTTGATCGTCGTCCACGCACTTGTGAACGAGTCCGAGACGCTCGGCTTCCTCACCGTCGAGGATCTCGCCAAAGAGAACTGTGGCCATTGCAGTCTGCGGACCGGTGATGCGACGCAACATCCACGTGTGCCCGCCACCGGGATGAATGCCGATCTGCAGAAAACGCGTGTCGAACTTGGCGCGACGCGCCGCGAGTCGCACGTCGCACCCGAGCGCGAGGTTCATGCCGGCACCCACCGCAGCGCCATTCACGGCGGCGAGTGTGGGTAGTTCACTGCGCGCGATACGGAGGAAACCTTCGTAGATGTTGCCCAAACTCTCGGCCGAACTCTGTTGAAGATTGCCGAGATTCGCTCCCGCGCAGAACGCCGGTGCAGTGCCGGTCACGACGATGGCGCCGATCGACGTATCGGCCTCGATGTCGTCCATGGCCGCCGTGATCTCGGCGACCATGGGGGCGGTCAGCGTGTTTCGTTCGGCCGGATTGTTGAGGGTGATGGTGGCCACGCCATCGGCGCGGTCGAGGAGCACGAGTGAGTCGGTCACTCGCCAAGTCTCGCACGGAGCCTTCGTACGCCTACAGTCCCGCCGGTGAGCGACGATCCCAAGAGCCGTCCGGCCGCCACGGTGGTGGTGGCTCGACCGGCCGCCGCATCGCCGTGTGGTCTCGAAGTGTTGCTTCTCCGCCGAAGCGACGTCGGCGCATTCGCCGGCATGTGGGTGTTCCCGGGTGGGCGGGTCGACACCTCCGATCACGGTGCAACCGATCTCGAACGGGCGGCATCGGCCGCAGTGCGTGAAGCACGCGAAGAAGTGGGCCTCGATGTGGCACCCGAATCGTTGGTGACGTGGAGTCACTGGACGCCGCCGACCGTGGCTCCAGTTCGCTTCACCACGTGGTTCTTCGTGGCGCCGTGGTCGGGACAGGACGTCGCCATCGACAATCACGAGATCGTCGATCACCGCTGGATCGCTCCCCACGACGCTCTACGCGCCGGGCTTCCCATGGCTCCGCCGACCATCGTGACACTGCACGAGATCCATGAGGCCGGCGATCCGGACACCGTCTGGAAGGGCCCGGCGGCACCGCCCGCCTACGTGACCCGCCCGTCGCGTACGTCCGACGGGACGGCGGTACTCCTCTGGAATGGCGATGCCGGTTACGAATCCGGTGATGCCGATGCCGTCGGTGCTCGCAACCGGCTCGTGATGCCCGACGGTCTCGGTGGACCGACGTGGTCCTACGTTCGCCAGTTGTAGCGTGACCCCCGATGCTCGATCACGTCTTCACCGATGTCATCAGCGCTCTGCGCGACGCTTTCGAACGCGCTTTCCTCGAACGGCAGGCGTTCGAAGAACACTTCCAGGTCGACGTTCTCCTCGGTGACATCACATGGGAGACGAGTTACGGACTTCCCGGTGAAGGACTGCCACCGCGAGTGGTCGCGCACATCACCTTCGACTGGCCCTCGTGGAGCCAGACCGCCTACCGCCGCTGGTACGTGGAGGAATCGGTCGACGAACAGCCGGCCATCGAGATGGAAATCGTGCTGCGCATCCAACGCATCAGTGATGCCCCCGAACTCGACGCCGTGCGTCGCATCCTTCCGACTCTGAGCCCCTTGATCGGCGACGGCCGCCTCGAACGCGCCGGCCTCACCGTGGAGGCTTCGTACCTGGACGACGAGAGTCCGGCCGAATACGCGGTGGAAGCCACTTACGAGGGCCTGTACGAACTCGCCGATTCATCCCTCGCCGACGGCGCGAACACTTTGCTCGACGAACACTTCGGCGCGCTCGGCGGTTGGATCGCGGCGATGCTCGTGAAACTCGGCGACGTGAAGTACGCATTCCTGCCGGCCGAGACCGACGACTGAACCGAATCGAGGAACCTCCATGTCCGATGTCGTTCTCTTCGAAGTCAGCGAGGGCATCGCCACGATCACCCTCAATCGCCCCGAGGCGCGCAACGCGCTGTCGAGTGAAGTGCTTCGCCTTCTTCCCCAACGCATGCGCGAGGCCGATGAACGCGACGACGTCCACGTGGTGATCCTCACCGGCACCGATCCGGCGTTCTGCGCCGGACTCGATCTGAAAGAACTCGGCTCCACGGCCGGGAACCTCGGTTCGGGTTCGGGAGCCGACGGACGCCCGAATGCCGACGGTGTTCGGGGGCCGTTCCCGAAACTCGACAAACCACTCATCGGCGCGGTCAACGGAGTGGCGATCACCGGCGGTTTCGAACTCGCGCTCAACTGCGACTTCCTCATCGCCTCGGAACACGCGAAGTTCGGCGACACCCACGCGCGGGTCGGCGTGATGCCGGGCTGGGGTCTCACCGTGCTGCTCCCGCAAGCCATCGGTGTTCGTCGGGCGCGCGAGATGAGTTTCACCGGCAACTTCATGTTGGCCGACGAAGCCCTCGCACGCGGACTCGTGAACCATGTGGTGCCACACGCCGAACTCATGCCGTTCACGCGTCGGATCGCGCTCGACATCATCGGCAACGATCAACCAGGCGTGCGGCAGATCCGACGCACGTATCGGGACATCCACGCCGCTGCCGATGGCTGGAGCATCGAAGCACGCGATGGGGCCGAGTGGCGTCGCAACAGCTTCTCTCCGGAAAAAGTGGCCGAGCGCAGGTCAAAGATCCAAGAGCGCGGTCGGAAGCAGTAATCGGAGCCGGTGTAAGGTTTCTTCCAACCAAATCGCCCGGCACCCCCGCTGGGCGTTCTAGGGGAGGAAACACAACACATGCAGAAGAAAACACGCCTGCTGCTCGCGCCGCTGGCTGCTCTCGGACTTCTCGCTGCCGCCTGCGGTGGCGACGACGATTCGGCGAGCACCGAGGCTCCGGCCGCTTCCGAGGCACCCGCTGAGGGTGGCTGCGAACTCGTCGGAGGCATCGCTTTCGACACCGGTGGTCGCGGCGACGGAACGTTCAACGACTCGGCCGCCGTCGGTGGCGAGCGCGCGACGTCCGAACTCGGCATCGAAGTCAAGGAACTCGAGGCCACGGTCGACGAGGACCGCAAGGCCAACCTCGAACTCCTCGCCGGTGACGGCGCTGGTGTGATCGTCGGTGTGGGCTTCATGTTCACCGACCCGATGGGCGAGATCGCCGCCGCCAACCCCGAGGTCACCTTCGGCATCGTCGACTCGGTCGTCGAGGCTCCGAACGTTCGCAGCCTCGTGTTCGCCGAGGAGCAGGGTTCGTTCCTCGTCGGTGCCGCCGCCGCTCTGAAGAGCGAGTCGGGTGTCATCGGCTTCATCGGCGGTCAGGAGATCGACCTCATCAAGAAGTTCGAGGCCGGCTACACCGCGGGTGCCAAGTACATCAACCCTGACATCACCGTGAACGTGAAGTACCTCGGACCAGCAGGTGACAACTCCGCATGGGGCAACGTCGCCGGTGCGAAGGAAATCGCCGCGGGCTGGTACGCCGAAGGCGCCGACATCGTCTACACCGCTGCTGGCGGTTCGGGCGCCGGCACCATCGAAGCCGCCATCGAGGCCGGCAAGTGGGCCATCGGTGTCGACAGCGACCAGTACCTCACGGCTGGTAGCGCAGACGCCCAGGCGCACATCCTCACCTCGATGGTGAAGCGCGTCGACGTCGCCGTGTTCGAGACCATGAAGGCTGCTTGCGAGGGTGACACCGAGGGCGGCATCAAGGTGTTCGACCTCAGCAACGACGGTGTGGGTTACGCCACTTCGGGTGGATACGTCGACGACATCGCGTCGCAGCTCGACGAGATCAAGGCCAAGATCGTGGCCGGAGAGATCGAAGTTCCGACCGCTCCGTGATCTTCGATTGATCATTGACTCTCCGCGAGGAGCGTCCAGAGAGCCCGGGTCCTCGGACCCGGGCTCTCTGCTATAAACGGACGGGGTGGAGGGGACGATGAGCACCACAACTGAAGCGGGCGCTCTCGCCGTCGAACTCTCGGGGATCACCAAGACCTTCCCGGGCGTCATCGCCAACAAAGACGTCGATCTTCGCGTGCGGTCCGGAACCATTCACGCGATCGTCGGCGAGAACGGGGCCGGCAAGGCGACCCTCATGAAGACGCTCTACGGAATGCACTTGCCCGACGAAGGCACGATCCGCGTCGACGGTCGGGAGGTGACCTTCCGGTCGCCCACCGATGCCATCGCCGTCGGCATCGGCATGGTCAACCAGCACTTCAAACTCGCCGACAACCTCACCGTGCTCGAGAACGTGATCCTCGGCAACGAACCGGTCGGCGCGCGTGGACGGCTGCGCCTCGATGACGCCCGGCGCGACATCCGAGCCCTGATGGAATCGCTGAGCGTCGACTTCGATCTCGATGCGCCGGTCGCGAGCCTCGGGGTCGGTCAGCGACAGCGAGTCGAGATCCTGAAAGTTCTGTATCGCGGGGCCCGGATCCTGATCCTCGACGAACCGACCGCGGTGCTCGTCCCCCAGGAAGTGGAAGAACTCTTCGCCACGCTCAAGCGCCTCGTGAGCGAGGGTCGCACCGTGATCTTCATCTCGCACAAACTCGACGAAGTTCTCACGTACTGCAACGAGATCACCGTGATCCGCCAGGGAATGACCGTGGCCCACACCACCCCGCATGATGTCGACCGTCGCGGCTTGGCCGAACTCATGGTCGGGAGCGACCTACCCAACCCGGCCGGGCGCACCTCGCATGTGGGGACCACCCCCGTTCTCGAGGTGCACGACGTCGCCGTGGCCGGTGCATCGGCAGGCGCCAAACTCGCGCTCGAAGCGATCTCGTTCACGGTTCACGACGGTGAAGTCGTGGGTATCGCCGGCGTCGAGGGCAACGGCCAGTTCGAACTCTGCGAAGCGATCCTCGGGTTGGTCCCGATGGTCTCCGGAACCGTGCACATCGCCGGCCGCGACCTGACTCTCGCCGAAACCCGTGAACGCATCACCTCAGGCCTCTCGTACATCCCGTTCGATCGTCATCGGGAAGGCCTGCTCCTCGACGCCCCGTTGTGGGAGAACACCATGCTCGGTCGGGAGGACGAACCCGAACTCTCGTCGGGTCCCTTCATCAGTCGACGCCACGCCGAGGCCGAGAGCCGACGCATCATCGAGCGCTTCGGTGTGCGCACACCGAGCGAACAGGTTCCCGCTTTCGCATTGTCCGGCGGCAATCAGCAGAAGTTGGTGGTGGGCCGCGAGATGAGCACTGCACCCAAGATCCTCTTGGCCGCCCATCCCACGCGTGGCGTCGACGTGGGCGCCCAGGCCGCAATTTGGGACGAACTCCGGTCGGCGCGCGACGCCGGACTCGGTGTGCTCCTGATCTCGGCCGACCTCGAGGAATTGATCGGACTCTCCGACCGGATCCTCGTGATGTTCGACGGTCGGATCACGGCCGAACTCGATCCCGGTCGGGCCACACCCGAGATCCTCGGCACGCACATGACCGGAGAAGTCCAAGGGGTCGCCAAGTGAAGCGTCAGCAACTGCAGCGCGCGGCCGTCACTGCGGCGAGTTCGGTGCTCGCGGTGTTCGTGGCGCTCTTGATCTCGGCGGTCATCCTCCTCATCACCGGCAAGGATCCCGTCAAGGCGTTCACCACTCTGTTCGGCGCGGCTGGCGATACGCGGGTGATCCAGGGATCACTCAATCGCGCCACTCCGCTCATGATCTCGGCGGCTGCCGTGGCCATCGGATTCAAGATGAATCTCTTCAACATCGGCGTCGAAGGCCAGATGCGCGTCGCGCTTCTCGCCACCGCCGTCGTCGGCGCCGCCGTGGATCTGCCGGCACCACTTCACATTGCGCTCTGCCTCGTGGTGGCCATGGCCTCGGGTGCGGCGTGGTCGGGTATCGCCGGTTGGCTGAAGGTGAAGCGCGGTGTCAACGAAGTGATCTCCACGATCATGCTCAACTTCATCGCGCTCAGCCTCGTGGCGTGGGCCTTCGACGACTTCTTCCGAGTGGAGAGCCCGAACGAGAGCGTTCTCGTGAAGACGAAGGAACTCCCGAAATCGGCGTGGTTCCCCGATCTCGTCGACCGCCGACTCAACGGCATGCTGCTCGTGGCCATTGCCGTTCTGATCCTCTTCTGGGTGATCGTCTGGAAGACGCGATTCGGATTCCGACTGCGCGCATCGGGTGGCAACCCCGGCGCAGCACGGGTGACCGGCGTGCACCCGCAACGAATGATCCTGATCTCCATGTTGTTGTCGGGCGCGCTGGCCGGGCTCGTGGGTATGCGGGCACTTCTCGGTGACGTGCACGCCTACCAGAACAACCTCGCCGAACAACAGGGCTTCAACGGCATCGCCGTCGCGCTCCTCGGACGCAATCATCCGCTCGGCATTTTCTTCTCGGCGATCCTCTTCGGGTTCCTCGGCGAGGCATCCGGCAAGTTGCAACTCGAGGACATCCCCAAGGAGATCGCCACGATCATGTCGGGCATCATCGTGCTCGCCGTCGTGATCATCAACGAAGCCGTCAAGCGTTGGGACGACCGTCGCATTCAGCGCAAGGCTGCTACTGAACTCGAGAAGGTCGCAGCATGACCGCGGTGACGGCGGTGGCCGCTCCCCCGCGTTCCGGTTGGAAAGGTCTCTCACCCGCACGGCGCACGATGATCATCTGGCTCGGGGCGATGTTGGTTCTGTCGATCGTGCGGATCATCGCCGACGCCGACGACCTCACGAGTTCGGGCACCATCTCGTCGACGCTGCGCGTCGCCACGCCGATCCTGTTGGCCGGTATGGCCGGTTTGTGGGCCGAGCGCGCCGGCATCGTCAACATCGGTATCGAAGGCATGATGATCGTCGGCTCGTGGTGCGGTGGCTACGGGGCCTGGAAGTGGGGCTCGTGGGCCGGTATCGCCATGGCGCTCATCGCCGGCTCGCTAGTAGGCCTGCTGCATGCGTTGGCCACGGTGCGATTCAACGTGGATCACGTGGTGTCGGGTATCGCCATCAACACCTTGGCCGCCGGCGCCACCGAGTACCTCTCGATCATCTTCTTCAAGGGTCAAAAGGGCGGTGGCGAGAGCCAGTCGCCCACCGGCAAAGGTGGATACGGCGAATTCGACATGCCGTTCCTGAGCGGTGGTCGGATCGGGAGTTGGCGCTCACCCGACATCCTCGGTTGGTTCGAGCGCAAACACGATCTGCCGCTCATCCCCGATGTGGCGGGCTTCGTGCGTGGACTCACGAGCGACATCTATCTGCCCACCGTGGTGGCGATCGCGATCATCCCGCTCACCGTGTGGGTGCTCTGGCGAACACGGTTCGGTCTGCGTCTGCGCTCGAGTGGTGAGTCTCCGCAAGCTGGCGAGAGCCTCGGTGTGCCCATCAACCGTCTGCGGTATCAGGCCATGGCGGTGAGCGGATCCCTCGCCGCGTTCGGTGGCGCGTACCTGTCGTGTGTGTTCACGAGCACCTACCGCCAGGGTCAGACGGGTGGTCAGGGCTTCATCGGACTCGCCACCACGATCTTTGGTAACTGGCAGCCGTGGGGCGTGTTCCGTGGCTCGATCCTGTTCGGCTTCCCGACGGCACTCAAGTTCCGCGACGAGAAGAACGTGCCGGCTCTGTTCCTCGTGGCCACGATCGCGCTCGTGCTGGTGGCCGTGCTCATGCTGATGCGGCGACGCAACGTGTGGGCGGTGAGTTGCCTGGCCGCCGCGGTATGCACCGTGCTCGCCTACAACATCATCGATGAAGTGCCCTCGGAGTTCGTGGCCGCCACGCCCTACATCGTGACCGTGATCGTGCTGGCCGGCGCTCGTCAGCAGTTGCGCCCGCCCGCGCATGCCGGACTCCCTTACCGCCCCGGCGACAGCCACTAACCCTCCCCGGGTACCAAAGGGCGTCAGGGGAGGTGGCTGATGGCCTGAACTTCGATGCCGCCGCGGGGCCGCTGGGTCAGCGTCACGGTCACGCTCAAAGGCCTCGCCGTGTTCATCACCTCGCGCGCGATCTCCGCACTCAAAGCCTCGGCGAACACCGCCCGGTTACGAAAACCCCACAGGTACAACTTCAGACTCTTCGACTCGATGCACCACTCCCCCGGCTCGAACTCGATCACCAGATGCGACAGATCGGGCTGCGAGGTGACCGGACAGATCGAAGCGAGTTCGTCGGTCGTGAAGCGGACGGTTGTCACGTCGGCCGGCGCCGGAAACACTTCCACGTGCTCGATCGACTCGCGCACCGTGTTGCCGAGCACCGTCAGCCGGGCCAGATGATCGGCGTCGTGAGGATCGGCGGACCGCACGGGTTTGTCGTTCATGCCCGACAGGGTACGGCGAAATGGGAACCGACACGCCGACCGTTACGATTCAGCCATGGGAAAGGTTCTCTCCGCCGACCAGATCTCCGCTTACGAGCGTGACGGCTTCCTCGTCCTGCCCGACTTCGTGAGCACCGCGGCCTGCGCCGCCCTCCGCGAACGGGCCACCACCATCCTGCGCGACTTCGATCCCGACGCCCATCGTTCGGTCTTCACCACCAACGAACAGACCCGCCACGCCGACGCCGAGTTCATGGCCTCGGCCTCCACGATCCACTGCTTCTTCGAAGAGGAAGCCTTCGACGATGACGGATCGCTGAAGCAGTCCAAGGAACTCAGCATCAACAAGATCGGCCACGCGTTGCACGATCTCGATCCGATCTTCGAGGAGTTCTCGTACTCACCCGAGCTCGCCGCCGTCGCCGCCGACATCGGCCTCGCTGACGCCCTCGCCCTGCAGAGCATGTACATCTGCAAGCAGCCACGCATCGGCGGCGAGGTCGGTTGCCATCAGGACGCCACGTTCCTCTACACCGATCCCATAACCGTGACCGGCTTCTGGTTCGCCCTCGAAGACGCGACCATCGAGAACGGTTGCCTCTGGGCCGAGCCGGGCGGTCACCGCACCTCACTGCGCAAGAAGTTCGTCCGCCGCGGCGACGATGCCGCCACCTTCGACATCGTCGACGAGTCGCCACTTCCCACGCCGCCCCAAGATCTCGTACCGCTCGAAGTCACCGCCGGAACGCTCGTGGTGCTGCACGGCCTCCTCCCGCACTGGAGCGACGTCAACCGCAGCGATCGCAGTCGCCACGCGTACTCGCTGCACTGCATCTCCGAGTCGGCCGATTATCCCCTCTGGAACTGGCTCCAGCGCACACCCGACCTCCCTCTGCGCCGACTCGACGGCGGATCCCGCCTGGTGAACGCGTGACCATCGATACGAGCCTCCACCTCGCCTACCCCAAGGTCCTGCTGCACGATCACCTCGACGGTGGTCTGCGGCCGTCCACCGTCGTCGAACTCGCCTCCGAGTTCGGTTACAAGGGCCTCCCGTCCACCGACGTGGACGATCTCTCGCGCTGGTTCCATCGTGGCGCCAAGCGCAACGACCTCGTGCTCTACCTCGAAACCTTCGCCCACACCGTGGGTGTCATGCAGCACCGAGACGCGATCGAGCGCGTGGCCTTCGAATGCGCTCAGGATCTCGCGGCCGACGGAGTGGTGTACGCCGAAGTCCGCTTCGCGCCCGAACTCTCCACCGAGGCCGGACTCACCCTCGACGAAGTGACCGACGCGATCATGACGGGCTTCCGACGCGGTTCGGCCGGCACCGATCTCACGATTTACGCGATTCTCTCGGCCATGCGCACTGCGGCGCGCAGTCTCGAGATCGCTCAACTCGCGGTGCGCTGGCGCGATGCCGGCGTCGTGGGCTTCGACATCGCCGGTGCCGAGGCCGGCTATCCGCCCACGCGTCACCTCGAAGCGTTCAACTTCGTTCAGCGGGAGAACTTCCACACCACCATCCACGCCGGTGAAGCCTTCGGGTTGCCGAGCATCTGGGAGGCCGTGCAACTCTGCGGAGCCGAGCGGCTCGGCCATGGCGTCCGCATCGTCGACGACATCACCGGTCCGGCCGGCAACGAGCAGCTCGGTCGCCTGGCAGCATTCGTGCGCGACCGGCGCATTCCGCTCGAACTCTGCCCCACGAGCAACGTCAACACCGGCGTGTGCGGATCGATCGCCGAGCACCCGATCGGCATGCTGCGCCGCCTTCGTTTCCGGGTCACGGTCAACACCGACAACCGCCTCATGAGCAACACCTCGATGTCGAAGGAGTTCGCCCAACTCACCGAAGCCTTCGGCTGGGGCACCGACGACTTCGAATGGCTCAGCGTCAACGCCATGAAGAGTGCCTTTGCCCCCTTCCCCGAACGCCTGCGCATCATCAACGGCATCCTGAAGCCCCGTTACGCCCTCTTGCGTGCCGATCAGGCATTGGGAACCGCGCCCCGCTGATGCGCAAGAATGGGCGCCATGCCCGTTGAAGTACACCTGGTCGATCATCCGCTGATCGCCGACTCGCTCACTCGCATCCGCGACGTCGCCACGCCGAATGCCCTCTTCCGTCAGGAACTCGAGCGCGTCGGTCTGCTCCTTCTCGCCGAGGCCACCCGCGACCTCGCCACCAAGGCCGTGAAGGTCCAGACTCCCCTCACCGAGACCGACGGGCGGGTCCTCGCCTCGCAGCCGGTCGTGGTACCGGTACTTCGGGCCGGACTCGGCTTCGTGCACGCGGCCCAAGAACTCATGCCCAATGCCGACGTCGGCTTCGTCGGCATCAGTCGCGACGAGCACACCTTCCAACCCAAGCCCTACGTGAACAAGTTGCCCGAGACCCTCGCTGGTCGCACCTGCATCGTGCTCGACCCGATGCTCGCCACCGGCGGATCACTCGCCCACGCGGTCGAGTTACTGCTCGAGCGCCACGCGACCGGACCCATCATCGTCATCTGCGTACTCGCCGCCCCCGAAGGGATCGAGTATCTCCGCAAACAGGGATCCAATCTCAAGATCTACACCGCGTCCGTGGACGAACGACTCAACGAGAACGCGTTCATCGTGCCCGGCTTGGGCGATGCCGGCGATCGCCAGTTCGGCGCTCCCCACTGATCGTTCCTACGGTTCGACCCGCCTGATCTATCAGGCGAGCATGTCGCGCAGAGCGGCGCGGAAATCCCGCAACGGCTCGTGGCCCCACTCGCGCCAGCGCGCGTTGTCGAGCACACTGTTGGCCGGTCGTTTCGCCGGTCGGGGCGGCTGCAACTCGGCGGTGGTGATGGCCCGCACGACCGACGGATCGTGACCCAGCGCAGCCACCACTTCGCGCACGAAACCGAACCAACTCACCGCACCCGTGTTGGTGAGATGAGCGACTCCCGTGTGTCGTTCCATGGCCAGTAGTCGTAGCGCCGGCGCGAGGTCGGCGGTGAACGACGGGCAACCCACCTGATCGTCCACGAAGGCGAGCGACCGTCCTTCGGCCACGAGACGCTGCACCGTGCGGACCATGTTGTTTCCGTGCGCTCCGCACACCCACGACGTGCGCACCACGAGAGAGTTTTCCCATTCGAGCGCGGCCAGTTCTCCGGCCAACTTCGAGGTCCCGTAGACGCTCTGCGGATTGGTCGCGTCGGACTCCACGTAGGCACTCGACTTCGTACCGTCGAACACGTAGTCGGTGCTGATGTGCACGAGTCGGGCGTCGATCGAATCGCAGCCCTCGGCGAGCCAACGCACCGCGTGCGCATTGGCATCCATCGCGTGCTCCACGTCGGCCTCACAGGCATCGACTGCGGTCCAGGCCGCGCAGTTGATCACGACGTCGGGTCGCCACTCGGCGATCACCTCGTGCACCGCCGCACGATTCGTCACGTCGAGCACCGAGCGATCAGCCGCCAGAACCTCGTCCCCCATCCGGCCGAGGTGCCGCACGACGTCGTTGCCGAGTTGACCGGCGGCACCGGTCACGAGCACCCGGATCATCGAACCGTCACCGTCCGACGCGCGCCTTGAGGGGTTCCCACCACGCGCGATTGTTGCGGTACCACTCGACGGTCTCGGCGAGCGACTCGGCGAACGATCGCTGCATCCGCCAACCGAGGGCACTGATCTTGTCGATCGTGACCGAATAGCGACGATCGTGGCCGAGACGATCGGCCACCGGCTCGATGAACGATTCGTCGCGCCCGCAGAGTTCGAGCAAGCGGTAGGTGATTTCGCGATTGGTGATCTCGTTGTGGGCACCGATGTTGTACACCTCGCCCACCGCGCCCTTCTCGAGCACGAGGTGCGCGGCCCGGTTGTGATCTTCCACGTGGATCCAGTCGCGCACGTTGCCGCCATCGCCGTACAGCGGAACCTTCCTGCCGTCGAGCAGGTTGGTCGTGAAGAGCGGAATCAACTTCTCCGGATACTGGTACGGGCCGAAATTGTTCGAGCAGCGCGTGACCACGACCGGCAGACCGTACGTGGTCACGTACGAGAGCGCGATGAGGTCGCTGCTCGCCTTCGAAGCCGAATACGGCGAGCGCGGCGTGAGGCGATCGGTCTCGGTGAACGACCCGACATCGATCGAGCCGTACACCTCGTCGGTACTGATGTGCAGGAACCGCTCGACGCCCACCTGGCGGGCCGCGTCACACATCACGTTGGTCCCGAACGAGTTGGTACGGACGAACGCATACGGATCGACGATGCTGCGGTCCACATGGCTCTCGGCCGCGAAGTGCACCACCGCGTCGTGTCCGGTCATGGCCGAGATCACCGCGTCGGCGTCACAGATGTCCCCCTGTACGAACCGACAACGTCGATCGTCCACGAGATCACGAATGCTCTCCATGTTTCCGGCGTAGGTGAGTTTGTCGAAGATGGTCACCTGATCGTCGGAGTTGGCGAGCAACCACCGCACGTAGTTGGAGCCGATGAAACCGGCCGCACCGGTCACGAAGAGTTTCACGGGTCAGGTGCGCAACGGCCAACGGGGCCGTTGATGGTCGGCGATCCCGGCGCGATTCGGGTTCGTACGGTCGCGGTTCGACATCACCGGATCGGCCACTCCCCAATCGGCGCCGATCGACGGGTCGTCCCACGCCACACCGAGTTCGTCGGCCGGGTTGTAGTAACCATCCACGAGGTAGGTCATGGTGAGATCGGTGTGGGCGGCGAATCCGTGCGCTACTCCGGGCGGGATGTACACACCGCGATGTTCCGAACCGTGCAGGTCGATCGTTTGCGTGGCACCGTCGGTCGGACCACCGAGTCGGAGATCGTGCAGCACCACTCGCATCGAACCGTTCACCACGTACCAGTAATCGGACTGATGCAGGTGGTAGTGGAGTCCCACCAGCGAACCGGCGGCCTTGTCGGAGCGGTTGGTCTGGATCATCTCGCGCGCACCCGGAATCCACTCGCGGCGATACGTCTCCACGAACAGGCCGCGATCGTCCGCGTGCACCTTGGGAACCACCACGTACACGCCGGCGATGAGGTCGCTCTCGGTCACACTTTCGGCTTGGGTCGGCATGGTCACTCCGTATCGATCTGGCAGTGATCGCCGATCATCAACCGCAGAGCGCGTGGCCGCCGACCGGTGCGCGTGATCTCGGCTTCGCGGCCGATCAGGCTGTCTTCGAGGCGCGGAATCTCGATGATCCGGCTCCGCTCCATGATCACCGAGTGTTCGATCTCGCTGTGCACCACTTCGCAGCCGTCGCCGATGGCCGAGAAGGGCCCGATGAAACTGTCGGTGATCCGGGCACCGGCACCGATCACGAGCGGCCCGCGCAACGTGGAGTTGCGCACCACGGCCCCGGCCTCCACCACCACGCGTCCGTCGACGGTGCTCGCGTCGTCCACGTCGCCGTCGATCCGCGACTCGATGACCTCGAGCAGCAATCGGTTGGCCTCGAGTAGCGGAGTGAGCTTGCCGGTGTCGATCCACCAACCGCTCAGCAACTCGCAGCGCACCCGATGCCCTTCGTCCACGAGCCACTGGATCGCGTCGGTGATCTCGAGTTCACCCCGACCCGACGGCTCGATGGCGCGCACGGCCTCGTTGATCGTGCGGTCGAAGAGGTACACGCCCACGAGCGCGAGGTCGGTGGGCGGATCGGCCGGCTTCTCCACCAGTCGCACCACGTTGCCCGCGCCGTCGAGTTCGGCGATTCCGAAGCGATGCGGATCGGGCACCTGCTTCAGGAGGATCTGCGCGGCCGGCGGTTCGGAACTTCGGCGCGCTTCTTCGAAGGCCTTCACGAAGGCGGCGAGGTCTTGCTCGAGCAGGTTGTCACCCAGATACATCACGAAGTCGTCGTCACCCAGGAAGTCGGCCGCGATGAGCACACAGTGCGCGAGTCCGAGGGGCTGGTCCTGTGGGATGTAGGTGACACGCGCACCCCAACGACTGCCGTCGCCCACTGCAGCCATGACCTCGGCCCGGGTCTCGCCCACGATCACTCCGATGTCGGTGATACCGGCCGCCACCATGGCCTCGATGCCGTAGAACAGGATCGGCTTGTTGGCCACCGGCACGAGTTGTTTCGCACTCGTGTGCGTGATCGGCCGCAGGCGTGTCCCGGCTCCGCCGGCGAGGATGAGGGCTTTCATGGTGCGCAGGTCGGCGAGCGGGTGTCCGCCTCGGTCATTCTGCCAGCCACGAGGCCCCTCACGCGGGAGGCGGTTCGTCCAGACCGGCGAAGTAACGCAGGATTGCTGGCGCATCGGCGCCGAGGGCCAGCACCGACTTGCCGTCGATCTCCTCGGGGACGACCGGTAGCGAGTAGCGAAGCAGACCCCCACTCGCGAGCGGCCGCAAGTAGTCGGCGGTCTCCAGGAGGTCGGTGCCGGGGTCGACGCGCAACGAACCCACGGCGGCCGCGATCAGTTCACTCGCCCGTAGCGGGTTGGCCGACATCTGTCCGGCGGCCTTCTTCACCGCGGCCTGCAGGAACGTCTGCTGACGTTCGACTCGGCCGAGATCGGCTCGTCCGTCGGTCTTCCACTCACCGTCCTGGAAGGTTTCGTAATAGCGGCTCCGTGCATAGGCGAGAGCTTGCAACGGGTCGAGCGTGTAGCAACCCGGGTTCGGAACGTTCAGACCGGTGTTGATGTCGCGCGTCGGATACTCGAAGCACACGTCCACCCCGCCGAGGGCCGACACGATGTGTTTGAACGAGTTGAAGTCGACCTCGATGTAGTGGTTGATCGGCACACCGAGTGCTGTCTGTACGGTCTGCACGAGCACATCGGCTCCGAAGGTGTACGAACGATTGATGCGATCGTCACCGAATCCGGGGATCGACACC
Source organism: Actinomycetota bacterium (assembly GCA_005787035.1). Classification (GTDB taxonomy): domain Bacteria; phylum Actinomycetota; class Acidimicrobiia; order Acidimicrobiales; family Ilumatobacteraceae; genus Casp-actino8. The sequence goes on along the minus strand of SYCI01000023.1, from coordinate 2,057 downwards.
CACAGGTCGCGCGGTACCGACATGATCGACGCGGTCTTGCGCTCGTTGTCGACGTGCAGGATCATGAGCGTGTCACTGCGGTGCCCGCCGGTTTCGTTGGCCAGACCGATACCACCGAAGTCGGGGCTGTTCGGATCGGCCCCCTCGCGTGTGTCGCTACCCACGAGCAAGTAGTTGACGAACGGCCCTTCGGAGTCGGCGAGCACCCCCGAGAGTTCGCCCACCCGCTCCACGTTGCCCTCTTGCTGGTTGGTGGCCACCACGAGTCCGACGGCCGAGAGAACCACGAACACCCCGGCCAGAACCGGAAGCGTCACGAACGGCGCGATGCGGGTCTTGGAGCGGCCTCGCGCGCGAGTGACCTCGGGGCGATCGTCGGTCATGCCTCGAAGTTAGTTGTCCGTACGTGCACCACATCGCCAACCGCGAGTCGTCGCGTCACACCACAGCTATCGAGGACCACCAGCCGTCCGTCGCGTTCGACGTCGAGAGCCCGACCTTCCACGATCTCGCCACCGGGAAGTTCGATGCGCACTTCGCGTCGAAGGGTCGACAGATTGGTTCGATACAGATCGTCGATTCGTTCGTCGGACGATTCGCGAATCCGATCGAGCGCCGCGAGAAGTCCGCGCAGTACCGCGTCCACCTCGATCTCGTTTCCATCGCCGGCCGACTTCAACGACACCGCGTCGTCGGGCGCCCAGTTCACGTTCAGCCCCAGACCCACCACCACGAACTCGGGGCGATCGCCCACGAGCGGTCCGGCGGTGGCCAGGAGTCCGGCCAACTTGCGCCCGTCCACGAGGAGGTCGTTGGGCCACTTCAGATCGGCGGTCACGCGCGCCACGTTCGCCGCTGCCGAGCGGGCGGCCAGAGCCACGGCGTGGGTCAGGAGATGCGGGTTCTCGGGTACCGGCCGAAACAGCAGGCTGACCAGCAGGTTTGCCCCTTTGGGGGCGTCCCACCGCCGGTCGAGGCGCCCGTGGCCGGCGCTCTGGAATCGGGTCACCAGGGCCGTGCCTCCCGGCGCTCCGGCGCGGGCCGCGGCCACGAGGTCGTCGTTCGTGCTTCCGGTCTCGTCGACCCGGTGGACCGTCCACGTGCCGATGACCTCACTTGGTGTGGCGTGAAGGGGGTCCATGCACCAACATTGTCACTCGTGCCCCCCAAAGTGACTGCAAAGCCCCTCACAAAAATCCTGATCGCCAATCGAGGTGAGATCGCGGTCCGTGTCATTCGCGCCGCCCGCGAGATGGGCATCGCCACCGTCGCCGTGTACTCGGAGCTCGATCGCAACGCTTTGCACGTCCGTATGGCCGATGAGGCCTACGCACTCGGTGGCCAGACCGCGGCCGAGAGTTACCTCAACACCGAGGCCATTCTCGACGCGATCCGCAAGAGCGGCGCCGACGGTGTGCACCCGGGTTACGGCTTCTTCAGTGAGAACGCCGACTTCGCCGACGCGATCACCGAGATGGGAGTGGCTTTCATCGGGCCTCCGGGTGATGCGATCCGTGAGATGGGCGACAAGGTCTCGAGCCGCAAGGCCGCCCTCCGCGGTGGTGCGCCGATCGTGCCCGGTACCACCGAGTTCGTCACCTCGGCCGCCGAGATCACCAAGTTCGGCGAAGAATACGGCTGGCCCATCGCCATCAAGGCCGCCTTCGGTGGCGGCGGACGCGGCATGAAGGTCGTGCGCAACGCCGCCGAAGTGCAAGACGCCATGGACAGCGCCCAGCGCGAGGCCAAGGCGTTCTTCGGACGCGACGAGATCTACGTCGAGAAGTACCTCACCTGGCCGCGTCACGTCGAGGTCCAGCTCGTGGGCGACCAGCACGGCAACTACGTGTGGGTATCCACCCGCGACTGCAGTGCACAGCGTCGTCACCAGAAACTCGTCGAGGAAGCTCCGGCCCCCGCGCTACCCGCCGGAGTGGAAGACGCCATGGGTGAGGCCGCCGTCAAAGCCGCCAAGGCCGTCGGATACTTCAATGCCGGCACGGTCGAGTTCATCTACCAGGACGGCGAGTTCTTCTTCCTCGAGATGAACACCCGTC
>SYCI01000166.1 GCA_005787035.1 Actinomycetota bacterium | reverse complement strand
TCTAACCAACTGAGCTATAGCCCCGGCGGGGAAGAACCCTATCGGTGGGATCCGTACTCTCTCAACCAGGTATTAGGCCGGCGACGAGGGATCTTCGGGCGACGGAACCTCTTCGAGGATGGTGACCCGCACTCCCCCGACGAGGTCGGTGATGAGGTTGAAGATCGTCGCCATCAGGACCGCCAGCCCCGTCAGACCCACGACGGCGAACAGACCGAGGATCCAAGCCTGATGAAAGATCTCGCCACCTTTGAACTCGAAGGACTCCCAACCGAAGCTCTCCATGAACCGTTCGACGTTGTCGACCGTGCCCGTGGCGTTGGCGACGTTCCAGAGCAGAACTCCGGTCAGGAGCAGAGTCAGAAACAACACGATGTGGAAGACGATCATCACTCGAAACACGCTCAGCGGATCGATGTGGCGGACGATCCGAGTGGTACGACGGACTCGACGGCGTTCCCAACGCACACCGGAGCCATCGCGTGATCGGGTCTTCGGGCTCGGCGGTGCCATCGGGGGAGCCACGTCGTCGGGTTCGACGGCCGGGACGATGAAGAGCGGGTCCCGGGCCTCCGACATGACGTCAGCGTAGAAGATTCGTCATGTGTTCACGGGGCAGACGAAGCCCGCGCCCGTCCGACGCGCCCGTCGACTCTCAGTTCGACCAGTACATCGTCGGCACCCGCGGCGATCGAAACTTGGTCGGCTCCATCGAGGGAGGCGATTCGTCGGGCTCGCTCGTGTCCGGCATCGGCGGCAGCCAATGCCGCTGCGTCGGCGGCCGATCCCGCACGAGCAGAATCGACAACGGCTTCGCCGAGACGACCGACTCCCGACACGAGAAGAGCGGCCACCACGAGGGTGACCAATGCGGTCACTCTTCGTCTTCGCTGGCGATGATGAGCGCAACCGAAGAGACCGTTTGGCCTTCCTCGACCGTCATCACCCGCACTCCCGTGGCCGCTCGACCCTGGGAGGAGATGTTGCGCACCTGGGTTCGGATGGTCGCACCACCGGAGGTGACGGCAACGATCTCGTCGTCGATACCGGCCATGAACGCCGACACGACGTAACCCTTCTTCTCCTTCACCTGGATGCCACGAACACCGATACCGCCCCGACCCTGGCGATTGAACTTGTCGAGTTGCGTGCGCTTTCCGTAACCAGCCTCGGTGATCATCAGGATCGCTGCTTCATCGCGCGCGACGTCGACGCTCACGACCTGATCGCCGGGGCGGAGCTTCATACCGCGAACACCGGCCGCGGCCCGACCCATGGCGCGAACCTCGGCCTCGGAGAACCGGATCGTCATGCCCGACCGGGCCACGATGAAGATGTCGTCGGTGCCCGAGGTTTCGATCACGCGCACGAGTTCGTCACCCTCGCGAAGGTTCAGTGCGATGAGGCCATCGCGCCGACCGTTGTCGTATTCGTCGAATGCGGTCTTCTTGACCACACCTTCGCGTGTCGCGAAGAACAGATAACGCTCGGCGGCGAAATCGCGGGTGTCGATGATCGCCTCGATGGTTTCGCCGGCCTGTAGCGGAAGCAAGTTGACGATCGGGACGCCCTTGGCGGCACGCTCACGCTCAGGTACGTCGTGGGCCCGAAGTCGGTACACCCGACCACGGTTGGAGAAGAAGAGGAGATACGCGTGCGCCGTCGTGAAGATCACATGCTTCACGATGTCGTCGGCCTTCAACTTCGCGCCGGTCACACCCTTACCACCGCGACCCTGGGTCTTGAAGTTCGAGGCCGCCACGGCCTTCACGTACTGGGCTTCGGTCATCACGACGACCAACTCGGTGTCGTCCACGAGATCCTCGAGGCTCATCTCACCCGAGTCGAACGTCACCGGACAGACCCGAGGGGTCGCGAACTCTTCCCTGATGGCGAGCAATTCGTCCTTGATCACGGTGCGCAACTTCACGTCATCGGCGAGGATCGACTGAAGATCGGCGATGCGCTGGGTCAGTTCGGCGATCTCGGCCTCGAGGTCGATGCGGGACAGACGAGTGAGTTGGCGCAACTGCATGTCGAGGATGTCGATGGCCTGCACTTCGGTGAATTCGTAGGGCTTGGCCATCAACTGAGTCTTGGCGCTGTTGGCGTCTTCGCTCTCGCGGATCAACTTGATGATCTTGTCGATGACGTTGAGCGCCTTGATTCGGCCCTCGAGAAGATGGGCGCGGCGCTGGGCCTTGTCGAGGCGATACTCCGTCCGTCGAGTGAGGACCTCGATCTGATGGCGGAGATAACCGTTGATCGCGTCGGCCAAGGTGAGTTGCCGCGGGACTCCGTCGACCAAGGCGACCATGTTCACGCCGAAGCTGGTTTGCAACTGCGTCAACTTGAACAGGTTGTTGAGGACCACGTTGGCATTGGCGTCCCGCTTCAGGGCGATCATCAGGTTGGTCTTGCCACCCGATGAACCGTCGTTCACATCCGCGATGCCGTCGATCTCACCGGCGTCGACGAGTTCCTGGATGCGGCCGGCGATGGCCGAGCAACTGGTCTGATACGGAAGTTCGGTGACGACGATCTGCATGCCACCGCGCTTGGTCTCTTCGATGCTCGCGGTGGCGCGCATCTTGATGCTGCCACGACCGGTGCGATACGCATCCATGATCCCCGCGCGGCCGAGGATCGTTCCGCCGGTCGGGAAGTCGGGGCCTTTCACGAACTGCATGAGGTCCTCGGACGTCGCCGTGGGATTGAAGAGCGTGTGCACGCACGCGTCGATCACTTCCCCGCGGTTGTGGGGCGGGATGTTGGTCGCCATGCCCACAGCGATGCCCTGGCTGCCATTGACGAGCAGGTTCGGAAAGCGCGCCGGCAGAACCGTGGGTTCTTCGCGGCTGCCGTCATACGTGGCCACCATGTCGACGGTGTTCTCGTCGATGTCGGCCAGCAACTGCATGGCCAACGGATGGAGTCGGCACTCGGTGTAGCGACTCGCGGCCGGGCCGAAGTCGGGTGAGCCGTAGTTGCCATGGAAGTCGATCAGGGGGTGACGCAACGAGAAGGGCTGGGCCATACGCACGAGCGCGTCGTAGATCGCGCTGTCTCCGTGCGGGTGGTACTTGGCCATGGTGTCACCCGAAACACGAGCCGACTTCACGAACGGTCGATCGGGCCGGAATCCCTGTTCGTCCATGTCCCAGATGATGCGCCGGTGAACCGGCTTCAATCCGTCGCGTACATCGGGAAGAGCGCGCGACATGATGACCGACATCGCGTAGTCGAGGAACGAGCGTTCCATCTCGTCCTGCAACGCAACTGGCTGCACGGGAATGATCGGTTCGTCGGGAGTCGCGTCGTCCGACGGCGGAGGCGGTGTCTTCTTGGAAGCCATCAGATATCGAGGAACCTCACGTCTTTGGCGTTGGTCTGGATGAAGTGCTTGCGACTCTCGACGTCGTCACCCATCAGAACTCCCATGATCTCGTCGGCCAACGCGGCCTCTTCGACGGTGACCTGGAGCAACGTCCGCGAGTCGATCGACATGGTGGTGGAGCGCAACTCCTCCCAGTCCATTTCGCCGAGACCTTTGAGACGCTGGAACTCCTTCTTGTGGTTGGGGTGCTCTTCGAGGAACTTGCCCTTGGCGAGGTCGTCCTTCAGATAGATCTTTTCCTTACCGATCTCGGTCGAGTACAGCGGCGGTTGCGCGATGTACACGTAGCCCGCTTCGACGAGCGGCCGCATCTGCCGGAAGAAGAAGGTCAGCAGGAGAGTTCGGATGTGGCTGCCGTCCACATCGGCGTCGGCGAGGATGATGATCTTGTGATAGCGGGACTTGGCGGCGTCGAATTCGTCGCCGACTCCTCCACCGATGGCCGTCACGAGGGCCGTGACTTCCATGTTCTTCAGCATCTTGTCGAGTCGGGCGCGCTCGACGTTCAGGATCTT
>SYCI01000165.1 GCA_005787035.1 Actinomycetota bacterium | reverse complement strand
GGCGGCGATCGAACGGACGTTGAAGATCGCGGTGGGGGTTTCGACCATGGCCCAGATGCCGAGCGAGTCCGGTGCTCCGGCGGCCGCAAGTCGCTTCGCGACTTCGTCGAGTTCGGACACCGAATTGATCTTGGGGATCACCACGGCGGCTGCACCTGAAGTAGCGGCGGCAGCGAGGTCGTCGGCACCCCACTGCGTGTCGAGTCCGTTGCAACGAATGGTGATCTCGCGGCGGCCGTACTCACCGCTGCGTGCCGCCGCGACGGCATTCACCCGCGCGGTCGGTGTGGCGTCGGGGGCGACGGCATCCTCGAGGTCGAAGATCAGTGCATCGGCGGGGATGGCCTTGGCCTTCTCGAGTGCCTTCTCGTTCGAGGACGGCATGTAGAGGGCCGAGCGGCGGGGGCGGAGATCGGACATGGGGATTCCTTCGCGGTTCAAAAGCCGTAGGCGGTGGCGAGTTCGGGGTCGCGGGCGGCGAGATCGCGGGCCAGTTGCACGACGACGCGGCACTGCTTCACCGAAGCGTCGTCCTCCATCTTGCCGTCGAGCATGATCGCGCCGGTGCCGTCACCCATGGCCTCGATCACGCGCAGCGCATGGGCGACGTCGCTCGGGCGCGGGCTGAACACCCGCCGGGCGATGTCGATCTGGGCCGGATGCAGCGACCACGCGCCCACGCAACCGAGCAAGTAGGCGTTGCGGAACTGATCTTCGCAGGCCACGACATCCTTGATGTCGCCGAAGGGCCCGTAGAACGGAAGGATTCCGTGCATCACACAGGCATCGACCATGCGCGCCATGGTGTAGTGCCAGAGATCTTGTTGATACGTCGCGCGTGGTGCGTCGGCGTCGGACGGGTTCGGATCCTGGCGCACCACGTAGTCGGGGTGACCGCCGCCCACGCGCGTGGTCTTCATGCGGCGGTTGGCGGCGAGGTCGGCCGGCCCGAGTGAGAGACCCTGCATACGCGGCGACGCGCCGCAGATCTCCTCCACGTTGGCCACGCCGCGTGCGGTCTCGAGGATCGCATGGATGAGGAGTGGCTTCTTCAGTCCGGCTTTGGCTTCGAGTTGAGCGAGCAGACGATCGACGTAGTGGATGTCCTCGGGGCCTTCGACCTTGGGGATCATGATCACGTCGAACTTGTCGCCGACTTCGGTCACGAGTGTGGTGAGGTCGTCGAGGGCCCAAGGCGAGTCGAGACTGTTCACGCGGGTCCAGAGTTGCGTGGTGCCCATGGGGACCGTCTTTGCCACTCTCACGAGCCCGGCGCGAGCGGCTTCCTTGTCGGTCGCGGGAACGCCGTCTTCCAGATTGCCGAGGATGATGTCGACCGTCGGCACGATCTCGGGGAGCTTGGCGACCATCTTGTCGTTCGACGGCGGGAAGAAGTGGATCATCCGACTCGGACGGAAAGGGATTTCCCGCACCGGTTCGGGGGCTCCGACGGCGAGGGGTTTGAAGAAATCTCGGGCGCTGCGCACGTGGTGAAGGGTACGCCCTTTCCCGTGGCCGGGCGAAGCCCATCGGGTGTCACGGCGAAGCCGGTCGGGTCTCATCGGACGCGCTCTACCCTGTACTCGTGGCCGCGCCCCTCATGATCCATGGTCACGAAGTCGAGGCCGTGCTGTTCGATGCCGGCGGGATCTTCGTGATTCCCGATCCGCACGTGGTGTCACCGCTGTTGCAGTACTACGGAGCAGCGGCCGATCTCGACCGTTACCACCGGGCGCACTACGCCGGAATGGCCGCCAAGTCGGCAGCGGGTTCGGGGGAGCGCGATTGGTCCGAATACAACCGCGCCTACGTGGAGTCGGTGGGAGTTCCGGGTCACGATCGCGACGAGGCCGCCGTCGTGCTCGACCGCACGCGCAACGCCTACATCTGGCGGCATCCGCTCGCCGAAAGCGTGGCCGCGCTCCGTGCGCTGTACGACATGCAGGTTCCGATCGGTGTGGTGAGCAACGCCACCGGTCAGATCGAAAGTGTGCTCGCGCGTTCGGGTGTATGTCAGGTGGGAGATGGGCCGGGAGTTCCAGTGCGCATCGTGGTCGACAGTCATGTGGTCGGAGTCGCCAAGCCCGATCCGCAGATCTTCGATTACGGCCTGGCGGTACTCGATGGCATCGATCGGGCACGGGTGGCCTATGTGGGCGACAGTGTGACGATGGATGTGCACGGCTCGCGCGCGGCCGGCTTGTTGCCGATCCTTCTCGACCCGTACGACGATCACGACGGCGCCGACTTCCTCCGCATCCGCTCCCTCCTCGACCTCCTCCCACAACCCCCGTCCACCCACCGTTGATCTGGTGATGAAAATTCACCGTATGGGTCAAGATTCCGCACCAGAATCGCCCGCCGGCGCGATGGTGTCGGCTCGTTGGGTCGAGTGGCGGCGAAGTGTCGATCTCGACAAGTACGACGCGCGTTGGGAAGCGATGGCGGCACGCGGCGAATCGGTGCACGGCGAAGCCGATGCGGTCGACCGGATCGTGGCCACCATGTCGATTCCCGTCACGCGGATTCTCGACGCCGGCTGTGGAACCGGTCGTCTGGCGATCGAACTCGCCCACCGCGGATACGAGCCGACGGGCGCGGACCTCGACCCCGACATGATCGAACGTGCTCGACGCAAGGCCCCGCGCGTTCCGTGGCTCGTCGCCGACTTGGCGAACTTCGTCGACGAGACCGCCTTCGATCTCGTCGTCCTCGCCGGCAACATTCCCAACTTCTGCGCGCCCGGGGCGCAACGCGCGATCGTCACCAATATGGCGTCCCAACTCTCGCCGTGCGGACGCTTGATCTGCGGATGGTCACAAGAGGTTCGCGCCGACGCGTATCACTGGCCGGAGTTCGTGGCCGATGGCGAACGAGCCGGGCTCCAACTCGTGGGCACGTGGCGCGATTGGGAAGGTGACGAGCTCGAACCTGATTCCGACTACGCGGTCGTGATCATGGAACGCAGCTGAACGCGCGGCGAGCGTCGCGAATCAAGAGTTCTGTTCCACGAGTCGACGGGCGATGACCTTCAGGCAGAGGGTCTCGTCGGCACCCTCGAAGATCGAGAGCACGCGGGCATCCACGAAGAGACGGCTCACCGAATATTCCTCGGCATAGCCGTAACCACCGTGGATCTGCATCGCTTCACGCGTGACCCACTCGGCGGCCTTGCACACGTAAGCCTTCACCATGCTCGCCTCGGTCGTGCCGACACCCTTGGCCATCAACTTCGACACTTGATAACCGAACTGGCGTCCGGCCTGGATGAGCACCGCCATGCGACCGAGTTTGGCCTTCGTCAATTGGTACTCGGCGATGTTCTTGCCGAACACGTTGCGATTGTGAGCGTGGTCGTACGCGGCTTCGTAGGCGGCCTGCATCACGCCGACGGCGCGGGCCGCGGTCTGGAGTCGGCCGTTCTCGAAACCTTCCATCTGGTAGTAGAAGCCCTTGCCGAGGCCACCCTCTTCACCGATGAGGTTCGTGGCCGGCACCCACCAGTTGTCGAGTGCGATCTCGTACGAGTGCATCCCGCGATAACCGATGGTGTCGATCGGACGGCCTTCCATCTTCCCGGTCGAGCCATCGGCACGAACGTTCTGGGTGAACTCGAAACCGTGCGCTTCGCCGCGTGGCTTGGGCACGATGAAGAGGCTCAAACCTTTGTGCGTGAGCGAGCGATCAGGGTTGGTGCGGGCGAGGAGCATGAGCACGTCGGCTCGAGCGGCGAAGGTGCACCACGTCTTGACTCCGTTGATGACGTAACCGGGTGTGCCGTCGGGACCCTCGGCGGGAGTAGCCGTCACCTTGAGACCGGCCACATCGCTGCCGTAGTCGGGTTCGGTCACTGCGACGGCGGCCATCACTTCGGCGGTGGCCAACTTGGGCAACCACTCGGCCTTCTGGGCTTCGGTTCCACCCTTCACGAGCGCGCGGGTGAGGATCTCGGGCCGCGTGATGAGCGAGCCACCGATTCCAAGGCTGCCGCGGCTGAGTTCTTCGGTCGCCACGACCATGGCGAGATATTCACCTTCGCCACCTTCGGAGAATCCGCCGTACTCACTCGGTACCGACAGACCGAAGGCGCCCATCTCGGCGAGACCACTGATGATCTCCTCGGGCACGTCCTCGTTGAAGCGGTGAACGTGCTCGGCGCGCGGGGCGATGACCTTCTCGGCGAACGCGCGGAAGGTGTCCTGCACCATCTCGAAGTCCTCGTCGAGATGACGCGGGCCGGGCACATCGGCCAGTGAGGCCACGAACTCGGGATCGCGATACGTGGAAATGAACGAACGAGCCGAATCGAGTACTCCGACTTCGAGGCCCCACAACTCCTCGCGTCCGATGAGCTTCGACATCAGGTCGTGAGCCATGTCGGCCGTGTACGCACAGGTGATCAGACCTTCGTGCGTTCCCTTGGCGCCGTAGTCGAGAAGTGAGCGCGCGGTCTCCACCGCTGAGGCCGCATGGGCGAGGTCATAGGCGAGAATCTGCTGCTTGTCGGGTCCGCCGATGGTGGAGAGATGGCGGAGGGCCTTGCCGACGGCCCGTGACGCGAGGTCGATCACATCGGCGGCGGTGGGCAGATCGGGGGTCACGGTGGTGCTCATCGACCGAAACGCTAGCCATGACCCCTCGTTGGTCCGGAAGTGGTGCTCGTATCGGGCGCAGGTCGTCGGCGTGGTCAGGCGTCACCTCGGTCGAGGTCGACGACGGGCATCGGAGGAAACCCGATGGTGTGCGACACTCGGGTCGTGCGTCTGGTGTGTGTGTACTGCGGTTCGAGTTCGGGTGGGCGCCCCGAGTTCGCCGACGAAGCCCGCGATCTCGGTCGGGCGATCGTCGATGCCGGGTGCGGTCTGGTGTACGGCGGTGGACGGGTGGGGCTCATGGGCCTCGTCGCCGATGCGGTGCTCGAGGCCGGGGGGCACGTGCACGGCGTGATACCCGAGCACCTCGTGCGGGCCGAGACGGCCCACACCGGCCTGACGGTTCTCGACGTGGTGGAGTCGATGCACGAGCGCAAGGCGCGCATGGCCGAACTCGCCGCCGGCTTCGTGGTGTTGCCGGGCGGATTCGGCACCTTCGACGAGGCCTTCGAAATCCTCACGTGGAATCAACTCGGGTTGATTGCCAAGCCGTTGGTGTTCCTCGACGGCACCGGTTTCTACGGCCCGCTCATGGAGGCCCTCGACCGCGTGGTGGAGACCGGCTTCGTGGCCGAGCGATTCCGTGAGATCGCCGCTGTCGCCACGAGTGCGGCCGAAGCAGTTCGTATCGCCACCGGACCCGCGCCGGACGTACCGGGCAAACTCATCTCACTCGATGTCACGTCGAAGCGGAGCACGATGTGAATCATCGGGATGCCGACGTCGCGTGGCCCGGTGAGGAGTGGAGCACCGCTGAGATTCCCGAATCGGCCGCGGTGCGTCGAGAGTCCGACGAATTGTTCGCGGGTGGCGCGACTCCTATCGATGGTCGGGGAGTGTCGCTCGCTCTCGCGGTCATCCATCGCGGTCACTTGGTGTTCGAGCGTTACGGGATTCAGCCCGACACGATCTTTGGCCCCGGTGGACCGGTGGGTCCGGACACCACGCTCGTCTCGTGGAGCATGGCCAAGAGCATGACGCACGCGCTCGTCGGCATGCTGGTCGACGAAGGTCGCCTCGATCCGTACGCTCCCGCTGCGGTGAACGATTGGCGAGACGATCAGCGTTCGGCGATCACCCTCGACCATCTCTTGCGAATGCGCGACGGCCTCGACTTCGTCGAGGAGTACGTCGACACACCAGGCGCGCGAACGCCCGACGTGATCTCGATGCTCTTTGCCGAAGGTGCAGCCGATGTCGCGGCCTACGCGCGGTCTCGTCCGCCCAAACATGCTCCCGGTGAGGTCTGGAACTACTCGTCGGGCACGACCAATGTGATCTCGCGTCTGGTGGGCGATGTCGTGGGGCACGGAGCGACCATGGATGATTTCATCGGCAACCGATTGTTCGCGCCGCTCGGTATGAAGTCAGCATCCGCGCGGTTCGACGACGCCGGCACTTTCATCGGTTCGTCGTACGTGTATGCGACGGCTCGTGATTTCGCGCGCTTCGGCTACCTCTATCTCCGTGATGGCGTGTGGAACGGGCGTCGACTTCTGTCGTCCGCGTGGATCACAGGTGCGGCCGACCAACACGCGACCGATCCCGAGACCCAACACGGGTACGGACGTCACTGGTGGATCTGGAAGTCGCGACCCGGAGTGCTCGCCGCACTCGGCTACGAGGGGCAGCGAATCATCGTCGACCGCTCGCGTGATCTCGTGGTGGTGCACCTCGGTAAGTGGGTGGCCGACACCCAACCGGTTCTCGATGCGCACCTGACGCGCATCGTCGACTCCTTCCCGCCCATCGCTGGTTGAGACGTCGTCGGAGGGAGTGTCGCCCGAACGACCACTGGAGAACTGCTAGGAAATAGGTATGTCCGAGGCCGGTCGTGAGTCATCTGGCGCGGCCGCACCTGACAACACCCGCGCTCGCGAACGGGCGTTGTTCCGCCGTCGGGCCTTCGTGCGGACCTTCAAGATCGTCACGACGGTCGTCCTGATCTACTTCATCATTCTGAACATTCCGGGTCTGCGCAACGCCGTCGATCAGTTGAACGACGTGCAACCGAGCCTCCTCGTCGTCGGACTCGCCCTCGAATTCGGAGCCTTGTTGTGCTACTCGTTCATGACCCGTGTGGCCCTCGGTCCGGTGGGTCATCATCTGTCGGTGTGGCGGATGTTCCGTATCCAGTTGTCGACCCGCGCGCTGGCCAGCCTCGTGCCGGGTGGTAGCGCAGCCGGCTCGGCGCTCGGCTACCGACTCATGACGGTGTCGAACGTGCCCGGTCCCGATGCCGGCTTCGCGCTCGCCACCGCCGGACTCGCGAGCGCAGTCGTTCTGAATCTCATCCTGTGGTCGGGTCTGATCGTCTCCATCCCGTTGCGCGGGGTGAACCCGGTGTACGGAACGGCGGCGGTCGCCGGAATCATCCTCATGGGAATCGCCGCCGCGATCATCTTCGGTCTGATCGAAGGGCAGGAGCGTTCGGAGAGGATCCTGCGCGCGGTGGCCCGGCGACTTCACCTCGACGAGGACCGCGCGGGTGAGGCGGTGCGCCACATCGGCGGTCGCATGCAAGAACTCTCGGAGGATCGTCCGCTCTTGCGTCGACTCGTGATGTGGGCCGCGCTCAACTGGTTGATCGATGCCGCAGCGTTGTGGGTCTTCTTGCGCGCCTTCGGCGGATCGCTCTCGGTCGACGGATTGATCGTGGCCTTCGGACTGGCCAACGTGCTCGCCGCCATTCCGCTCACTCCTGGTGGTCTCGGCATCGTGGAAGGTGTGTACGTGCCGGTGCTGGTGGGCTTCGGTCTGCCACGCGCCACCGCAGTGGTGGGAGTGGTCTCGTATCGCATCGCGCAGTACTGGCTGCCGATCCTCGTGGGTGGCGGCACGTATCTGTCGTTACGAATCGGACCGTGGGCGATTTCCAAGGACCGACTCGAACCGCTCCGCGACGTGGTGGCCCATGTGGGCGAGTCGGAGGAATCGATCCTCGACTTCTCCGAGCGCTACCCGGCGCGTGAGCGCACACGGGAGATCCCCAAGCCTGTCGACCCGTACGTGGCCGATCAGACACGGGAGTTGCCCGAGAAGCCGATCGATGGGGAGTCGCCCACCGATCAGAACTAGGTTGCGTTCATGACTGTTCATGAGCGCCCGTTCGGACGATGCCTCGAGGACTTCGTGGTCGGTGACGTGTACCGGCACTGGCCCGGCAAGACCATCACCGAGTACGACGATCACCTCTTCTGCATGATCACCATGAACCACCATCCGTTGCACACCAACGACTGGTTCGCCGCGCAGAGCGTGCAGGGTCGCAACGTCGTGGTGGGAAATCTCGTGTACTCGCTCGTGCTCGGCATGAGCGTGCCCGACGTGAGTGGCGCGGCCATCGCCAACCTCGAGGTCGAGACGCTCCAGCACAAGTTCCCCACGTTCCACGGCGACACGATCCACGCCGAGACCCGCGTGCTCGACGTTCAGGAGAGCAAGTCGAAGAACGATCGCGGTGTGGTCACCGTCGAGACGAAGGCCTTCAACCAAGAAGGCAAAGAGGTCTGCTACTTCCGGCGCCGCGTGATGGTCTGGAAGCGCGAATTCGCGCCGACCCGCCAGCGTCCGTACGACGCCGACTCGGCGTGGAGCGGCTGACACCTCAGCTCGTCGCCGACCTCCAGGACTCGCTCCTCGGTTGGGCGGCCCCTCGACTGCGCGAATTGCCCTGGCGCGCGACGCGCGATCCGTGGGCCGTGCTCGTGAGCGAGTTCATGCTTCAGCAAACGGGAGTCGCTCGTGTGCTGCCGAAGTGGTCGGCTTTCGTGGACGAATATCCGACACCGGCTGCATGCGCCTCGGCATCGCTTGGTGACATCCTGCGTTTGTGGCAGGGGCTCGGTTACCCGCGACGTGCCCGCAACCTTCACGCCTCGGCAGGCGCGATCACGACTCGCCACGGTGGAACGGTCCCCGACGATCTCGAATCGTTGCTCGCCTTGCCGGGAGTGGGCCCTTACACCGCACGCGCGGTGTTGGCCTTCGCCTTCGAGCACGACGTCGCCGTGGTCGACACCAACATCGCGCGTGTGCTCGCCCGTTTCGCGGGTCGGCGGTTGAAGCCGCGCGAAGTCCAGTCGATCGCCGACGAATTTGTGGCCGAAGGTGCGTCGTGGCTCTGGAACCAAGGCTTCATGGATCTCGGGGCAACGGTGTGCCGACCCGAACCGGCGTGCGACGAATGTCCGTGGACGCACGAGTGCGCGTGGCGTGGCGAAGGTGACGATCCGAGTGTCGGTTCGGCGGGCGTGAGCGTTGCGCAGTCGCGCTTCGAGGGATCGGATCGTCAGGCACGCGGGCGACTCATCAAGGCCCTCGGTGCGGGCACCGTGAAGATCGGAGACGTCGCCCGGGTCATGGATCGACCGTCCGAGGTGGCCGCGAAGTTGCTCACCGACCTCGAACGCGATGGACTCGTCGTGTTCCACCGAGAATCTGGTTCGGTTTCTTTACCCTGACGGTGAATTTTCATCACCAGAACACCGGGTCAGGTGCGGTAGACGTAGATCGTGTCGGTGTCGGAGCGGGGTGAGGTGCGCGAGAGGCTCACCACGAGTTCGTCGCCGTCGTGGCACAAACCCGCCTGCTTGGCCGCGATCACCGCGCTCTCGATAGCTGCGTCGGTCGACACCGGTCGATCGGCGAGTACCGGGGTGACTCCGTAGCGCGCCATGATGCGCGTGGCCACGCGCGGGTCGGATGTGGCCGCGATGATCGGCGCCGGCGGCCGACAGGCCGAGAGCAACTCGGCGTTGTGGCCGGTGAACGTGACGGCGAGGATCGCGCGCGACTTCAGTCGGGCGGCCAGAGCTGCAGTAGCTGCGGCCACGGCCGCGGTGTCGGGGTGACTGTCGGCGAAGGGCGAACGTACGCGGTCCACCGAGTCGGCTTCGGTCAGGATCGCGGCCATCGCCTGCACGGTGCCGATCGGGTCGTGACCGATCGCGGTCTCGGCTGAGAGCATCACGCAATCGAATCCGTCGCGAACTGCGTTGGTCACGTCCGACACTTCGGCGCGCGTGGGTCGGGTTCCGGTGATCATCGACTCGAGCATTTCGGTCGCGCAGATCGACACCACACCCGAGGTGAGAGCGGCCTGAGCGATCGTGCGTTGGGCCACGGGAAGTCGGGCGAACGGGATCTCCACTCCCAGGTCTCCGCGCGCGGCCATGATCCCGTCGGACACCGCGCAGATGGCGTCGAGGACCTCGAGCGCCTGCGGCCGCTCGATCTTGGAGAGCAGACGCACATCGGCCGGAACCATCTTCCGGGCTTCTTGAACGTCCTCGGGGCGTTGCACGAACGACAACGCGATCCAGTCGGCGCCGTTGGCCACCGCGATGGCAATGTCGGCGCGATCCTTCTCCGAATACATCTGCACCTTCACATCGGTGTCGGGCAGGTTCACGCCGCGTCGCCCTTGAGCGGTGCCGCCGTTCACGACCTCGGCGCGTACCCGATGAGGAGCGACTTCGATGGCGCGCAACGTGATGCGACCGTCGTTCACCAGGATGCGTTCGCCGGGCTTCACACCCACCGCGTGCGGATCGAAGCCCACGGCCGGTCCGTCACCGTGACCACGTTCGACGAGCGTGACCTCGGAGCCTGTCGCATCGATGCCGTCGATGAGTCGGAGCTTGGGCCCCTGGATGTCGACCAGGATCGCCAGGCGGTCGCTCTGCTCGCGGGCCGATCGCACGGCCGCGCCGACTTCTGCGGTGGAGAGGTGCGAACAATTGATCCGCACCACCGACACTCCGGCGGCTTCGAGTTCGGCCACCCGATTCTGACTGGCCGGCCCGAGGGTGGCGACGATCTTGGTGCGACGCATCGACTACATCATGCCCCGACCACGTCGTGCGTGTTCGTCGGTTCGTTCAGTATTCGTCCGGAGTTCAGCCGGGTTCAACCACGGGTGACCGCAGCGACGATGGCGGCCAGGGCCTCGTCAGCGTAGGCGCGCATTTCGTCGTCGGTGCGATCCTGGATGGGGTGCGGGGTGAAGACTCGCGCCACATCGGGGAACCCGAGCGACTTCGACTGGGCGTCGGCGGCGGTCACGAACTCGGCCGAAGCGACGAACACCCCGGGCACACCGCGCCGTTCGATATCGACGATGTCGTGCACACTGCACGACGTGCAACTGCCTCAATCGGCGAGTGCTTCGATCACCACTTGGCACTGGGTGGCGATCTCGTGACGCAGGTCGACCGGCGCCGGTTTGGTGAACGTCGGCTTTTTGAACCTCCGCACGTCGGCACCCATCTCCGACAGACGTTCTTCGAGGCGATCGAGGAACACGTCACCGCGGGCCTTGGAGATGTCGAGAAGACCGACGGTGAGGCCGCGCAACGACTCGGGTCGGCCGACACGTTCCATGGTGGAGACGCGTCGTTCGTTGGTCGGATCGAGCAACGTGGTCATCGCGTCACCTCCTTGGTCACGGGTTGGCTGCCGACGTCACCGTTGGCCCAGCCACCAATGATGGCAGAAAACAGTCCGGCCCCGCCGCCGGCGTGGACCAACAGCAGGCCACCGGGACGGAACTTGGGAAGCACCGCATCTTTCAGGTGCGCCGGAATTCCCTCGGCGATGCCGTTGGCCCCGCGCACGAGTTCGGAGCCCGGAATCTGCAGGCGGGCGTTGATCTCGTCGACGACCCGTTCGCGATTCCAGCCGGCTTCGGCGAACACCCGCGCGTGTTCGGGTCCGACCACGAGGATCGCGTCGAAGGCGAGGATCGATTTCGGGTTGTGCAGTGTGCGCAAGCACGCGGCGAAGGTGTTGCTCAGACTCTCGGGATCGCGTGCGATCTGGTCGACCACGCAGCGCGGGCCCTCACCCGGAAACACCGTGAGCGCATCGACGCCCGGTGTGGCGCCACGAGCTTGGGCGAGAGGCGTCCATGGCGAGTGAACGTCGTCCTCGGCGAAGCAGAACGAGATCTTGCCGGGATTGCCGTGCGTCGCGCGGTCGACCTCGCCCGGTCGACCGCCACCCACGTTGCGGATCACGAGTTGAACGGCGCGACCGATGGTGAGATTGGCCCGGTTGCCCTGACCGAACACGTTCATACCGCTGTTCATGCCGATGGCTCGCGCACCGGGCCCGCTGCACACGATCACCGGACCCACGGGCATGGTGGTGGCGAGCACGCCGTGAATGTTGAAGGTGTCGTTGCACACCGCCTCGACGGCAGTGATCACCCACGGCAGGTACTCGGGTTTGCAACCGGCCATCACGGCATTGATGGCGATCTTCTCGATCGTCACCTCCACCAGATCGGGTGGGACGACGGCCACGACGTCGTCGGGCGCGCGCGAGGTGCCGGTGAGCATGCGCATCACGCGTTCCTCGGTGGGTGGGATCACGGGTAGCCCATCGGTCCAGCCCCGGTCGAACATCGCTTCGAACTCGTCTTCGGCCGACGCGATCTCCACGCGACGTGCACCGAGCACCGAACTGCCGAAGCGCACACGCAGTGAGTCGACGAGATCGGGGTCGACGCTCATCGAACCGCAACCCGGACGCATCACGGGCAGATCTTCACCGAGTCCGTTCCGTCCGGTGACTGCTTCCCATTCGGTTCGCGACCAGCCGACGGTTCGGGCAACTTCGCGTCCATCGTTTACGCGAATCACGGTGGGCACGGTCTCGATCGTGTGATGCCAACTCACGGCGAGATCGTGGTCGTGGATGGCATCGACGCTTTCGGGAAAGTTCGGATCGTCCTGGGTGTACACGGTGACGGGGAGCGGCCCATTGCGGAGTTGCTCGATCACCGGAACCGTCATCCGACACGTCTCGCACTCTCGTTTCACCACGATCACGAGACCGTCGGGCAGAACGGGTGCCGAGCGAGTGGTGATCGTCATCTGGGTCAGCCCCGCAGGAAGTCGAGGATGAGCCGATTGACCTCGGCCGGCTTTTCGAGATGCAAGAAGTGTCCGGCGCCATCGACGATGTGCGCGCGAGCCGTGGTCGGTAACTCGGCCATGGCGAACTCGGCGACCTCCACGCCCATGCAACCGTCGGTGCGGCCGTGCAAGTAGAGGAGTGGACGCGGCGTGATGTTCGATCCGGCGTCCTGCATCGCCTGCAGTTCGGGATTCTTGTAACCGTCGCCGAGGGTGGCGCGGTAGTAGCCGAGGGCCGCTTGCAGGTTGGCCGGATCGCGCAGACTCGGCTTCAAGAGCGCGAGATCCTCGGTGGCGTCGTAGCCGGGCGACCAGTCGGCCCAGAGCATGTCGATGTACGCGAGATCGTTGGCCCCCACCACGAGATCGGCGAACGGATGCTGGAAGAAGAACATGTACCAACTGCGCTTGATCTGCTGAAGGTTCGACAGGAACGCCACTCCCACCGCCGATCCGGGTGGCACGGCCATGGTGACGACCTTGTCCCAGAGTTGCGGTGCGTGGCCGGCGGCGATGTGCGTGATCACCGCACCCCAGTCGTGGCCGATGATGACGGAGCGTTCGTCGCCGCCGAGGTGTTCGCGCAGTGCGATCACGTCGGTGGCGGAGGCCGCGGTCTGGAAGCAGCCGTCGGTCGGAACCGACGTGGGCGCGTAGCCGCGCAAGAACGGCGCCACGGCGCGATAGCCCTCGGCCGCCAACTGGGGGAGGAGATGGCGCCAGGTGTGGGCCGAGTCGGGGAAGCCGTGGAGGCAGATCGCAAGGGGGCCCGGGTTGTCGAGGCCGGCGGCGAGATAGGAGAGGGAAAGGCCGTTCACATCGGCCGTGTGCTGGGAGATCGTTCCCGCCGGGCTGTTGCTCATGGGCGAACCGTAGTTCGCCCCCTCCGGCCGAGCCGACCCGCGCTGCGACGAACGTCACCGAAGGCGCCTGTTCACAAGGGCACGTCGGGTGCTTTAGCGTCGGATCCCATCGGGGGGAATCAGGACTTTCAGGTCACGTTCTATGGCGTGCGCGGCTCCACGCCGTGCCATGGCGATGACACGAGGCGCTACGGCGGCAACACATCGTGTGTGGGTGTGAGCGCGCCGGGTGAACGTCCGCTCGTGTTCGATCTCGGGACCGGCCTTCGCTATTGCGCTCATGCTGATGCCGCGCCCTTCGACGGCGCGTGCTTGCTCACCCACATGCACTGGGATCACATTCAGGGTCTGCCGTTCTTCGTGCCCACGCTGCGACACGGTTCGCATTTCGATATCTACGCGCCGCGTCAGGAAGACGGACGTTCGGTGGCCGAGGTGTTCGACTCGATCATCCGCCCGCCGATGTTCCCGGTGGCCTTGGCCGACCTTCCGGGAACGTTCCGGTTCCACGACACCGGCGACGACGATTTCTCGGTGGGTGGTTACGAAGTCCGCAGCCGACTCGTTCCGCACATCGGCAACACGCTCGGTTATCGGGTGAGTCACTCCGGCAAGTCGGTGGTGTATCTCTCCGATCATCAGATGCCCCTCGACGGCTCGATGTTCATCACCGAAGGTGCGCGCGAACTCTGTGAGGGGGCTGATCTCCTCATCCACGACGCGCAGTACACGCCGCACGAATTCGCCGAGAAGGCGACGTGGGGCCACAGCACTCTCGAGTACGCACTGTGGGTGGCCGCCGAGTGCAAGGTGAAGACGCTCGCGTTGTTCCATCACGACCCGGGCCGTTGCGACGACGAGTTGGATCGCCTGTTCGAGCAGATCCGGTGCGAGGGTGAAAAGCGCGGTGTTCGCGTGATCGCCGCTTCCGAGGGCCTCGTTCACTTCGTCTGATTTCGGTTCGTCTAAGGTGACGTCGTGAGCGACGCGCCGATCGATCCCCGTCACTTCCGCAACGTGCTCGGGCACTTCCCGACCGGCGTCACCGTGGTGACGGGTCTCGATGCATCAGGGAAGCCGCACGGCATCACGATCGGTTCGTTCGTGTCGGTCTCGCTCGATCCACCGCTCGTCGGATTTCTGCCCGGGCTTTCTTCGCGGAGCTGGCCACTCATCGCGCAGTCGGGGTCGTTCTGCGTGAACATCCTCGCCGCCGGTCAGGACGAACTCTGCTGGCGCTTCGCCAAGGAGCCGGCCGAGGGAGAAGACGGACGCTTCGGCGGCGTGGATTGGAAGAAGGCACCGAGCGGATCGCCGATCCTGCCCGGTGTGATCGGCTGGATCGACTGTCGGATCGATTCGGTGAGCGACGCCGGTGACCACCTGTTCGTCGTGGGTCGCGTGCAACAGATGGAACACGCCGAGAACGCCGACGATGCGATGGTGTTCTTCCGTGGCAAGGTCGCCAGCGTGGCGATGCCGCCCGCATCGTGATGACGTTTCTGCGCATCGTCTCGTCGATCGCTCTCGGGGCCCTGCTGTGCGTGGCCGGTGCGGCGAAGTTACGCATGGGAAGGGCCTGGCGTGAACAGGTTCGGGGAATGGGCGCGCCCATCTGGACGGCGCCGTTCGTCCCGTGGGTGGAGATCGTGCTCGGCGCCTTGTTGATCGTTCAGATCTGGACGGCGTTGGTGGCGTTCCTCGGCGTGGTGCTTCTGACCGCCTTCACTCTGCTTGTCATGTTGAATCTGAGTCAGGGGAAGCATCCGGTGTGCGCGTGTTTCGGAGCATGGAGTGCCGAACCCTTGAGCAACCGTCACGCACTCCGCAACGGAGGGCTGATCGTGCTCGGTCTGATCGCCTTCGTGACCGCGCTCGCCTGAGCGACTAGCTGAGAACGGCGATCAGGAAAGCACACACCCGAGCTTCGTCGCGCCAGCGGTCGTAGCGCCCGCTCGCACCACCATGGCCGGCACCCATCTCGGTGCGAAGCACGAGTGGTGCATCGTTGGTGCGTACATCGCGGATCCGAGCGACCCACTTGGCCGGTTCGTGATAGGCCACGCGCGGATCGTTGAGTCCGGCCGTCACGAACAGCGCGGGGTAGTCGCGGGCCGAGGTGTTGTCGTAGGGCGAATACGAGAGCATGTACGAAGCGAATGGTTCACTTCTCGGGTCGCCCCATTCCTCCCATTCGGTGACGGTGAGCGGCAACGACGGATCGCTCATGGTGTTCACCACGTCGACGAAGGGAACTTCAGCCACACCAGCCGCCCAAAGTTCGGGACGCAGTGTGATGCAGGCACCCACGAGGAGTCCGCCGGCGCTGCCGCCACGCACGGCCAGACGTTGCCCATCGACGAGGCCGGCGGCCACGAGATCGTCGGCCACTGCATTGGTGTCGTCGAAGGTGTTGCGCTTGGCGAGCAACTTGCCCTCGAGATACCAACGGCGACCCATCTCACCGCCACCTCGCGGGTGGGCGAGCACCCAGGTCCAGCCGCGGTCGACGAGCGACAGGCGGGCCACGCTGAACCACGGTGGCATGGAGGCTTCGTAACTTCCGTACGCGTACACGAGTGCTGGTCCGGGAGTTGCGCCACGAAGACGCACGATGTCGTAGGGCACGCGGGTTCCGTCGGGTGCGACCGCCCAGCGACGTTCGCTCTCGTAACGATCGAGGTCGACGTTCGGTGTGGGTTGGCGCTTGAGCAGAACCTGTTCGCCCGTGCGCACGTTGTGTTCCCACACCGAGCCGGGGGAGGTCATGCTCTCGGTCGCGAAGCGGACCCAATCAGTGCGCCATTCAGGATTGGAGTCGAGTTCGATGTCGTGTGGCTCGTCGCCGACGGGCACCGAGGTGCTCGAACCGTCGCGCTGCACGATGCGCAGCTGCGGTTGGGCTTCGACCCACTCGTGGATCACGAGGTGATCGGCAAAGGTGTCGGCGCGTGTGATGCGGTTGCCCGGTGTGTGTGCGATGAAGTCGGTCCATGAGGCGGGGTCGTCGTTGGGGGCGGTCATCAACTTGAAGTCGACGGCATCGAGGTTGGTGAGCACGATGAAGCGATCGCCCCAGTGATCGATGTGGTACTCGAGGTCGTCGGCTCGGGGCCTCACCACGCGCGCCGGTGTGAGTGGTTCGTCGGCCGGGATCAGGTGCGACTCGCTCGATGTCTTGGAGTCGGCGTCGATGATGATCCACTCGCCGTTACGGGTGAGGTCGATGCCCACGTAGAAACGCTCGTCGGGTTCGTCGAAGATGCGCACGTCGTCCGCTTGTGCGGAGCCCACCCGGTGTCGCCACACGGTGGACGGACGTTCTTGTTCGTCGTAGGTGACGTAGAAGAGGTACTGCGAGTCGGCGCTCCACGCGGTGCCGGCCCAGGAGGTGTCGATGATGACATCGTCGAGATCGCGGCCGGTCGTGAGATCGCGGATGCGCATGGTGAAGTGCTCGGAACCATCGGTGTCGGACGACCACGCGAGAAGTCGCGTGTCGGGGCTCACGTCGAATGATCCGATCGAGAAGTAATCGTGCCCGTCGGCTTCGGCGTTCTCGTCGAGTAGCACCGTTTCGGTGGCCGTCTCACGCGCGCGACCCCGGCAGTGGATCGCGTAATCCGAACCCTCGACCGTACGGGTCGCGTACCACCAACTGTCCTTGAGCATGGGCACGCTCTGATCGGTTTCCTGGATGCGCGATTTGATCTCGCGGAAGACGGTTTCGATCAGTTCGTCGTGCGGCGCGAACCATTCGTCGGCGTGGCGGTTCTCGGCTTCGAGGTAGGTGATGGTGTCGGGATCGTCTCGGTCGCGGAGCCAATGGAACGGGTCGTGGGAGTCGCCCGTGGGCCGCGTGTGCACGAAGGGTTTGTGCGGAGCGCGCGGTTCGTTGCTCGGTGTTCCGGCAGGAGGCATCCCGGCAAGGGTATGTGTCAAGCGGTACGGGGCACGCCTCGTCGGCTCCGCGGGGGCCACCATTAGCGTCGTCCCCGTGCGGGTGTGGATCGATCAGGACTTGTGCACGGGCGATGGCCTGTGTCTCGATCATTGCCCCGATGTTTTCGTGCAGCTCGAGGACGGCATCGCCTACGTGGCCGAGCAGGGCGTGGCGCTCAACGACCCGGGTGGGGCGGGCAGCCTCGCGTGGGTGCCGCTCAAGAACTACCAATCGGTGGTCGATGCCGCCGAGGCGTGTCCGGGGGAGTGCATCTTCATCGAGATGGCCTCACCCGTGGCCGGCGAACTCCGCCCCACCGCCTGACCCCGTTGTTCTGGTGATGATTTTTCACCGCATAGGTGAAGAACCCGC
>SYCI01000164.1 GCA_005787035.1 Actinomycetota bacterium | reverse complement strand
GAACTCCGTGTCCACCGAGGACGACGGGGATGATCTCGGCCTCACAGGCCAAGCGACGAATCGTTGCGACGGGAAGATCGCCGCCGTAGACCGTGCGCGCCGTGGAGTGTGCGTGGGGTCCAACGGTGAGTGACGCCAGGTCCACATGCACGACAACTTCAGCGCGGGCTGGCGTTGGAGAGTCGTGGTCGTCGTCGGAACTCACTCCGGCGTCGAAGGCATGGACGAGGGCGAGGGCGGCTCGGTGTTCGTTCGGTTCGACCCACGGCATGACTTCCAACGGAGCATCGTCGCCTTGGTGGAACATCTGCTCGCGGATCTGTTCGATACGCGACCACAGAGCGGCTCCGCGCTCGGGGTCGAGATAGCCCGAGAGGTTGAGTCCGCCTTCGGTGTCGAATCGGCCGCGCAGATAGACCGATCGCCGCTGGCGCTCGAAGATCGAGAGTCCACCGTCGGCCAGGACCGAACGGGCGGTTTCGCGGCACAACTGCGCGAAATCCGCGACGCCGAGTGAGGTGGCCGATTCGGCGAGTTCGGGAAGCAGGGCCGCGAAAGCTTCGCGCTCGGGCGCCGCGGTCCGCATGGCACGGGCCAGAACGTCGAGATGGGCCGAAGTCGTGGTGGCCCGGGCCAGTGCCTCGCCGAGTGCGGGAAGTGATTCCACGACCTCGGTTCGGGCGACGACGTCGCGTGCTTCTCGCGGCGTCAGGCCGGCGTGGGTGACGAGTTCGCGCTCGGCGACGAGTGGCGCGATGTCCGGAGCCGACAGCGCCTCGATACGCGACACGATCGAGATCTTCTCGGCGGCGAGCGAGGCCTCCAGGTGCCTGATCTCCGACAGGCGAACGCGAAGAGTGCGGAGTTCGTCGGTCGAGGTGCACACCCGGTTCATTGCAAATGCAACGTAATCAGGGGGTGTAACGGAGTTGTTCAGATCTCCTTGGCGAGGGCAACGGCGATCTCGTACACCGATTTCTTCGACGCCCCCGTTGCCGTGGCTATTGCCGCGGCGGTATCCCGAGTGGAGGAGCCGCGCGCGAGTTCGGCCCGAACCATCGACTCGATCTCCGACCGCGAGGCGGCCGGTGTGGGTGGTGTGCCAGCCAACACGATCACGTACTCGCCGCGCGGTTCGCCCAGACCGGCGACGATTTCGGCGAGTGATCCGCGGATCACTTCTTCGTGAATCTTGGTGAGTTCGCGGGCGAGCACGGCGGCCCGATCGGCACCACACGCCGTCATGAGATCGCTCAGCGTGCGCCCGATGCGGTGAGGAGCTTCGTAGATGACCGAGGTTCGTGTTTCGACGGCGATCTCGGTGAGACGCGCCACGCGTTCCTTGCCCGTTCGCGGCAGGAAACCCTCGAACACGAAGCGATCGGTGGGGAGTCCGCTGATCGTGAGTGCGGTGAGGACGGCTGATGCTCCCGGCACCGCCGTGACCACGTGCCCGGCCGCGATCACCGCGGCCACGAGGCGTTGGCCCGGATCGGAAACGCCCGGGGTGCCGGCATCGGTGGCCAGCACCACGTCGCGACCTTCGTTCAGTGCATCGATCACGCGGGGAATCGAAGGGACCTCGGTGTGATCGTCGAGGCGCATGAGAGTCGCTTGAATTCCGAGGTTGCTGAGCAAGAGTCCCGTGCGGCGCGTGTCCTCACAGCACACGAGTCCGGCCCGGCGGAACTCCTCGATCGCACGCGGTGCGAGATCGCCGAGATTGCCGATCGGGGTGGCCACCAGAACGAGACGACTCACGACGACTCACCCGTCGGTCCGGTCGTGGAACCCATGCGGATCTCCACGCGGTCGCCGACACGAAGTCCCCAACGAGCGAACGCGCCGAGTTCGGCTTCGACGACGCGCTTGGCGCGGGGGATCGGAGCGCCGATCCGGTGCCGATGCATCTGGACGGTCTTGATGACGTTCCCCTCGGCATCGAGGTAGGCGACATCGAGTGCGAATCGCATGCCGATCGTGTGCACCCACCGACACGGTTGCAGCACGAGCGCGCCCGAATACGAAGTTCGACCGAGCAGACCGCGTCGGCGACTCGGCGAATCGACGGCGAGTGACGCACTGGCGAGAACGCGGCCGTCGCAAACGAGCCAGGCGATTGAGTCGGAAGATGACGTGGTCATGCCGTTCGCTTCCCGACGCGTCCTACACGTTGAAGCGGAACTCCATCACGTCGCCGTCGACGGGGTGGTATTCCTTGCCCTCGACTCGGATCTTGCCGACGTCTTTGGCCTTGACCCACGATCCGAGGTCGAGGAGTTCGTCCCAGTGGATGACCTCGGCCTTGATGAATCCGCGTTGGAAATCGCTGTGGATTCGGCCGGCACATTCGGGAGCGGTGGAACCGGCGCGGAAGGTCCAGGCGCGGGATTCCTTCTCGCCGGTCGTGAAATACGTGCGAAGTCCGAGGAGGTGATAGGCGCTGCGAACCATGCGGAAGAGCGCACCTTCGCCGAGCCCGAAACCTTCGAGCATCTCGGCGCGTTCGACCGGATCTTCGATGGCCGCGGCTTCGGCTTCGAGTTGAACACACATGCCGATCACCTCGACGTTGTCGCCGGCGTCGTTGAACTCGGCGGTGATGCGCTTTTCGACCTCGGGAATCCGGTCGAGTTCTCCCTCGCCCACGTTGGCCACCACGAGCACGCGACGATTGGTCAGCAGGAAGTGCGGTTCGAGGATCTCGCGCTGATCGGCCTTCAGGCCGGCGCGATACAGCGGGCGACCTTCGGCCAGCGCGGCCTGCGCGAGCTCGAGCGCCTCGACCTCGGGCAGCAGGTTGCGATCGAGTTTCGACTGACGCTGTGCTTGGGCGAGTCGCTTCTCGACGGTTTCGAGGTCGGCCAGGGCCAACTCGATCTCGACCACCCTGAGATGTTCGAGCGGATCGGACGGACCCGGCACGTCGTCGTCGATGAAGGCGCGCAACACGAGGACGAGGGCGTCGACTTCGCGGATGTTGGCGAGGACCGTGTTGCCGAGACCCTCACCCTTGCTCGCGCCCTCCACGAGGCCGCCGATGTCGACCACCTGTACCGATGCGTGGATGGTGTTCTTGCTCTTCGACATGGCCGAGAGGCGGTCGAGACGATCGTCGGGGACCTTGGCCACGCCGATGTTGGGGTCCTTGGTGGCGAATGCGTAGGGAGCGGCCAAGGCGCCGCCACCGGTGAGGGCGTTGTAGAGCGAGCTCTTTCCCGCATTCGGGAGGCCGACGAGGCCGAAACGTTCCATGGAGGAGTGCAGGCTACCCGTCGCCCTCGTACCCGAACCGTTCCCACATGGGTCACATGTCGTTCGTCTTGATCCTGAGTGCAGTGTCCACCATCGTTCCGGTCGTTCCGCCCGTGTCGCCAACGACGACGCTGGCATCGCCGTCGCCTTCCGCGCCGACACCGGCGTGCGCGACGTACGCCATCGATGGTGCGCTCGAATCACCGGCACAAGGCGAGTGGGAGTTCACCGCCACCGCATATCTGCACGACGGAAGCGAAGCGTTGGCCAACCATCGTGTGTACGCGGTGCCGGTCATGACGACCGGACTCCCACCCATGGAGCCGATCGAACTCGTGACCGATGTGGACGGCCGGGCCTCGCTCACGTTGCCGGTGGGTGCCGAGGGTGTCCGGTTCATGTCGGAGAGCCCCGACAGCGCTGATTGCGCGGGTCCACCGGCGGTGGTGGCGGTCGATGTGAGCGCCCCGGTCGGGCCGAAAACCGCCGGTTCGGCCCCGGGCCTGCCGGTCACGGGTGTGCCGGGTTGGCTGATCACGCTGGCGGCCCTCCCGGCGGCGGCTGGGATCGGGATCGTGCTCGGTCGTGGTCGCCGACCCCGATCGACCACCGGCAGGCCAGCAGGGTGATTTGGGCCCGACGGGCGGTAGCGTGGGAGACCTATGTCGAAGAAGACCAAGAAGCGCAAGGCTCGGCTCCGTCGGTCGAAGGCCAACCACGGCAAGCGTCCCAACATGGGCCGCGGCTGATCCTGCTCACTGCTCTTCGTCTTTCCGCTTCTGCGTCGTCGTGGGAGCGACTCGGTTTCCCGCTCACCCCTTCGCCAAAGGGATCTTCGTTCGTCGCCGGTGGGCTGACCTTCGAACTCGAAGCACCTCTCGGTGAACGAACGGGCCTCACGGGTTGGCGGTTCACCTCCGATGTCGATGGTCCCGACCGAGTGATCGACGGCATCCCGACGTCGTTCGCCGCCGCTTCGGCGATTGGTTCTGCGATTGCGTCGACGGTCGATCCGGTGCTCGGAATCACGGGAGTCGACCACGTGGTGATCATGACTCCCTCACTCGATCGCACGTGTGGAGCGATCACCGAAGCGTTGCAACTGCCGCTCAAGAGGATTCGCGATGTGGGCGGTGGCGTCCGTCAGGGTTTCCATCGGGCAGGTTCGGTGATTCTGGAAGTCGTCGAACGGCCGGACATCGATGTCGTCGAGCCGGCGCGACTCTGGGGGTTGGTGTTCGACGTGACCGATCTCGACGGAGTGGTCGATCGGCTCGGACCCGATGTCGTGGGCTCGCCGCGAGATGCGGTTCAGAAAGGTCGTCGGATCGCCACGGTGCGATCGGAGGCCGGACTCGGATGCGCAGTGGCCTTCATGACGCCGGCGAGTCCGCGCGACAACTGAGCCGGTTGGCTCACCAGCCTTCGTCGGCTTCGCGTTGCGCGAGATACTGCTGACCCGTCGGGCACTCGGACACCAACGTGCACCAGCGACAATTGGATCCGGCGCGAACTTCGGGGGCCCGCCCGGCGTACTTGATCTCGAGAGCCTTGGTGAGACCGTCAGCGAGTCGGCGGGCCGCGGCACGCAGTGTGCCCTCGGTGATGTCCTCGGCTTCGATGCTCGCCGAATCGATGTAGAAACTCGCCACCTTGCGCGGAGCGTTGCCGACCGTGAGGAGATCGATCAGTGCATACAGCCGAAGATCGTCGCGGTGAGCGCCGAACTGCGCTCCGGTCTTGAGGTCGATGATGACCTTGTCGGGCGGGCGACCGAGGGAGAGGTCGACCTTGCCGCCGATCCGGACGCGCTTGTCGACCAGATCGAGTCCGATCGCGCTCTCGGTCTGGGGTGACCAGGCGCGCTTGATGGGCGGAAAGCCTTCGAGGAAACGCGTGAAGAGCGAACTGCATTCACCGATGAGTTCGGCTCGACCGTATTCGTCGAGGGTGACGAGGAACTCGCCGATGTTCTTGTTGGGGTCGTTACTGAGCCGCGAGATCGATTCTTCGACGAGATCGGTGGGGAAGACTCCACCGCGGATGTTGATGGAGACCTCGATCGCCTTGTGGACGATCGTGCCGCGAGAGTTGGCCGAGTTCCACTCGAAGTCGGCTTTGCCGCCGAGGTAGTACGCCTCGCACGAATGGACGTCGGAGAGGCTTTGTTTGTTGAGAAAGAAGCGGTTCTCCCACGACTTGCCGTCGGGGAGCAGGTCGGTGAACGGAGCGATGGCGGCGTCGATCTCGGCGCGGAGTTCGGCAGCCAAGCCAGGCGGGATGGCCGGAGCCGGACCGGACTTGCCGATCACGTCGATCACCTTCTGCTGGGCAGCGGTGTAAGCGGGGCCCGAATCGGGTTCTTGCACGCCTCGGACACTAGGTGAGGGGTGTGACGGTGTGGATGAGGCGGCCGAGAACCGTCGGGCGGGCGATCCGTGCCACACCCGGTTGGCAGAGTCGTTCTCTCATGAAACAGCCGACCCGACCCATCGACTCGACGGACCCGCTCGAGTTCGCCTTGGTGGCCAAGGTGCTCGTGGTGGAGACGCGTCGGCGCGGACTCGTGGTACCCGGATTCCGTTGTCCACCGCGTATCGTGGGCGTCGACCGATCGTTGCGACGCCTCGATGGCCACGTGACCGTGGCCGTGCGGGTCAAGGGCCGACCGCTCGTGGCTGTGGTGGCCGACATGATCGAAGGGGTCGTAGTCGCGAATCGTCTCGTTCCGCCGGCCGCCGATCGTCTGCGGCGCGAACTCTGGTCGGCGGTTGCATCGTTGCGACTCTCGATCCCCGCGACCGACGAGCCGTTGGTGTCGACGAGGCGTGAGAACGCCGCCTGACAACGGGACTGTCCGGCGTCCGTAGCCTGCGGGCAGGCCCGGGTGGCGGAATTGGCAGACGCGGGGGGCTTAAACCCCCCTTCCCCTCACGGGGAGTGTGGGTTCGAACCCCACCCCGGGCACTCGG
>SYCI01000022.1 GCA_005787035.1 Actinomycetota bacterium | reverse complement strand
CCGGGTGAGAGCAGGATCCGATCGGGGCGCAGATCGAGGATTTGGTCCACGGTGAGGTCGTCGTTGCGGTGAACCACGGGCTCGGTCCCCAACTCCCCGAGGTACTGAACGAGGTTGTAGACGAAGCTGTCGTAGTTGTCGAGCACCAGCACGCGAACCTTCGTCGTCACCCGCTCAGCCTGCCACCGCAACGAACTTGTCGCCTACACTTTCCGCTCGTGGCACCTCCCAAGCGCAAAACCGGTGGTCGCGTCACCCCGAAGGGCACGACGCCCGGGGCCAGTCGACCCGTGAACCCCGATCACAACGAGTCCGGAGTAGTGGCTTCGTCCCGTTACACACCCCCGGTTCCGCAGTACGTGAAGGAAAGCCCGCGCTGGGTGCCGATTCTGATGTTCACCCTTTTCATCCTGGGTGCGCTCATCATCCTGCTCTATTACTTGGGTGCCGTACCGGGCGGCCGGAGCAATGTGTATTTGGTCGCCGGCCTCGTCAGCGTCCTCGGTGGTCTGTACACAGCCACCAAATACCACTAGACGCCTGAGCAGGGTTTTTAGCGCAAAATTGTGTGTCCACAGGTTGTGGACAACCAGGGGGATAATCACATTCGTGTAACTCCCCGTTCACCTGGTGAACGCCCCGTTGTTTCTCGACCCCGGCCTTACTCGGCGGCCGCGACGAGGTCCATTTCCTCCATGCAGTGGCGGGGCGGGTCGGGGTCTTCTTCGGCGGCCAGAGTCATCTTCAACTCGAGCCCGCAGACACTGCACCGGTAGCGAACGCTGACGCGTCGCATCTCACCCGGCGGAGGGGGTGGCGGCAAGGGTTCGGTCATGCTGCGCAAGAGCCCGACCCCGACGCGCCAGAGGAAGAGAAAGATGAGGACGGCACCGAGCGTCCAGATCACGGTGCCGAAACTCATCTGGATCAGCCGAGTCGTTCGATGATGGTGGCGTTGGCCATGCCACCGCCCTCACACATGGTCTGCACGCCATAACGCCCGCCCGTGCGCTCGAGCTCGTTCAGCAGCGTGGTCATGAGGCGCGCGCCCGAACAACCAAGAGGATGACCGATCGCGATGGCTCCACCGTTCGGGTTGACCGTCTCCATGTTGGGATGGAATTCCTTCTCCCACGCCAGCACGACCGAAGCGAAGGCCTCGTTGATCTCGGTGATCGAGATGTCGTTCATGGTGAGCTTGGCGCGCTCGAGAACCTTGCGGGTCGCCGGGATCGGGGCCGTGAGCATGTAACGCGGATCGTCGCCCGCGAGGCTGAAGTTCACGAACCGGGCGCGAGGTGTGAGACCGAGGGCCTTGGCCTTCTCTTCACTCATGATGAGCAGCGCCGCGGCTCCGTCGGTGATCTGCGAAGAGTTACCAGCGGTCACGCGACCGCCCTCTTCAGCGGGCCGGAACGACGGCTTCAACTTGGCGAGGCTTTCCATCGACGTATCGCGGATTCCTTCATCGGCGGTCATCATGTTGCCCTCGGCATCCTTCACCGGAAGGATCTCGCGCTCGAACCGTCCTTCCTTGGTGGCCCGAGCGGCCCTCTCCTGAGACTGCACACCGAAACGATCCATGTCGTCCCGGCTGATGTTCCACTTGTCGGCGATCAGTTCGGCCGAGATGCCCTGCGGGACGAGACCACCTTGGGGCTGATAGCGCTCGCCAACTTTCGGACCGAACGGAAAACCCCACTTGCCATCCGACATCGACGCACCCATCGGAACGCGGGTCATGACTTCCACGCCGCACGCCACGACGACGTCGTACGCGCCAGCCATCACACCTTGAGCCGCGAAGTGCGCGGCCTGCTGCGACGATCCGCACTGACGGTCGATCGTCGTGCCGGGAACCGACTCGGGCCAACCGGCGGCGAGGACCGCGTTACGGGCGATGTTGGCGGCCTGCTCACCGACCTGCATCACACAACCCATCACCACGTCATCGACGATCGCTGGATCGATGCCGTTACGGTCGATGAGTGCCCGAAGCGTCTCGGCGGCGAGATCGACGGGATGCCAATCCTTCAGCTTGCCGTTGCGCTTACCGAGCGGGGTGCGGATGGCATCGACGATGACTGCGTTGTACATGGGAGAACTCCTGGGTTCGGCGGAGCCGGCTCGACCGGCGGGATTCAGTTTGCTTCCTGATCACCGAGGAGGACGAACCCGACCCGATGGAGAACACCGATGTGGGCTCAGGACCTGAATGGTGCGACTTTGCTGATCGCCCGGGACATGGTTCCGACGTCGGTCTCCGACAACTCGGCCGCGAATTCCCGCTGGATGGCCCGGCGATAGAGGATGTTGGCGTCTCGCCACACGAGTCGGCCCATGCGGGTGAGTGTGACCATGACCGCCCGGTTGTCGTCAGCGGTCGGCGCCGATTCGCGGGTCACGTATTCCCGATCGACGAGCGAATCGATCCGGCGCGACAGAGTGGACGGTACGGCCGCGAGCGCTTCGGCGAGTTCCTTGACTCGCATCTGATCGTCGTTGTGCGCAAGAGCCGCGAGGATGTCGAACTGTGGCAACGACAGTTGGAATTCATCGGCCATCTCGGCCTCGATGAGACGCGAAACGACTTCGGCCGCCGTCTGGAACGCCCGCCACAACGCGACCCGCTCGGAGTCGAGCCTCGGCATTCAGTTCCGCGCTTCGTCGATGTCGGGCATGGTGTCGCTCACTTCCGTCCCCAGTGGGACTCGCCTCCCCAAGCGATTCGTCAAGAACACTAACGAACGACCGGCTTGTTGTCACGGGAAAGTTCCGCTTGCAACAAACAGTGGAGAGGTTCAGGAGCCGAACGACGCCACGAGCTCGAGCGCCTGTTCCCATGTGGCGCGCTCGGCGAGCAACTTGCGGAAAGGCATCAGTTGCTTGGGTCGGCTCACTCCCAGTGCGGCGCGCAGCCGCCCGTCGCGGTGATAGAGGGCCACGAACGACTTCTCGTCGGGTGAACCCGCGACGATCTCGATCTCTTCATCGCCTTGGGCCCGACCGAGGAACTGAATGCGCACACCGAATTGGTCGCTCCAGAAGAACGGCACTTCGGCGTAGGCCTTGGGAGTTGCACCTCGGGCAACCGCGAGAAGATTCCGGGCCGCCGCCGCGCCTTGTTCGGATGCATTGGTCCAGTGCTCGACCCGGACCTCCTGTTCGAGGAGTTCATTGGGCCAACGCGCCACATCCCCTGCGGCGTAGATGCCCGGAACGCCGGCGCACAAAGTCGCGTCGCACACCACTCCGTCACGGATGGTGAGCCCGGAATCGTTCAGCCACTCCGTCGCCGGTGACACACCGACCCCCACCACCACCACATCGGCGGGCACGATCTCGCCGCCCTCGAGTTCGACCCCGGCCACCCGACGACTTTCACCTTCCACGAATCGCGCGACCTTCACCTCACAGCGAAGATCGACACCGTTCTCCGGGTGGATCCGTGCGACGAGACGTCCCATCTCCACGCCGAGACCGCGCATCAAGGGAGCCTCAGCGCCTTCGAGAACCGTCACCCGACATCCGAGTTGCCGCGCCGTCGCCGCCACCTCCAACCCGATGAATCCGGCGCCGATCACCACGACCCGCCGTTCGGGAAGTAGCTCACTTCGCAAACTCAACGAATCGTCGAGGCCACGCAACACATGAATGCCGCGCCAATCCGGCTGGTTGGGGAGTCGGCGAACGTGACCACCAGTGGCGATGATCAAACCATCGAACTCGACGGTTCGACCCGACGCGAGTTCGACCTCGCGCTTCGCGGTGTCGAGTCGAACGGCGACCGCACCGAGGACCCACTCGGCGCCAAGGGCCTCCAGGTCTTCGGGCTTGCGCAACCGGATCCGGTCGGGCTCCCATTCGCCGGCCAAGACCTTCTTCGACAACGGAGGTCGGTCGTACGGAGGATTGGGTTCGTCTCCGATCACCACGATGCGACCGGTGAACTTCTCCTGACGAAGGGTTTCGGCCGCGCGCAAACCAGCGAGGGACGCGCCCACGATCACGATCTGCTCGGGGTCCGACGACATGCTCCCACGATGCCACGCTCGGGTGGGGTCGTACCAACGAGCCGACACAATGAGTGCGTGGACCACCCGTTGATCGAGGATCCATCCGATCCCCGACTGGCCGACTACATCGGTCTCTCCGACCGTGACATCAATCGTCGTCGAGAAGACGAGCGCTTCTTCATCGCCGAGGGGCCCGAGGTCGTCCGCCGTCTCGTCGCCAGTGGACTCGACATCCGTTCCATCGTCGTCTCACCCAATCGGATGGCCGACATGAGCGAGGCATTGGCCGGCGCGAAAGCGCCGGTGTATTTGGCCGAACGTTCGGTGGTGTCGGCGGTAGCCGGATTCGATCTACATCGAGGGGTGATCGCCTCGGCCAACCGACCGCCCACGGCATCATTGAGCGATGTCCTCGGTCGGCCGTCCATCGCGAGTGGCGGACACCGGATCGCAATCCTCGAAGGTCTGAACGACCACGAGAACCTCGGCGCCATCGCCCGCTCGGCTCGGGCTTTCGCGATCGACGCCCTCGTCCTCGACGAGCGGTGCGCCGATCCGTACTACCGACGAACGGTTCGGGTCTCGATGGGCGAGATCCTCTTCCTACCGATCGTGCGCACTTCGGTTGATTCGGCCATGGCAGTGATTCGTTCGCTGGGAGGCTCGAGCCTCGCGCTCACACCGGCGGCCGATGCCGTTGCCATCGGAGAACTCACGGTCGATCACGACGCACCACTCGCGTTCGTGCTCGGTGCCGAAGGAAGTGGACTCAGCGATCGAACACTTCGGGATGCCGATCACCGAGTACGAATCGAGATCGCGCCCGATGTCGATTCACTCAATGTGGGGCACGCGGCTGCCGTAGCCTTCGCGCTGCTTCGCCGTCGTAGTAGTTAGCGCGTAGATCGAGCACTCCGTCGCGCACGGTGTAGAGCGACCAGCCGGCGAACGAGCCACCCGACTCTTCGCCCTTCCATTGAGCCCAGGCCACCGTCTCATCGCCCGCGGCATCGATGAGGCTGAACGTCGTGCCCGAAGCGTCGGCACCGACCAGGGCCCGACACTCGACGTGAGCATCGGTACTCCAGAGTTCGCGCACCATGGCCAACGCGGAACCACTGCTCGCGGTGCCCTTGACTTCGTGTGCCGCGCTCACGTGGTCGGGAAACACGTCGGGGCGAATGCGGGCGTACGCCGCGGCATCGACGTAATCCGACGCGTAACAGACGAGCCCATCGCGTAAGCGGTACACACTCTGACCGGCGATCGGATACTCAGTCCCGCCGACCGGAACCACCATCTCCCACCGCGACCAACCGACCGTGGTCTCGGCCATGGTTTCCCAGTTCGCGAAATACACGCCCATCTTGGGCAACCTTCGTTCCATCTCGCCCATGAAGCTGGCGATGGCGTCACGACCTCGCTGTGGACCGGCGAACGGATCGCAATAAACGGCGTCGTCGGTGAAGAGTTGGACGAGCCGCGTGTAACGCTGATCGTCCTCGACCGAGCCGAACATCTGGATGATGTCGTGCGCGGTCGTCATTCGGATCAGCCCCGTCCGCCACCCGGCGCGACGGTGCTGACACCATCGGTCCGGAAAGCCGGATCGTGCTTGCGCAATTCGGCCCGGGCGATCGTCATCTTGTGCACCTCGTCGGGACCGTCGGCCAAACGCAGAGTACGGATGCCGGCGTACATACCCGCCAACGGGAAGTCCTGCGACACTCCGCCTCCACCATGGGCTTGGATCGCGCGATCGATGATCTTCAGCGCGACGTTCGGTGCCGCCACCTTGATCGCGGCGATCTCGGTCCGGGCGCCCTTGTTGCCCACGGTGTCCATGAGCCACGCGGTCTTCAGCGTCAGGAGCCGGATCATCTCGAGTTCGATTCGCGCTTCGGCGATCCAGTCCTGGATGTTCGATCGCTCGGCCACGCGCTTACCGAAGGTCGAACGGCTGAGAACGCGCTGACACATCAGTTCGAGGGCCCGCTCGGCGGCTCCGATGGTCCGCATGCAGTGATGAATTCGCCCGGGTCCGAGGCGGGCCTGGGAGATCATGAAGCCGTCACCCTCGGAAGCGACCAAGTTGCTCACCGGAACGCGACAATTCTCGAAGCGGACCTCACCGTGTCCCTCGACGTCGTTGTATCCGAACACTCGAAGGTCACGCACCACGGTGACACCGGGGGTGTCGACGGGTACGAGGATCTGACTCTGCTGCTTGTGAGTCGCGGCCGCGGTGTCGGTCTTGCCCATGACGATCATGATCTTGCAGTTCTTGTGGAAGATGTTGGAGGTCCACCACTTGCGACCGTTCAAAACGTAGTGATCGCCATCGCGTTCGATGCGTAGAGAGATGTTGGTCGCGTCCGACGACGCCACGTCGGGCTCGGTCATGCCGAACGCACTACGAATCTCACCGTCGAGAAGAGGGCGGAGCCACTTCTCCTGCTGCTCGGCCGTACCGAACATGGCGAGCACCTCCCTGTTGCCGGTCTCGGGCGCCGAGCAGTTGCACGCCTCGGATGCGATCGGCGAACGACCCATGATCTCGGCGAGTGGCGCGTAGTCGAGGTTGCTGAAGCCCTCACCCCACCAACCCGAGTGCGGTTGGAAGAGATTCCACAGTCCGCGCTTCTTGGCTTCGGCCTTCAAGGTGTCCATGATCGGCGGATAGAAGTGCGGATCACCCGAGTCGTGAACCTGTTGGTCGTAGACCGACTCGTTGGGATAGATCCACTCGTCCATGAACGCGAGCAGACGCTCGCGGTACTCGAGACACCGGTCGGAGAAGGCGAATTCCATGGGTTCGACCGTACTCCTTATGACTTTCGACGCCGAAACCCTCGTCGATCCTCGGCTTTGAGCCGTGCCTTCTGCTCGTCTTCGAGTGCGGCCTCCTCGGCAACGAGGCGTTTCATGCTCTCGAGCCGACGCGGGTCGAGCGCTCCGGCATCGACGGCGCTCCGAACCGCGCAACCCGGTTCTTCTTCGTGTTTGCAATCCCGAAACCGACAGTCGTCCATCAGATCGAAGATGTCGGCGAAGGCGCGCTCGATGCCGTGACCGCTTGACCACAGACTCACCGCGCGCACCCCGGGTGTGTCGATCAGCCAACCAGCCGAGCCGACGGGTTCGGCTGGAAGTGCAACGAGCGACGATGCCGTCGTCGTGTGACGACCACGTTGGTCACCTTCACGAACCGATTCGGTCCGCTGCGCCGAGTTGCCGACGAGCGCATTGACGATCGTGCTCTTGCCCACGCCACTCGCCCCGAGGAGCGCGATCGTGCGGCAACCGGCCGCATAACTCCGAAGTCGATCGAGACCATCACCACGAACTCCCGACACCACATGGAACTCCACACCGGGAGCCACCGAGCGGAGTGACTCGAGGCGGGCAGCCTCTTCGACCGGGTCGTCGAGAAGATCGCGCTTCGACAGCACGACCACCGGTACGGCACCACTGTCGAAGGCCAGAACGAGTTCGCGCTCGAGCCGTCGCTGATTGGGCGGACTGGCGATCGCGTGCAACAAGAAGACGAAGTCGATGTTGGCCGCGATGGTGTGGGCCTCGGCGCGCTGACCCTCGAAACTCGCCCGGCGCACGAAAGCGCTCCGACGGGGGAGCACCGACTCGATCCGCTCACCGTCGGCCGAAACGACGACCCAGTCACCCACGGCGACATCGGCTCCGATGTTCCGGACACGGGCGACATCGCCCGTCGAGTCATTGGTGGGCGGCGAATACCAGACGGTGCTCCAACCGCGGTCGATACGCGCCACCCGGCCGGGTCGCGCCTTGTGTTCGAGGTCGGCCGACGATTCACGCCAGATCTCGTCCCATGTCACATCCCAGCCGAGGGACTCGATTCCGACCTCCACGGGACCGACCGTAGCCTTCGTGCCGGCGTGTCCTCCCCCACCCAACACGCCGAGGATTCCATGCTTGCTCGTATCGCCCGCTGGTGCTTCCGTCACCGTTGGCTCACCATCATCATCTGGATCGCCACACTCGTCGGCGGTTCGGCCGTGGCCCAAGGTGTCATGGGTGGTGACCGATTCGAGACGCGTTTCTCGATCCCCCAGACCGAGAGTCGTCGCGCCCTCGAACTTCTCGACGAAGCGTTCCCCGACAAGGACTCGGTGACCGACGCTCAGCTCGTGGTCGAAGCGCCGCAAGGGATCGATGATCCGTCGGTCAAGAGCGCTCTGTCGTCGCTCTTCTTGTCGGTCACCGATGGTGTCCCGGGGCTTCGACTCACGAGCCCGTACGAATTGCCGAACATCTCCAACCCAGCCGGCGGTGAACGACTCATCTCGGCGGACCGAACGATCGCCTATGCCGAACTCGGACTACCGGCGATCGAATCGCAAGAGGGACAGACGCTGCTCGGTGAACGCATCATGGAGGTCGCCAACGAACATCTGGACGAGGTGCCTCTGCCCGAGGGCGTGAGTGTGGAGTTCGGCGGCGACCCGTTCGTCGACTTCGAACTGCCCGAGAGCGAAGTGGTCGGACTTCTCGCCGCCATCATCATCCTCGTCCTCGCCTTCGGCTCGGTACTGGCGATGGGGCTACCCATCGGTACCGCACTCATCGGGCTCGGCACCGGAGTGGCGATCATCACGATGATCAGTCACCTCATGGAAATGCCCGACTTCTCGTTGCAGATCGGCGCGATGATCGGCATCGGAGTCGGGATCGACTACGCGCTCTTCATCGTCACGCGCTATCGCGAGGGGTTACGCAGCGGGATGTCGCCCGAGGATGCCACGGTCGTGGCCGCCGACACCGCCGGACGCGCGGTCCTGTTCGCCGGCATCACCGTCATGATCTCGCTTCTCGGCATGTACATGATGGGAATGGCGTTCGTCTACGGACTCGCCATCGCCGGATCGGTCGCCGTGGGATTCATGGTTCTCGCTGCTCTGACGCTGTTGCCGGCACTGCTTTCGCTCGTGCGCCATCGGATCGATGTGACCACTCGGGCTGCTCTCGCCTCGCTCGTGGTGTTCGCAACGTTGTCGCTCGTGGGCGTGATCTTCCTCGGCACGCTGTCGCTGTTGCCGATCGGGCTGCTCGCCGCCGTGGTGATCATGGCTCTGAGTTTCGTGATCAAGAGTTGGCGCACACCGATCGCCCATCGCGAACCCAAGCCACGCGAGGAGCAACTGTGGTTCCGTTGGAGTCGCCTCGTGCAGCGTCGACCCTGGACGTCATTCGCTCTCGGCCTCGCCTCATTGATCGCACTCACGCTTCCGCTCTTCGGTATGCGTCTCGCCTTGAGCGACAACGGCAATCGGGCCGAGTGGCAGACCGCGCGTCGTGCCTACGACCTCCTCGCGCGCGGATTCGGTCCGGGATTCAGCGGACCCCTCACCTTGGTCGGTGAAGTGCCAGCCGACGCGACCGACGACGATGTCGATCGTGCGAATGCCGAACTCACCGAGGCGTTGCGCGCCGAAGACGGCGTCGCCTACGTGTCCGAACCAATGGCGGTGACACCCGAGCTCACTTTGTGGAAGGTCGTACCGACCACGGCTCCGCAGGACGAAGCGACATCGGAACTCGTTCATCATCTGCGCGATCAGGTGATCCCGGGTGCACTCGACGCCACGAACCTGGCCGAGTACCCGATCAACGTCGGTGGTTTCACGGCCATTGCCGTGGATCTTTCCGACTACTTCGGTCAGCGAGTGTTCATCTTCATCGCTGCGGTGCTGGTGCTGTCGTTCCTCTTGTTGATGGCGGTCTTCAGAAGTCTTCTGGTCCCACTCAAGGCCGTCCTCATGAATCTGCTCTCGATCGGCGCCGCCTACGGAGTGGTGGTGGCCGTGTTCCAGTGGGGATGGCTCGCCGATCTCATCGGCGTGGGTCGGGCCGGACCCATCGAACCCTTCATCCCGATGATGTTGTTCGCCATCGTCTTCGGACTGTCCATGGACTACGAGGTCTTCCTGCTCTCGCGTGTGAAAGAGGAGTTCGACCGCACCGGCGACAACAGTTCGGCCGTGGCCGACGGCCTCACGGCCACCGCGCGTGTGATCACGGCAGCGGCCCTGATCATGGTGGCCGTCTTCGGAAGTTTCGTGGCCGGTGACGACCGCACCGTGAAGTTGTTCGGACTCGGTCTCGCCGTGGCCGTGTTCATCGATGCCACTCTGGTCCGAATGGTGCTCGTACCTGCGACGATGGAACTTCTCGGGGCACGCAACTGGTGGATCCCGAAGTGGCTCGACCGACTCCTTCCGCGCATCGATGTGGAAGGCCACGCGAACACGGTGGCAACCGAGCGCACTTGACAAGCGACCGGCCGATGCCGTAGCGCTAGATAAATATGACCGCCCCCACCGGTAAACTCCTCGTCATCGTCGAGT
>SYCI01000163.1 GCA_005787035.1 Actinomycetota bacterium | reverse complement strand
GAAGGTCAGGGTCCCGAGCACAGTTCGGCCCGTATCGAACGCGTCCTCACCTTGTGTGCCGAGGACAACATCCAGGTGGTCAACGCCACCACGGCCGCTCAGTACTTCCACGTCCTGCGTCGGCAGATGCACCGCGAGGTTCGCAAGCCGCTCGTGATCTTCACGCCCAAGCAGCCATTGCGCATGAAGGAGAGTCGCTCACCGCTGGTCGAACTCGAGCACGGTTCGTTCCAAGAGGTGCTCGACGATCCGTTCGTGAGCGATGCGTCGGCCGTCAAGCGACTCGTGTTCTGCTCGGGCAAGGTGGCCTGGGATGCCATGGCCGAGCGCGACAAGCGCAAGGCGCCGGTGGCGGTCATTCGAGTCGAGCAGCTCTATCCGTTCCCGATCGAGCAGATGTTCAATCTCTTGAGTCGCTACCCGAACGCCCGTGAGGTCGTCTGGTTGCAGGAGGAACCGAGCAACATGGGACCGTGGCACTTCGTCGAGCACCGTACGTGGCGCGTGAAGGAACAGGGTTACGACCTACGGCACGTGGCGCGAGTGGCGAGTGGTAGTCCGGCAACCGGCTCCAAGACGGTCCACGATCAGGAACTGGCCGATCTCATGGACGAGACCTTCGCCGGTTTCTGATTCTCAGCGCAGATTCAGCCCGAGAATCGTCTCGAGATCTTCGATGGCCTGTTCGGCCGACACGACCTTGATGGTCGTCATCCCCATGAGCGCCGCGGGCTTGAGGTTGATGCCGAGATCGTCGAGGAACACGCATTCGGTGGCCGAAACACCGAGTAGTTCACAGGCGATCTCGTAGAAGCGTGGCTCCGGTTTACGGACCCCGACCTTGGAACTCTCGACCACGGCATCGAAACGAGCCATGATCTCGTTCATCGCGAGTTCGCGCTCGTCGGCGGGTCGGTCGGCGCGTCCGTCGCCACCGACCATGTTGTTGGTGAGGCACGCCGTGAGGAAGCCGGCCTCGCGGACCCGGTCGAGGGCACGAACCATTGTGGGGCGAACGTCACCGCGCAACAGGGCGAGCACCTGTGAACCACGAATGTCGAGCCCGAGGGCGGCCGCGTCGCGGGCGAACTCGTCATCGAATTCGGCGGCTCCGATATCGCTGCGTTCGAAGCGCGCCCACGCGTTGTCGTGCGGATTGGTGGAGTTCACGCGTCGAATCGAGTCGAGCGGAATCCCTCGCTCCGCTTCGAAGCGGTTGAAGGCCTCGAAGGGACTGCTGAGGATCACCCCGCCGAAGTCCCACAAAACCGCTCGATGAACCCCGGAAACCGCACTCGTCACACGACGATCGTAGGGCGAGCCGGTCCGGACGCCCCCATGGATGCTTGACTAGAGCGGGTATGGCTCGCCACGTGATCGTCGACGGTTCCAATATCGCCACCGAAGGGCGGTCGCAGCCCAGTCTCAAGCAGTTGAACGAGGCGGTCATGGCGTTCATGGCCGAGAATCCGAAGGACAAGATCACCGTCGTCGTCGATGCGACGTTCGGTCATCGGATCGATCGCAAGGAAGTCGCCGAATTCGACGAAGCGATCGCCAACAACGAGCTCGTGGCGCCCCCGGCGGGCACGGTCGGACGCGGTGACGCCTTCGTACTGATGATCGCCCAGAAGGTCGGCGCGTCCATTCTGTCGAACGACAGCTACCAGGAGTTCCACGGTGAGTACCGGTGGTTGTTCGACGAAGGCCGACTCATCGGCGGTAAGCCCGTGCCCAACGTCGGATGGGTGTTCGTGCCGCGTACGCCGGTGCGCGGTGAGAAGAGTCGGCGGGCCCCGGCCGGGAAGAAGGCGCAGAAGGCTCCCAAGGTGAGTGCGGCGGCCATGAAACCGATGCCGGTGCCCAAGGCCCCGCCGCCCGGTGCCTCGCTACCCAAGAAGAAGGTCACGACCGAGGCCAAGCCGTCGGCCCAGCGAGCCGTCAATGGTGTGCTGCCGTTCCTCCACTTCGTGGAGAAGCACCCCATCGGTTCGGTCGTGAAAGGTGTGGTCGACAGTTATTCGTCGCACGGGGCGTACGTGAAGATGGGTGAAGTCAACGGCTACGTCCCGCTGCGGCTCATGGGCGACCCCATGCCGCGCTCGGCGCGTGACGTGATGAAGATCGGCGACGAGGTGTCTCTCGAAGTCGTTTCGGTCGTGGCCACCCGTCGCAGTATCGACCTGAAGCCCACTGGTCGCCGCGGTTCGGCCAAGGTCGTGGAAGAAACCACGGTGGCCTCGACCAAGAAGGCTCCGGTGAAGAAGGAGCCGGCCAAGAAGGTCGCGACGAAGAAGGCTTCCGTGAAGAAGGCTCCCGTGAAGAAGGAGCCAGCGAAGAAGGCTCCGGCGAAGAAGGCTCCGGTGAAGAAGGAGCCGGCGAAGAAGGAGCCGGCGAAGAAGGTCGTGGTCAAGAAGACGGCGGCCAAGAAGACGGCGGCCAAGAAAGTGGCGGCTCGGAAGTCGGCCGCCAAGAAGGGCGCCGTCAAGTAGGCATGCGCATCGCCACGTGGAACGTCAACTCGCTGCGGGCACGGTTGCCGCGGGTCGAGGACTGGCTGGCCGACGTGCGCCCCGACGTGTTGTGCATGCAGGAGACCAAGCTTGCCGAGGACGCGTTCCCGCATCTCGCGTTCGAACAACTCGGTTACCAGTGCGTGCATCACGGCCAGGGGCAGTGGAACGGGGTCGCCATCGCCTCTCGCGTTGGTCTCGACGATCCGGTGCGCGGCTTCGCCGACGGTGCACCCGCCGACCCCGAGGCCCGACTCGTGACCGCCACGTGTGGCGGAGTGCGGGTGAGTTCGGTCTACGTGCCCAACGGGCGTTCACTCGACAACGATCACTATCGCTACAAGCTCGAGTGGATGCAGAGGCTTCTGGTTCATCTCCAGGAGAACGAGGACGCGACCCGACCTGTGATCGTCACGGGTGACTTCAACATCGCGCCCGACGATCGTGACGTTCATGATCCGAAGGCCTTCGTCGGGGCCACCCACGTCAGCGAACCGGAGCGTGAGTCGTTGCGGG
The DNA here is from genome assembly GCA_005787035.1 of Actinomycetota bacterium. Classification (GTDB taxonomy): domain Bacteria; phylum Actinomycetota; class Acidimicrobiia; order Acidimicrobiales; family Ilumatobacteraceae; genus Casp-actino8. The sequence goes on along the minus strand of SYCI01000163.1, from coordinate 41,868 downwards.
CGCTCGAACGGTGGGGTCTCTCGGACGTGTTCCGCAAGTTCTACGAGGGAGATCGCCTCTTCTCGTGGTGGGATTATCGATCGGGTGACTTCCATCAGGGTCGCGGCTTGCGCATCGACCTCGTGATGGCGACGGCACCCGTCGTCGATCGGGCGCGCTGGGCTATCGTCGATCGGAACGCGCGTAAAGGTCAACAACCGAGTGACCACGCACCCGTTCTGGTGGATCTGAATGACTGAACAGCATCCGGCCGAGAAGGCCTTTCGATCCGGCATCCAAAGGGCTTTGCTCGAAGTTCGTGGAGCCAACGACATTCCGGCGGAGAACGCGCGTCAACGTCTCGCCAGCGCTCTGCGCGCCGCGCTCCAATACGCCGCGACGTCGATGGCCGATGACGAGCCGATCCTGAAGGCGGCCGAACTGATCGAGCAAGCAACATCGCACCTGGAGCCCGGTCCGCACGGTCGGCCCTATCACGGTTCGGCGGAGGGCGCGGTGGGTGGAGTGCCGAATGGCTTCACGAGTTACAGCCCGGTCACCGGCCCGCTCAACGCGCTCGCTTCGGTCGTGAACTTGTCGGCCGGTGACAACGAGGTCGTGGCCGATGTGATCTACGGCGACGCTTACGAAGGTCCTCCGGGACATCTGCACGGAGGACTCGTGGCGGCGATCTTCGACGAGGTGCTCGGATTCGCACAAGCCTTGTCGGGGGCGCCGGGAATGACCGGCAAACTCGAGATCACGTACCGTGCCCCGACCCCGTTGCACGTTCCGTTACGTGTGGTCGGACGTTACGACCGGATCGAGGGTCGCAAGATCTTCACGACCGGCACCATCCATGCCGGCGACCGCCTCTGCGCTGAAGCCAAGGGCCTCTTCATCTCGGTTCGTCCGGAGATGTTCGGCGGTCTGGGTCAGATCCGCGATCAGCAGCACTCGACCGACTGATCGTCGCGAGCAACTGCTCGCCGTGTCGATGGACGGTGGAACGTCCGACTCCTTCGATGGCTTCGAGCTCCTCGAGTGTCGTCGGTCGACGTTCGGCGATCGCGCGCAGGGCCCGGTCCGACAGGATCATCGCCGTCGAGACGCCCGCCACCCGCGCCGCGGTTCGGCGCCATTCGTCGATGGCCGTGGTGAGCGGGTCGATCGGCGCGACCGGTTGACGTCGACGTCGTTGACCTTCGAGGAAGTCGGCACTCGGCGGCTCGGGTGACGGCGCGACCGGGAGGCGGGTCAGGAAGGCGCTCGGCTGCGCCGACCGACCATTGCGGTGCGCAGCATGCGTGAAGGCGAGACGATCCGAGGCCCGAGTGATCGCTACATAGGACAGCCGAATCTCTTCGTCCTTCTCGTCGGTGGTCTTGGCCGAGTAGTGGGGGACCAATCCTGAATCACAGCCGGCGATGACGACTCCGAACCACTCGCGCCCCTTGGCGGCGTGGAACGTCACGAGTTCGACGGCATCCGGGCGCGAGTCGGCCTGGAACGGTCGGGCCGTGCGAACCCAGGTGGCGAAACCGAGTCCGTCGCGACCGCCCTCGGCGAGGAACTCATCCACGGCATCGGCCACCCGACGGCGCGCGGACATCTCCTCGTCGGTGGCTTCGGTGTCGGCGTGTCGGGCATCGCGACTCCACGTGGACAAACGTTCACGACTCGTCTGTTCGGCCGCCGCCCGCACCGCCACCTGGATCGGGTCGAGGGCGGCCGAGCCACTGACGACGACCGGGATCCCGACGCGCTCGAGGGCTGCTTTGATCGGTGGCAACTGGGCGTTCGTGCGGGCCAGGACCGCGATGTCGCGCCAGCGTCCCATGGGCAGTCGGAGACCGGGAACTATTTGCGCGATGCCGGCGGCCTCGGCCGTCTCGTCGGCGAAGCGATAGGCAACGGGAACCTCACCCGCCGACCGCGTCGAGCGCAGAGGGGGCGGCGATCCCGAACCGCTCGACAGCGCGTCGAGTCCGGTCGTCACGATCTGCGGTGTGCAGCGGTAGTTCTGGTCGAGTCGAACGACTTCGATTCCCGGGAAGCGATCCTCGAGTCGCAGTAGTAGACGTGAGTCGGCGCCGTTGAATCCGTAGATCGCCTGCGACGGATCGCCCACGAGCGTGAGATCGTCTCGTTGTCCTCGCCACACGTCGAGCACGGCTTCTTGTAGCGGGTTGATGTCCTGGGCCTCGTCGACGAAGAAGTGGCGGAGGCGCCAGCGATTCGCCGCCGCGAATGACGGATCGTCGAGGGCGATCGAGATGTGCAGTTCGAGGAGGTCGTCGAGGTCGATCACGCCTCGTTTGCGTTTCAGTGCCTCGACGTCCTTCATCACCTTGGCGACTTCACCCCAACCGGCACGGGAAGTCCTTCCGGCTTCGCGGGCCGCTTGCTCGAGTCGATCCGGTGATACTCGTCGGGCGCGCGCCCAATCGATGTCGGACACGATGTCGTAAAGACGGCCGGTGCGGCGGGCGCCCATCACCTCGCCGACGAGTCGGGAACGATCGGACACGAGCGTTGGGTGACGGCGGTCGTGGTCGTCCCAGTACTGACGGAGGAGTCGTAAGGCGACGGCATGGAAGGTGCCCGAAATCGGTTGGTCCCGCAATCCGAATGTGCTCAAGCGTCGACGAAGTTCGCCCGCCGCCTGGCGAGTGAACGTGAGTACGACCGTGTGCGACGCGTCGGCGGCACCGGTCAGGCAACGATGCGCGACCCGTCGGGTGAGAACGGTCGTCTTTCCCGAACCGGCCCCGGCGATGATCGCGAGCAGAGGGGCAGTCGACGTGACGGCCGCTGACTGAACGGGATCGAGTCCGGCGAGGACATCGTCGGTGGTCGGTGTCGTCGCCATGAAGCAAGAGTACGCCGTCGGTGTCGATCGGCTCTCGGCCCGGTCGCCCTCGTCGGTGAGCGGTGTCTGGCTAGGGTCGGTTCATGCCGTACCCGCAGCGACTTCTGAACGACGACGAAGAGGTGGCCCTCGATATCCACCCGCACTGGTGGTACTTCGCCCAACCGGGGGCGGCCGTCATCGTGTCGGCTCCGCTCTTTCTCTGGACGCTCGCCGCGCTCGGCGACGCCGCGTGGGAATCGGCAGTTCGTTGGATCGCCGGCATCGTTGCGCTCCTCTCGATCGTGTGGTTGGGAGGTCGTTGGCTCAAGTGGCGCACGACTCATTTCGTGATCACCTCGGATCGACTGATCGCTCGAAGTGGTGTGGTCGCCAAACGCGGTATCGAGATACCGCTCGAACGTGTGAACAACGTGAGTTTCAACCAGTCGATCTTCGAACGGGTGATCAAAGCCGGTGACCTGCTGATCGAGTCCGGTGGCGAGGACGGCCAACAACGTTTCACCGACATTCTCCGACCCGATGAGGTGCAGAACCTGATCCACCTTCAGATGGAGGAGAACCAGCGGCGCACCTTCTCCACTCCGCCATCGACGGCCGACGTCGCCACGCAGCTCGAGAAACTCGAAGGTCTCCGCGATCGCGGAACGATCTCGGCTGATGAATTCGAGACCGAGAAACGGCGGCTGTTGGGCGGCTGATCTGTCGACTAGGTGTACGACGCCGATCTAGCGTCGGCGCAGGGCGACGACACATCCACCGAATCCGCCGCCGGTCATCCGGGCTCCGATCACACCGGGCGTGGCGAGCAGTCGATCGACGGCCGCATCCATCATGGGGGTCGACGTCTCGAAGTCGGTCGCGAGACTTCGATGGCTTTCCACCATCAGTCGTCCGACTTCGGCGTCGTCGGCCGCGGTCAGAGCGGTCACGAAGTCCCGGACCCTTTGGTTCTCCGTCACGACGTGCCGGGCGCGCCGTCGGATGAGATCATCGCCGATGGCTTCCACGTCGGCGACCGTCGCCTGACGTAGAGGTCCGATCATCTGCTCGGCGCGTCGCGTCTCGTCGACGCGATCGGCGTATTCGCTTCCGGCGAGTGTGCGGGGGGCGATGAACTCGACCATCACTTCGAGATGATCCGGGAGTTCGATGTGTTCGAGATCGAGTGAGTGGCAGTCGATGAGCGTCGCGTGTCCGGGCCGACCGGCCACGATGCAGAGCTGGTCCATGATTCCGCAGGGCACACCCGACGCCGCGTGCTCGGCCCGACGGCAGAGTTGCGCGACTTCGGAGTCGGAGAGCCGGGACGAATCGTCGGCCAGAGCGATTCGAGCGACCGCAACTTCGAGAGCCGCACTCGACGAGAGACCCGATCCGATCGGAATCGTGGTGGTGACCCGACCGCGGAATCCGCGCACCGCCACGCCGAGGGCTCGTACCTCGTGGACCACGGCGGCCACGTATCGCCCCCACCTCGGTCGGAGGTCGTGGAGATCGACGTCGGACACCGCGAAGCGGGTCGGCTCGGGTTCGTCGGCCGATTCGAGATGCCATCGGCCATCGTCGGTGTCGTCGCCTTCGATCGTGGTGCAGCACTCGAGGACCATGGGCAGCACGAGGCCGCCGGTGTAGTCGGTGTGGTCGCCGATCAGGTTGACCCGACCCCGGGCCGATGATTCGACCACGGGTGATCAGGCGAGGTGAAGGGTCGCTGCGAAACGCTCGAGGGCCTCGGTGTCGAACGGCGCGCGCAATGCGAGGTTGATCTGATCGGCGCCGGCTTCGACGTATTGCCCGATGCGATCGATCACCTCGGCATCGGAGCCGGTGAGAACTCCCGGGCGTACGCCATCGGCGAGCATGCCGAACTGCGCGCGCAGACTTTCCTCGGTCCACGCGATGCCCACGTTGACCGTGCGACGCACTTCCGACGGTTCGCGTCCGACTCGCTCGCAGTGTTCCGTGAGTACCGCGCTCTTGTGGGCGAAGGCCTCCGGCGACACGAAGGGGACGTTCCAGCCATCGGCGTAACGAGCCGTGATCGCGAGTGTCCGCTTTTCGCCTCCACCGCCGATCCAGATGGGTAGCCGTTCCTGGATCGGACGCGGTTCGTTGCGGGCTTCGTGGAGCGAGAACCACTCGCCGGCGAACGACGTGACGTCTCGATGCAGGAGGCCGCGGACGCACTGCACGGCTTCCTCGAGTTGATCCATGCGGGTCTTCACCTCGGGAAACGGAATGCCGTAGGCGTTGTATTCCACGACCGCCCAACCAGCGCCCAGACCCATGTCGGCCCGTCCGCCCGAGACGTGGTCGATGGCCGTGATCATCTTGGCGAGCACGGCCGGATGCCGATAGCCGATCGAGTAGACGAGCGAACCGACGCGGACGCGTGAGGTTTCGGCGGCGAGCGCTGCGTGCATCGCAACGGCCTCGTAGCACGCCGCATCATCGGGTTTGCCGGTCGCGCCGTAGAAGTGGTCCCAGATGGAGATCCAGTCGAAACCCAGATCTTCGATCTTGCGCCACAAAGGCTTCAGGACGTCATACGAGGTGTGCTGCAGGCCGGTGTGGACTCCGAACCGTGTGTTCTCGAACATGGTGTCACCGTATCCGACGACCTCAGTCGGGTGATCGTCCAACGGAAGACGGTCGGTATTGTCGGGCCATGGCAACCGCGCGAGTCGAGGCGAACATCGGAACGGTCGAGCTCGAGTACGAGACCATCGGCTCACCGACCGATCCGCCGGTTCTGCTCGTGATGGGTTTCACCGCCCAGATGATCTCGTGGCCCGATGCTTTCGTGCGCCTTCTGGCCGACCGCGGAATGTACGTCATCCGTTTCGACAACCGGGATTGCGGTCTCTCGACCAAACTCCACGGAGTCACCGTCGATGTCGACCCCGTGATCGCCGCCGCCCTGACCGATCAGGCGCCGCCGCCGGTTCCTTACACGCTCTCCGACATGGCGTCGGACGCGATCGGCCTGCTCGATCATCTCGGTATCGAATCGGCACACATCGTGGGGGCGTCGATGGGCGGGATGATCGTCCAGACCATGGCGATCGAACATCCGAAGCGGGTTCGCTCGCTCACGTCGATCATGTCGATGACGGGTGAACCCGAGTTCGGTGCTCCGCTACCGGAAGCGGCCGAAGTGCTCCTCGCGCCGCCGGCCACCGATCGCGCCGAGAACATCGAGAACGCGATCCGCTACTCGGTGTGGCAGAGCAAGCGCTACTTCGATCCGGTGACCGTGCGATCCGAAGCCGCGCGCGCCTACGACCGTTCGTTCTACCCCGAGGGTTCGGCTCGCCAATTGGCGGCCATCTACGCGAGCGGCCGTCGCACCGAAGGTTTGCAGAAGCTCGACCTGCCGACGCTCGTGATCCACGGACGTGACGACACCCTCATCCCGCCGAGTGGTGGCGAGCGCACAGCCGCTCTCGTCCCGGGATCCACGTTCATGTTGGTGGCCGACATGGGTCACGACCTCCCGGCACCGCTCCACGGGCTCATCGGTGGCGCGATCGCGTCGCACGTGGGTCTGGCCGAATGGCTACGAAGCGCCCGAGCCTGAATACGATCGGGCCATGGCTGGTCCGCTCTCTGGTTATCGCATCATCGAAATCGCCGGTATCGGCCCGGGTCCGTTCGCAGCGATGCTGCTTTCCGACATGGGAGCCGAAGTCATCCGCGTCGAAAGAAGTCAGGCGGTCCGTGGACCCGCTCCCGACACCCCGGGTGGCGACATCTTGCAGCGTGGTCGACGCAACATCGCGATCGACTTGAAGAATCCCGAAGGCGTGGAGACGTTGTTGCGACTCGTCGAATCCGCCGACGCTCTGATCGAGGGGTTTCGCCCCGGCGTGATGGAGCGTCTGGGTGTGGGCCCCGAGGTTTGTCTCGAGCGCAATCCCAAGCTCGTCTTCGGACGGATGACGGGTTGGGGTCAGACCGGCATGTACGCGCAGGCGGCCGGACACGACTTCAACTACATCTCGTTGGCCGGAGCGCTGGCTCACTTCGGACGCGCCGGTGAGGGTCCGGTTCCGCCGATGAACATGGTGGGTGACTTCGGCGGCGGCGGCATGTTCCTCGCCTTCGGAGTCGTGTGTGCCCTCCTCGAGTCGGTCAAGAGTGGTCAAGGTCAGGTGGTCGACGCGGCGATGGTCGACGGCACCGCGATCCTGATGACCATGTTCTGGGCCTTCTCGCAGATGGGGGCCCACGACGAGAACAATCGGGGAACCAATCTCCTCGACACCGGCGCCCATTTCTACGACGCCTACGAGTGCAAGGACGGCAAGTACGTCTCGATCGGTTCGATCGAACCGCAGTTCTACGCCGAATTGCTTCGACTCACCGGCCTCGACGGCGATCCGGAGTTCGCCAAGCAGATGGACAAGTCGAGTTGGCCGCACCTGAAGAAGCGGATCGCCGACGTCTTCCGCACCAAGACCCGCGACGAATGGTGCTCGATCATGGAAGCCACCGATGTGTGCTTCGCTCCGGTGCTCACGATGAGTGAAGCGGCGCGTCATCCGCACAACGTCGAGCGCAAGATGGTGATCGACATCGCCGGTGTCAAGCAGCCGGCTCCGGCCCCGCGGTTCTCGCGGACGGTCCCCGAGGTGGCGGCGCCGCCGGCCCACCCGGGCCAGCATTCGCGCGAGATCCTGACCGACTGGGGATTCCCGACTTCCGATGTCGAACGACTCATCGGTTCGGGGGCCGTGGTCGACGCGTGAGCACGGTCGTCTTCCTTCACGCGCATCCCGACGACGAGTCCATCGCCACCGGTGGTTCGATCTCACGCGCGGTTCACGAAGGACATCGCGTGGTGCTCGTGATGGCGACCGATGGTCGCCATGGTGAAACCCCCGCTGATCTCGGCGACGACACCCTGCCCGAGCGCCGGCGACGCGAGACCGAGGACTCGGCGCGGATTCTCGGCGTGGACGATCTGCGGTGGCTGGGCTACCACGACAGCGGAATGACCGGTTGGGCGCAGAACCAGGAGCCGCAGGCCTTCGTGCGCGCCGACGTGGATGATGCGGCCCGTCGACTCGCCGACGTCCTCGAGGAGGTCGCGGCCGACGTGATCGTCTGTTACGACTGGCACGGCGGTTACGGACACCCCGATCACATCCAGGTTCACCGCGTGGGTCACCGGGCGGCCGAGATCGTGCGCGATGCCGGTCGATCGGTTCGTCTCCTCGAGTCCACGATGAATCGCACACGTATCGCCAAGATGATGAGCGAGAATCCCGAGAACGAAGGTTTCGACCCCGAACAACCGGCCGACGATGGCAACCCGTTCGGTTCGACCGAGGACGAAATCACGATGGCGGTCGATGTTTCGGCGTTCGTCGACACCAAGCGCGCGTCGATCGCCTGTCATCGCAGTCAGATCACCGACAGCAGTTTCTTCCTGCAGATGCCCCCTGAGGTCTTCGCCATGGCTTTCGGAACCGAATGGTTCATCGAGCCCGGGCAACCTGGCGGCGCCCGACCCGGATGGTTCCTGTGACCCGGGTGCATCTCGTGCGCCACGGTCGGGCCGCCGCCGGCTGGGACACCGATCCCGATCCGGGTCTCGACGAAGTCGGGCGCGATCAAGCGCGACGAACGGCGGCCGACTTGGCCCGATTCGATCCCATGACGGTGCTCTCGAGTCCGTTGCGGCGTTGTCAGGAGACCGCCGGATTTCTTCTCGCAGCGTGGAATCTCGATCCGGTGGCGCTCACCATCGCCCCCGAAGTGCGCGAGATCCCGTCACCGGAGGGCATACCGATGGGCGAGCGGGTGCCGTGGCTGCGCGCCGCGATGGCCGGCACGTGGACCGAACTCGGTTCTCCGTTCGTCGAGTTCCGCGATGGGGTCGTGGAATTCGTGACCTCTCGTACGGTCGACACCGTGATCTTCTCGCACTTCATCGCCATCAACGCGGTGATCGGCGCATGCATCGGCGACGACCGGCTCGTGATCGACAGCCTCGACAACGCCTCGGTCACCGTGGTCGACGTGCAGTCGAACGGTGAACTCCGTCTCGTCGAGCGGGGCCGGCAAGCCGACACTCTGATCCGCTGAACCGGCAGACTGAACACATGCGTTCGTTCGTGGCCTCGGTGTGCGGTGTGATGCTCGGTCTGTCGGCATGCGGCGCGGGTGATTCGCAGGGTGACACGCTGGCCCCGCTGCCGACGCCGGTCACCACGAGTGCCACAACGATTCCCGACTCGACGACGTCGACGATCGCCGTGAGCACTTCGTCGACATCGTCGTCGTCCACCTCCTCCACCTACCCCGAGACCAGCGACCTCGTGTTGCGCGCCGATTCGTTGGGCGACATCCGGTTCGGGGTCGAACCCGACGCGGCGATCGAATACGTAACGGCGTTACTCGGCGAGCCCACGTCCGACACCGGCTGGATCGACGCGGTCTCCGAATTCGGAACGTGTCCGGGCACCGAAGTGCGCGGCGTGAGTTGGGGAGATCTGAGACTCCTGTTCGGCGACGAGAGCGACTTCGATACGGGTGTGCGTCACTTCTACCAATGGCAGTACGGCCCGGCCGGTGACGTCACGGCCGATGAAGTGGCCGACCCGCTCGGGCCGGCCACCGATGGCGGTATCTCGATCGGTTCGATGGTGGCCGACATCGATCGTGTGTACGACAACGCGGAGATCTTCACCGACGTCGTGTTCGGTCCCGGGTTCGAACTCGAGCCCGGTCTGTGGGGCAGCTTGTCCGACGATGCGTCGACCGGACGTGTGCTCGCCCTGTACGGGGGCACTCCGTGTGCCGAATGACTAGGGTCTGAATTCGTGTCGGCGTTGATGTTGCTCGATCTGCACGAGTCGTGGGCGTGGTTCGTGATCGTCGCCAACGGCTTGGCTGGAGTCTGGGCCCTCGGCGCCCACCGATTCGCGGGTCTGCGAACCCGGGCCTTGTGGTGGTTCACCCTCGTGGCCGAGTTGACGATCTTCGTGCAGGTGACCCTCGGCGTGATCCTGGTCAACAAGGAAAAGCTCGAGTTCCCGCAGTTCCATGCGTTCTACGGATTCGTGGGCATCATGGCCGTGGCGATCATCTACAGCTACCGCAACCAGATGCGGCATCGCTTGTATCTGCTCTACGGGTTGGGTGGGCTGTTCCTGATGGGGCTCGGCATACGAGCGATGCTCGTCGGCCAAACCTGAGCGTCAGAGCGCGCCGGCCAACTGATCGAGTTGGGCCGAGAGTCGATTCGGCAACTTCGGGCCGAACTGGGCGTAGTGATCCTTGATCTGAGGGATCGCGGCGCGCCAGCCGTCCACGTCGACCGACAGCAACTGATCGAGATCGGCCTTCTCGATGCCGAGCCCGCTCACGTCGAGCGCGCCATCGGTGGGCAGGTAGCCGATCGGTGTCTGCACGGCGTCGGCCGCACCCGAGACCCGCTCGAAGACCCACTTCAACACGCGGCTGTTCTCGCCGTAGCCGGGCCACAGGAATCGACCGTTGTCATCGCGGCGGAACCAGTTGACGAAGAAGATCTTGGGCAACTTCGAGGCATCCGACTTCGCACCGATGTTCAGCCAATGAGCGAAGTAGTCGGCCATGTTGTAACCGCAGAAGGGGAGCATGGCCATGGGGTCGAAGCGAAGATTGCCGACTGCGCCCTGCTGGGCGGCCGTGGTCTCCGAAGCCATGATCGATCCGAGGAACACCCCGTGCTCCCAGTCGAAGGCCTGGGTCACGAGCGGCACCGTGGTGCGACGACGTCCACCGAACAGAATGGCCGAGATCGGCACACCGGCCGGGTCCTGCCACTCGGGAGCTGCCGACGGGCACTGTGACGCCGGGGCCGTGAAGCGAGCGTTGGGGTGGGCGGCCGGCGTCTCGGACTCCGGTGTCCAGGCATTGCCCTTCCAATCGGTCGCCCGGGCCGGAGCGTCGTCGCTCATTCCCTCCCACCAGACATCGCCGTCAGAGGTGAGTGCCGTGTTGGTGAAGATGCAGTTGCCCCACAGCGTGTGCATGGCGTTGGCATTGGTGTCGTAACCCGTGCCCGGAGCCACACCGAAGAAACCTGCCTCGGGGTTGATCGCGTAGAGACGACCGTCGGCGCCGAACTTCATCCAGCAGATGTCGTCACCGATGGTCTCGGCCTTCCAGCCCGGAATGGTCGGCACGAGCATGGCGAGGTTGGTCTTGCCACAGGCCGACGGGAAAGCAGCGGCGATGTACTTGGCCTCACCGGCTGGATTGGTGAGCTTGAGGATGAGCATGTGCTCGGCGAGCCAGCCGTCGTCCCGGGCCATCACCGAAGCGATGCGCAACGCGAAGCATTTCTTGCCCAGCAACGCGTTTCCGCCGTAGCCCGATCCGTACGACCAGATCTCGCGAGTCTCGGGGAAGTGCACGATGTACTTGTTGTCGGGGTTGCACGGCCACGACGAGTCGGCCTGGCCGGCGGCGAGTGGCGCGCCCACAGAATGCAAGCACGGAACCCAGTCGTTGTTGCCGAGGACGTCGAGTGCGCCCTGACCCATGCGGGTCATGATGCGCATGCTCACCGCGACGTACGCCGAGTCGGTGAGCTGAACGCCGATGTGGGCGATGGGTGATCCGAGTGGCCCCATGCTGAAGGGCACGACGTACATCGTGCGACCCTTCATCGTCCCTTGGTACAGGCGGGTCATCTCGGCCCGCATCTCGGCCGGTTCGCGCCAGTTGTTGTTGGGGCCGGCGTCGTCCTTGTTGGCGGAGCAGATGAAGGTGCTGTCCTCGACGCGGGCGACGTCACCCGGGTCGCTATGCGCCCAGTAACTGTTCGGACGCTTGGCTTCGTCGAGTTTGGTGAAGGTGCCGCTGTCGACGAGCAACTGGCAGAGTCGGTCGTACTCTTCGGCCGAACCGTCGCACCAGTAGATGTCGTCGGGCTGCATGACGGCTGCCCAATCGGCAACCCACTTCTTCAGCCGCTCGTTGCTGCTGGTACCACTCATTGTCTTGTCTCCTGGGGGGTGAGGCAGGATGCCGGAAACAGAACACCCGGCTAGAAGCCGGGTGTTCCCATGTCGACTTCGGATCCGAGACGCAGACGCGTCGCGAGTCCGTTGTCGTCGAGATCGAACACGACCCGCTGGCCGGGCCGCAGCATGCGGAAGATGCTTCCTTCGAGTGCGTCGGACGCCAGCTCGTGTTCGAGAAGATCGGAGTCGGAGAGGATCAGACCGGTTCCCGTCGAGGGATCGAAGGCCTTGATGACTCCCTGCATCGAGATCAGTTGCCGGTCTTGGAACCGGTCGTGGTGCCGGACTTCGTGCTCGAACCGACCTTGGTCACCTTGCCGGCGCGGATGCAACCGGTGCAGACGTACAGACGCTTGGGCGTACCGTTGATCAGGGCGCGAACCCGCTGGATGTTCGGATTCCAGCGGCGCTTGGTGCGCACGTGCGAGTGCGACACGGACATACCCCACGAGGGGCGCTTGCCGCATACTTCACAAACTGCTGCCATGATCGTTCTCTCTTCTCGACCCGATGGACGCCGGGCACTGGCGCTCTGACGGGAACCAAATGCTACCTGCGGATTTCCCGACAGCCCAAGTGATGCGGGCGATACATCCGATCACAAGGAGCGATCAGGACACGGGGGAGGGGTACCATCGGTTCGTGGCTGCGCCCGTCCTGACCCCCGAGGGGTCGTCTGAGCGATTCGATGCCGACCGCCTGCGGCGCACGGTCGTGGCCTTTCGCGATGCCGTCCGGGCCCACGCCCCCCGCATCAACCGCCTGAACGTCTACCCGGTGCCCGACGGTGACACCGGAACCAACATGGCCCGCACCCTGGACGCCGTCGTGGCCGAACTCGACCAGGCGGCCCCGGAGATCGAGTCGACCTGCCAGGCCATCTCCCACGGCTCGCTCATGGGGGCGCGCGGGAACTCCGGAGTCATCCTGAGCCAGATTCTGAGGGGCCTCGCCGGCCGACTGTCCTCGACCGCCTCGAACACCGCGACCGAGGTGGCCGAAGCTCTGAGCGATGCCTCGTCGGCGGCGTACCAAGCGGTGGTGAAGCCGATCGAGGGCACGATCCTCACCGTGGTTCGCGAGGCGAGTGAGGCGGCCAAGGCCACGGCGGCGCGCGGCGACGGTTTGGCGGCCGTGTTGCGGGCCGCGCGCGATGCCGGCCGGGCCGCCCTCGACCGCACCCCCGACATGCTCCCGGTCCTGAAGGACGCCGGTGTGGTCGATGCCGGTGGAGCCGGATTTCTGTTGTTGCTCGACGCTGCTCTCAACGTGGTCGATGGCGAACCCATCCCGACGCCCGAGGATTCCATCGGTGGCGATGCGATCGACACCCCGCTTCCGGCCATGGTCGCCCCCGATCGACACGAGCCGGGTTCGGTGGCCGACCTCCGGTACGAGGTCATGTACTTCTTGCATCTGGTCGACGAGAAGATCGCCGAATTCAAGACCGACTGGGCCGAGATCGGTGACTCGATCGTGGTGGTGGGTGGAGACGGACTCTGGAACTGCCACGTGCACACGAACGACATCGGTGCCGCCATCGAGGTCGCCATCGATCTCGGTGGCCGCCCCAAGCAGATCCGGGTCACCGATCTCTTCGAGGAAGTCGCCGAACATCATGCGGCCCTCGATGCCAAGCACGCGATCGTCGGCCTGCCCTCGGTCACCACGGCCGTCGTCGCGGTGTGCAGTGGCAGCGGTCTCGAAGATCTCTTCTCCCAACTCGGAGTGCAGGGCATCGTGACCGGCGGGCAGACGCTCAATCCGTCGACGGCCGAACTCCTCGAGGCGGTCGATCATGTGAACGCCGATCAGGTCATCGTGCTGCCCAACAACAAGAACATCATCCCGGTCGCCGAACAACTCGACGGTTTGTCGAACAAGAAGGTTCGCGTCGTTCCCACGCGATCGATGCCCGAAGCCCTCGCCGCCCTCGTCGTGTACGACCCCGAGGCCGACGTCGACGCCAACCTCGACAACATGACCGGGGCGACGTCGGCCATGGCCACCGGTGAGATCACCCGCGCGGTGCGTGACTCGAGCAGTGATGCCGGTCCGATTCGTGAAGGTGACTGGATCGGCATCGTGCGCGGTGACGGCATCGTCGCCGTGGCCGGGAGTGCCGACGGAGCGGCCATCGCATTGCTCGGCCACCTCGTCGCGCCCGACCGCGAGATCGTCACCGTGATCGAAGGGGTCGATGCCACGCCATCGGTCACCGAAGCCCTGCTCGCGTGGCTCGCGAACGAGCGCCCCGACGTTCAGGTCGAGTGCCACCGCGGCGGTCAACCGTTGTATCCGTATCTCTTCGGCGTCGAGTGAGCGAGAACCAGCACCCGATCACCTTCCGCGAACTCGCCGGACTCGACCTGTCGCGCCTCAAGTCGGTTGGGTCGGGCAAGCGCAAAGAGGCCTTCGAGAAGTTCGGAATCGAGAATCTCGCCGATCTCCTCACGCATTATCCCCGCCGGTGGATCGATCGCACCCGCGAGGCGAGCGTCGGCGAGTTGGCCGAAGGTCTCGATGCTCTCGTCGTGGCCGAGGTCCGTTCGGTCCAGTCGTCACCTCGCGGGCGAGGACCGCAACGTGTGAACGTCGTCGTCGGCGACGACACCGGCACTCTCTCGGTCGTCTTCTTCAATCAGGGTTGGCGTGAACGCCAACTCGCACCGGGATCTCTCGTGGCTCTGCACGGTCGCGTGTCCTCGTTCCGTGGACGTCTGCAGATGGCCAACCCGACGGTCGATGTGCTGGGTGATCCGGGGGAGCGCCCACGACCGATCGTCGCCGTTTATCCGCAGAGCGAGAAGATCGATCTGCCGTCGTGGGTCGTCCGACGGGCGATCGACGAAACGCTCAGCCGTTGTCGTCAACGCGGACTCAGCGATCCGGTGCCGGTCGAGATCCGCGAGCGTTATTCGCTGGTGCCCCGTCACGAGGCCTTGTACGACCTCCATCTACCCGAGACCTTCGCCGCCAAAGAGGCGGCGCGGCGACGCCTGGCTTTCGACGAACTCCTACGCGTCCAACTCGTGCTCGTCATGCGCAAGAGGGTGATGGAACGCGATCAATTGGGCATCGCGCATCGCATCGGTGGCCCACTCGTCCGGCGTTTTCTCGACACGCTTCCGTATCGATTGACCGATGCCCAGGTCCGTGTCATCGGTGAGATCGAGCGCGACCTCGCCGATGCCCGCCCGATGCATCGATTGCTCCAGGGAGACGTCGGCGCCGGCAAGACCCTCGTTGCCGTCGAGGCGATGCTCGTCGCGGTCGACGGAGGTCATCAGGGGGCACTCATGGCCCCGACCGAAGTTCTCGCCGAACAGCACGCGTCGGGGGTGTCCCGACTCCTCGACGGTCTGCGCATCCCCGATCCCGACAATCTGTTCGGCGAGCGTGCCGTGCGAGTCGAACTTCTGACCAATCGCGTGACCGGAGAGCGTCGGCGCGAGGTGTTGGCGGGGCTGGCCGACGGATCGGTCGACATCGTGATCGGAACCCACGCCCTCATTCAGGAGGGTGTCGAGTTCTCCAGCCTCGGTGTCGTCGTGATCGACGAACAACACCGCTTCGGCGTGGAGCAGCGGGCTGCACTTCGCGACAAAGGTGGTGAGGGTGGACGCGCCCCCGACGTCCTCGTGATGACGGCCACCCCGATCCCGCGCACGGCCGCCATGACGGTCTATGGCGATCTCGACGTGAGCATCCTCGATCAGAAGCCGCCCGGGCGTACGCCGATCGTGACGCGACACGCGGTGGGTCCGCTCGGGTCGTCCGAGGTGTGGGCCGACGTGCGCGAGCGCGTGGCCGATGGAAGGCAGGCGTACGTGGTGTGCCCGCTCATCGAAGAAAGCGAGAAACTCGAAGTCGCCTCGGCCGAGGAGACCAAGGCCCGTCTCGAGAGCGGCGAACTCGCCGGTTTGCGTATCGGCCTCCTGCACGGTCGGATGCCGTCGGCCGACAAGGAGTCGGTGATGGACGCCTTTCGCGAAGGCCGACTCGACGTTCTGGTGGCGACGACGGTCATCGAAGTCGGCGTCGACGTCCCGAATGCGACGGCCATGGTGATCCTCGATGCCGACCGATTCGGGATCGCCCAATTGCATCAGTTGCGCGGACGCGTCGGCCGTGGTTCGCACGAGTCGGTCTGCTGGCTCGTGACGTCACCCGCCGATGAAGCCACTCCCGGCCTCGTCGCCGAGATGGGTCCGCGCATCGAGGCCCTGGTGTCGTCCGACGACGGCTTCTTCCTCGCCGAGGCCGATCTGGAGTTGCGAGGTGAGGGCACTCTCATGAACAAGGAGCAGAAAGGTCGCAGTGATCTGAAGCTCGCGTCGCTCCGACGTGACCGCGAGCTCGTGGAGATCGCCCGCGAGGCCGCATTCGCCATCGTCGACACGGATGTCACTCTTTCCGACCATCTCGAACTGAAGGACGAGCTGAGTCTCTTTCTCCGACCCGAAGACGAGAAGTTCCTCTTCAAGAGCTGATCCCGTCTCGCTAACCTGCGCGATGTGGAGGGGCTCGATCGTCTTCGCGTTCGGGCGCGTTCGGTGCATCCGGCGGCTTGGCTCGTCGGGGTCGGCGTCATCTGCTTCGTCGTTCTCTTCGGTTGGCTTGGAGTTCGCCATCACCGCAATTTCGGTACCTGGTCGTTCGACATGGGGATTTACGACCAAGCCTTCTGGCTCGTGTCGCGCGGTGGACAGAGTTTCATGACGGTCCGCGGTCTCGAGTTCTGGGGTCACCATCTGAACTTGATCGTCATCGCCTTCGTTCCCTTCTATTGGTTGGGCGCGGGTCCGGCATTTCTGTACGTCGCCCAGGCAACGGTGATGGGTCTCGCCGCGGTTCCCGTGTATCTGCTCGCGCGTGATCGATTCCTTTCGCCATGGCTCGGCTCGTTCTTCGCGATCGTTTTTCTGATGTACGCGCCGATCCAGTGGATCGTCTGGGCCAACTTCCATCCCGAAGCTCTCGTGGTGGCCCCGATGCTCATGGCGTGGTGGTGTGCGCGCACCGATCGTTGGCGCTGGTTCTCGTTCTTTCTCGTGCTCGCGCTGTCGACCCGCGAAGACACGGCACTGGCCGTGGTCATGCTCGGAGTGGTGATGATGGTGTCCGAACGGCGTTCGCTCCTCGCCGTCGTGAAGGCCCGTGCTCTCTCGGTGCTCGATGCAGTGACTCGCCGTCGAAGCCTGGCCGCCCTCGCCACCGTCGTCGGCGGAATCGTGTGGTACCTCGTCGCCACGCGTCTCGTGATCCCGCACTTCAACCGTGGTCGCGAACCCTTCTACGTGCGCGCGTACTACGGCAATTACGGCGACACCACCTTCGAAGTCCTCGGTGAGGTGGTGCGCCATCCGAATCGAGTGGTTTCCGACGCCACCCAACCGGACCGCATCCGCTTCTATCGCGACTTGCTCCTGCCCTTCGGTCTCACGCCACTTCTCGCACCGTTGCAGTTGCTCGTGGCCGCGCCGCAGATGCTGGCGAGCGTGATCGGTCTCAGCCCGTACGCGCGTCAGATCCGGTGGCAGTACACATCGGTCATGATCGCACCGCTGACCGTGGCCATGATCGACGGTGCGCGCAACCTCTGGCGATTCCGACGGATCCGGGTCGCGTTGATCGTGTTCCTGGCGGCTTCGTCGATCGTCTCGAACATCGCATGGTCGAACTCCCCGTGGAGCGACAACGACTCGGTGTGGTCGACGCCGAACGATCGGGTGACGGTTCTTCGACGAGCCGTCGATCTCGTTCCCGATGACGTGACGGTCACGGCGACGTATTCGTTGCTGCCGCACCTCACGCACCGAGAGCAGATCTACGACTGGCCCAATCCTTGGGTGCCTTCGTACTGGGGCGAAGACGACGGGTACCGATTGCCCGATCCTTCGGAGATCGAGTGGATCGCCGTCGATCGCCGACAGGTCGGAACGGCGGAGACATCGCTCTTCGAATCACTCATTGCGCCGGAAGGCGACTTCGAGGTCGTGTTCGACCAAGACGATGTCGTGGTGGCGCGTCGAAGCGGGTGACGGATGGGAGTCGGCGGACGGCGTTGGCAGTCCTTGCCGCTCACTCCTCGTCGGGTAGGACGAGGTCCCAGCGGTCGAGACAATCGCGGCAGCGGTACGCGACCACGTCGCCGGGAAGCCACGTGCCGTCCTCGCGCGGATGTGTGATGAGAAAGCACCGACCGCCGCAATCGACGCAGACGATTTCGGCTTCGGGTTCCACATGAGCAGTCTGCCCCGAGGCGACTCGTAGCATGGCGATGTGCGCGTGGTGGCCGGAAGTCTTCGTGGACGAGCCATCAAGGCCCCTGAAGGCGACGCGACCCGACCGACCACCGACCGGGCACGTGAGGCACTCTTCAATGCGCTGAACAGCCTCGGAGCAATCGATGGGTCCAACGTGGCCGATCTCTACGCGGGTAGTGGTGCGCTCGGCATCGAAGCGCTGTCGCGTGGGGCCGCCCGATGCACCTTCGTCGAGCGCGATCGACGGGCTCTCGAGGCGATCCGGTCGAACATCTCACATCTGGGTGTCTCCGATCGATCGAGCGTTCTCGCCGGCGACGTCCCGACGCTTCTCGCCGGATTGCGGCAGTTCGATCTCGTCCTGGCCGATCCGCCGTACGGCTTCGACGAATGGGGTCGTCTGCTCGACCTGATCGCACCGTGTCTGGCCCCCGGTGCGCTCGTCGTGGCCGAAAGTGGCCGGGAATTGTCACCCTCGATCGGGTGGGAGATCGTCCGCGCCAAGCGTTACGGCCGGGCCTGGGTGACCTTCTTGCGACGTTCGAGCACCGACTGAACCGGTACCGTGTTCGCCATGGCGGCGAGTGGTGCACTGACCACGCTCTATCCGGGCAGTTTCGATCCGTTCCACCTCGGGCATCTCGACGTGGTCGAACAGGCGGTCGAACTCTTCGGATCGGTCGTCATCGCCGCGATGCACAATCCCGGAAAGCCGAGCGGCTCGATCGATCTCGCAACGCGGGTCCAACTGATCGAGGCGAGCGTCGCGCATCTCCCGACGGTCAGGGTGGAGGCGCATCCGGGGCTCGCCATCGACGCGGCTTCGAGGGTCGGCGCATCGTTCATCGTGAAGGGTCTGCGCACGGCGGCCGATTTCGAAGTCGAGCAACAGATGGCTCACACCAACCATTCGGTTTCGGGTGTACGAACGGTGTACCTGCCGTGTCGGCCCGAGTATTCGTTCATCAGCAGTCGTTTCATCCGCGAGATCGCCCAGCACGGAGGTCGGGTGGACCACATGGTCCCTGCCCCGATCGCCGAGTCGATCAGGGCTATCTTGGGGAACCGGTCATGAGCCGGGCGGGTCAGGATTTCTTATGAACACCACATTCGACGACTTCGACGACGACACCGGTTCGTACGACCGGGCGGCCGAACTCGATCTCGGTGACTCGGGCGTGCTCCTACGGCGTGCGGTCGACATCATCGCCACGGCACCCAACATGCCCCTGTCGGCGTCACCCAAGATCGACCGCGACGAGATGCTCGATCTCCTCGAAACGGCACTCCAGCGACTTCCGAGTGAGTTGCGCGAGGCGCGCATGATGATGAAGGAGCGCGACGAGTTCATCGCGCGGACCCGGCGCGAGGCCGACGAGATCATCGATGCCGCCAAGGTTCAGGCCGAACGCTTCGTGCAGCGGGCCGAGGTGGTTCGGGCCGCCGAGCAGCGGGCCCGCCAGATCATCGAAGCCGCCGAGGACGACGCTCGTCGTCTCAAATACGAGACCGAGGACTTCCTCGACCAGCGCCTGGCGTCGTTCGAGATCCTTCTCGACAAGTTGTCCAAGACCGTGGCCACCGGCCGGCGCCGCCTCGCGATCGGATCTCATCGGGCGGACGAGGAGAACCTCCCCGACATGTACGCCGATGCGGGCTACGACGAGAATCCCGACGATACGTCGAACGCGTTCTTCGATCAGGACAACACTTCCAGTCGTTGACGAGGCGGTGAAGGTCTCGTGAAGAACCCGCTGTTGGTCAACGCACTCGAGTTGCTCCGCCGTCCCGGGACCGAGAAACCGATCTCACTCGAAGTCGAGGCCGCGGTGGTCGGGCTCGACGATCCGCGTCTCGTTCCCGATGCACCGGTCGAGATCGAACTCGTCTGTTCGAGTCTCTCCGACGGCGTCGTGGTGGAAGGTGACGTCCGGGTGGAGTTCCACGGTGAGTGTCGCCGTTGTCTGGCGCCGGTCGTCGGACGCCTCGACGTGCCGCTTCGCGAGCTCTATCAACAGACCCTGACCGATCCCGACGCCTTCCCTATCGAGAACGATCAGATCGATCTGAAGCCCATGGTTCGGGAGTCCGTCCTGCTCGATCTGCCCGACACCCCGGTGTGCCGGCCCGATTGTCGGGGGCTCTGCCCCTCCTGTGGGATCGACCTCAACACCGGCTCGTGCTCGTGTGTGATCGAGACGCTCGACCCTCGGTGGGCCGCCCTCGACGCCTTGCGAGACCAACTGCCCGACTGAGTCGGGGTGGTCGAACCTCGGTCCAGGGTGGGCTTGACCGGGTCCACCGGTAGCCTTCGGGGGCTGTTACGAGGAGAGTGCCGTGGCCGTTCCCAAGAAGAAGAAGTCCAAGTCGAAGACCCGTAGCCACCGCGCTGGCGCGTGGAAGCTCGGCTCGCCCTCGCGCAGCCTGTGCCCGCGTTGTGGCGCGGCCAAGATCCCGCACACGGTGTGCGGTGCCTGCGGTTGGTACAAGAACCGCGTGGTCGTCGAAGTCGACGCCTGATCACCCCTCAATCGGCGTGATGTTGCCCATCGCGGTCGACGCCATGGGCGGCGACCGCGCCCCCGACGAGATCCTGGCTGGTGCTCTCGAAGCATCGCGTCTCGGTTTTCCCGTCGCTCTGGTCGGACCCGAGGGTCTCCAAGGTGGGGGAGATCTGCCGCTGTTCGTGGCGTCCGAAGTGATCGCCATGGACGACGATCCGGCCAAGTCGGTGCGTACCAAGAAGGATTCGACGCTCGTGCGGGCCGCCGAAGCCGTCCGCGACGGACGCGCGTCGGCCATGGTGTCAGCCGGTAACACCGGAGCCACCATGGCGTCGGCCTTGCTTCGAATGGGTCGCATCAAAGGTGTCAGCCGGCCGGCCATTGCCACACCCATCCCGGTTCCCGGTGGGTCGCCGACGGTTCTGATCGATGCCGGGGCCAATGCCGAGGTGCAGCCCGAGTGGCTCGTGCAGTTCGCTCAGATGGGCTCGGTGTATTCGAAGCACCGCTTCGGTGTGGCGTCGCCGCGAGTCGGGCTGCTCTCGATCGGTGAGGAGCCCGGTAAGGGCGACACGCTCCGCAAGGAGGCCTACGAACTTCTCTCGCGGGCCGGCGGGATCAACTTCATCGGCAACGTCGAAGGTCGCGACGTCATGACCGACGACGTCGACGTGGTGGTGACCGACGGCTTCACCGGCAACGTGGTGCTGAAGACCCTGGAGGGCGGAATGCGCACCCTCGTGCGAGCGCTCCTCGCGGCGTTCTCCTCCAAACCCGAGTACAAGCCGCACGCCGACGTTCTGTTGCCGGCGCTTCTTCCGCTCTACGACGCGGTCGATCCGGATTCCACCGGTGGGGCCGTCCTGCTCGGTGTGGACGGTGTGTGCATCATCTCGCACGGGTCGTCGTCGGCGCGAGCCATCGTGAACGCGATCAAGGTGGCCGCCGACATGGTCGAACACGGCATGGTCGACGAGATCCGACGGGCCATCGCCGCCGCGCCGCTACCCGATACCGACTCGGCGTCGGAGTAGATTTCGAGACGATCGTCGTCACCGACTCGTGGTCGGTCCGACCCATCGGAGGAATCGTGCCTGCTGAAACCCACGTCGTCCCGGATCCGCTCGACCGGGACCAGATCTTCACGATCGTGCGCGACCTGTTGGTCGACATCCTCGAACTCGACCCGGAGGCGATCACCGAAGGCAAGTCGTTCAAGGACGATCTCGGGGCCGATTCCCTCGCCCTCGTCGAATTGGTCGAGGCGCTCGAGGAGGAGTTGAGCGAACGGACCGTCGGCTTCCGGATCGAAGACGAAGACCTCGCCGATCTGAAGACCGTGCGCGACGCCGTCGACTTCGTCCATTCCCAACTCCAAGCCCGCTGATTCTCCGGTCGGGGTCATGACCGAGTTCGCCGACGTCCACGAGTGGTGGTCGGCGCTGACCGGTCGGACGTTCGCCGATCCGACGCTTCTCGATCGGGCCATGGCCCACCGATCGTGGTGCGCCGAGAACGGTGGGGCACCTTCGAACGAGCGACTCGAGTTCCTCGGCGATGCCGTGCTCGGGTGGGTGGTCGCCGATCTCGTGATCTCCAAGTATCCCGAGTTCGACGAAGGACGACTGACCGATCTCCGCAAGGCGTTGGTGAGCGCCGAGGCCTTGGCCGCCATGGCCGAGCGGATCGACTTGGGTCGGTGGATCCTTCTCGGGGCCGGTGAGCGTGGAGCGGGAGGCTCGAGCAAGACTTCGATCCTCGCCGATGCACTCGAAGCGTTGATCGGTGCCGTGTATCTGGACGCCGGAGTGCCACGGGCGCGTTCGTTCGTGCGCAAACTCGTGACCAAGCCGATGCGCGTTGCCGCGCGACGGCTCGGTGAGCTCGATGCGCGGAGTCTGCTCATCCGAGTCTGCTCACGTGAATTCGGTCGACCGCCTCAGGTCGAGACTCACGGCTCGGGTGCGGCGCACGAGCCGACGTTTCGCGCCGCGGTGATCGTGAACGGTGAACGACTGGGTGAAGGAAGTGGGCGCTCGAAGAAGGTCGCGCTGCAGGAGGCCTCGGCCGCGGCATTGCGGGTGCTCGTCGAACGCGGCGTCGATATCGAACGTGCCTGAGTTGCCCGAGGTCGAAACGGTCCGGCGCGGCCTCGCCCGTCGATTCGTCGGCCGTCGCATCGACGACGTGTGGATCGGTCGTGAACGATCGGTGCGACGCACGAGCGCCCAAGAGGTCCGGATGCGGTTGCAGGGCGCCACGGCCGAACGGGCCGAGCGACAGGGGAAGTACCTTCTGTGCCCGCTCGACACCGGCGACGTGCTGATGGTTCATCTACGAATGAGCGGTCAACTCCTGATCGACGAGGCCGGGTCGGAACGCCCGCCACACACGCACGTCGCGATGTTGCTCGAGGGCGGCGACGAACTCCGATTCGTCGACCCGCGAACCTTCGGCGAGGTCGTGGTGTTCGATCCCACGGCGCAACCATCGGTGGTGCCCGATGTGATGTCGCTAGGAGTCGACCCCATCGCCGGTGAATTGACCCTCGCCGACCTGCGGCGAAAGCTGCGATCCACGCGGCGAGCGGTGAAGGCCGTGCTCCTCGATCAGCACATGATCGCCGGCATCGGGAACATCTACGGAGACGAGATCCTCCATCGCAGCGGTATCGGTCCGTTGTGTCCGGCCGACCGGATTTCGTACCCGCGTTCGGCCCGGCTACACGATGCGATTCACTCCGTGTTGACCGAAGCGATCGCCGCCGGCGGATCGACTCTGTCGGATGCGCAATACGTCGACCTGATGGGGGAGGGTGGTTCGTTTCAGGAACATCATCGGGTCTACGGACGCTCGGGCCAGAGGTGCATCACGTGCGGCCGGGGTCGGATCACCAGTCGCAACGTTGCCGGGCGCACGACCAGTTGGTGTCCGGTCTGCCAGCGCTGATCGGTGAGCCGATCGCCGTCTGGGGTCATCAACTAGGGTCGAGTCACCGTGTTCCTGAAGACGCTGACTCTCAAAGGCTTCAAGTCCTTCGCCGACACGACCGTCATGGACCTCGAACCAGGGGTGACGGTCGTCGTCGGACCCAATGGTTCGGGTAAGTCGAACGTCGTCGACGCCATCGCGTGGGTCCTCGGTGCCCAGGCGCCGAGTTCGGTCCGCAGCCAGAAGATGGACGACGTGATCTTCGCCGGCACCGCCAAGCGCCCGGCTCTCGGTCGCGCCGAGGTGACCCTCACCCTCGACAACTCGGCCGGACTCCTGCCCCTCGAATTCAGCGAAGTGAGCATCAGCCGCACGCTGTTCCGCACCGGTGAGAGTGAATACGCGATCAACGGCGTGCAGTGTCGTCTCCTCGACGTGCAGGAACTCCTGTCCGACGCCGGCGTGGGTCGCCAGCAACACGTCATCGTCAGCCAGGGCCAGATCGACGCCGTACTCAATGCGCGTCCCGAGGACCGGCGTTCGATCATCGAGGAAGCGGCCGGTGTTCTGAAGTACCGCAAGCGCAAGGAGAAATCCGAACGCCGGCTCGAGGCCACCGAGGCGAGCCTTCTGCGCGTCCAAGACTTGTTGCGCGAGGTCCGCCGTCAGTTGCGACCGCTCGAACGACAGGCCGAGGCCGCCCGTCGGCACGGCGACCTCGTAGCCGAACTCAATGCATTGCGAATCTTCCTCGCCGGGCGCGAGATCGCCGGCTTTCGCCGTCGACTCGAAGTTCTCTCCGGTGATCGCATCGAAGCGGGCCGTCGTGAGACCGAACTCCGGCGTCTGCTGTCCGAACTCGACACGTCGATCATGGCCGCCGAGGCCGAACTCACCGCCCGCGGCGACAGCGGTCTGAGTGACGAACTCGTGCGCGTCGAACAGCTCCGGGAGCGGGCACGGGGAATCGCCATGCTTCTCGTGGAGCGACGTCGTTCGTACGAACGCGATCGGGGACAACTCATGGACTCGGGCGTCGTGGCGTCGCTCGAAGCCGATGCCTCGCAACTCCGGACCGAACTCGACGACGTCCTGAGCGGGATCGGCCGCCTCGAACCCGAAGGTCAGGCTCTGGCCCACGACGAAGCGGCATTCGAAGGCGAACGCGCCGCGGCCGCCACGCTGTTCGACGGCCTCTCGTCACCGGCGTCGGCGTCGAGCGCGGCCGCTGAAGTGCGCGGTGAACTTCGAACCTTGCGCGCCGCGCTCGAATCGACCGAGGGCGAATTCCGTCGGGTGAATTCGCGTCTCGAGACCCTCTCCGAACGAGATGCCCGACTCGAGGTCGAGATCACGCGTCTGCGCGAACAACTCGAGCGCGCGCAGTCCGACGAAGTCCCTCTGGTCGCCGAGGTCACCGAAGCCGAGGCCCGTCGACTGACCGCGGAGGCCGAATACGAGGCTGCTGTGACCGCGCGAGCCGAAGCCACGGCCGAATCGTCGCGCTGGCAAGCCCGGGCCGAGGCGTTGCAACTCGCGCTCGACAGTGCGCGGGCGCGGGCCGGTGCCGAGCGTCTGCGCGACGTCGAAGGTGTGGTCGGAACTCTGCTCGATCTGGTGCAGATCGACGAAGGTTGGGATCTCGCCGTCGAGGCGGCGCTCGGTGAGGCGTTGTCGGCGGTCATCGTGGCCGACGCCGGCGCAGCGCGGCGGGCCCTGCAGCGTCTGCGTTCGACCGATGCTTCGGGTGCAGTGTTGTCGCTCGACGCGAACTTCCCCGACGCGCCGACGCGTCGGCCAGCCGGTGCCGAATCGGTGGCCGACCACGTCCGGTCGTCACGGGCCGACGTCACCAAGTTGGTGCAGTCGTTGCTCGCTCCGGCGATCCGTGTCGACGACTGGACGGCAGCCGTCGATGCCGTGATCGGCGACCCGACGGTCATCGCCGTCACGGCGAGAGGTGACCGCTTCACTTCGAGTGGTTGGCGCATCGGAGCCGCAAGCGACGGCGCCACGGCGTCGGCGCTCGACGACGCACTGTCCCGCGCCGAGACCGCGCGGGCCGAACTCGCGCGTCGGGAGCAGGCGGTGCGCGATGCATCGTCGGCTCAGCAGTCGGCGCGCGCGGTCGAACTCGACGTTCAGAAGCGACTCGACGCCAACGACGCTTCGTTCACGGCGGCCGGCGAGGCGTTGGCGCGGGCTCAGAGCGAACGGCGTGAACACGCATCGGAGATCGAAGGGCTCGATGTCACCCGCCGCGAACTCGAGGAGCGTCTCGTCGGTCAGCGTGGTCGGGTGTCCGAACTCGACCGGATCATGCCCTCGTTGGAACGCGAGGAAGCAGCCGAAGCCGAGGCGGCGCGCGTCCGGGGCGAGGCCCGAGCATCGATGGAGGCCAAAGCCGCGCTACTCGTCGGTCGGCGGCGGGATCTCGAAGTTCGTTCGGCCGGCTTGCTCGAGCGCAAGCAGTTCCTCGAGGACCGATTGGCCGATGTGGAACGCCGTCTCGAATCCGATGCCGAGGCGCGTGCGCAAGTTGCCGGACATCGTGAACGCATCGAACGGATCCTTCTCGCGACCGAACGTCTGTCGACCATCGTCGAGGCCCACCGGCAGACCATCGAGGCCCGCCTCGCCGATCTTCACGAGCGCCGTCGTCGGCAGAGCGATGAAGTGCGCTCTCTCGCCGGTCGACTCGACGAGATGCGTCGCTCACGTTCGGCCTCCGAGCGCGAACTCGAGGAGCTCCGCGAAGTTTCGCGCCGCAACGAGGTCGACGAGGCCGAGGTGAAACTCCGTCTCGAGGGCACGGTCGAGATGTTGCGTCGCGACCTCGACGTGGAGCCCGAGGTGGCCGAAGTCGCCGAGATGCCCGAGCTACCCGAGGGGATCAGCGCGCCAGCTCGCGTGCGCGACCTCGAACGCGAACTCCGACTCATGGGGCCGATCAACCCGCTCGCCTTGCAGGAGTTCACCGAACTCCAGGAGCGTCACACGTTCCTCGAAGCCCAACTCGAGGACGTCCGCAACACACGTCGCGAACTGACCCGGGTGATCGCGGCGATCGACAATGAGATCCAGCAGGTCTTCGCCGCGGCCTACGCCGACGTGAGTACCAACTTCACGCAGTTGTTCGGTTTGCTCTTCCCGGGTGGCAGCGGCCGACTCGTGCTGACCAACCCCGACGACCTGCTGGAGACGGGTATCGAGGTCGAAGCCAAACCTGGTGGCAAGAACGTGAAGAAGTTGAGCCTGCTGTCGGGTGGTGAGCGAAGCCTCACGGCGCTGGCGTTCCTCTTCGCCGTCTTCCGGAGTCGTCCGTCGCCGTTCTACGTGATGGACGAAGTCGAGGCGGCCCTCGACGACGTCAACCTGCATCGCTTCCTCGGTCTGATCAAGGAGTTCCGTCAGGAAGCCCAACTCCTGATCGTGAGTCACCAGAAGCGGACCATGGAAGCCGGTGATTGCCTGCTCGGTGTGAGCATGCAGCCGGGTGGATCCTCCAAGGTCGTGACCGAGAAGTCCGTCACCGGTTCCTGACGTCCATCGTCTCCCGAACCCACCGATAGAACAGGTTTGTCATGAACACGCAGGCGCTCCTCATCGTCCTCCTCGTCGTGGCCGTGGTCTTCGGCTTGGGCGTCGTGTTGCTGAATCGTCGTCGCGGATCGGGAGCCACGACCCTCGAACCGACCGTGGCGTCGAAGCCGACGGTCCTCGAACCAGCACCCCCGCCGCGAGTCGAGCCCGAGATCGTCGAGCTTGCCGAGCCAGATACGACCATCGCCGAGCCCGAGATCACCGAGCCCGTCGTCGCCGAGGTCGAACGTCCACCGACGTTTCGTGAGCGCATGGGCAAGGCGGCGGCCGTCATGGCCGGAGCGCTCGGTGGAGTGCGAGCGCGGGCCGGGATCACCGACGACACATGGGACGACTTGGAGGAAGCGCTCCTGCGGGCCGATCTCGGCCTCGGCATCACCAATTCGCTCCTCGATCCCTTGCGTGAACGCGTACGGGCCAAGGAACTGACCGACCCGAACGAACTCATCGATGCATTGCGCGCCGACATGAAGTCGCGACTCGCAGTCGCCGACCGGTCGCTGACGTTCGACGACGCGCTGCGGTCCCAGGACCTCGTGAACGTGTGGTTGGTGGTCGGCGTCAACGGCGTGGGCAAGACGACCACGATCGGCAAGATCTCCGCCCAACAGTCCGCCCTCGGTCGCTCGCTCGTGCTCGCGGCCGGCGACACGTTCCGGGCGGCGGCCGCCGAACAACTCGGCACGTGGGCTGAGCGCTCGGGGGCCGAACTCGTTCGCGGCGCCGAAGGCGGTGATCCGAGTTCGGTCGTGTTCGACGGAGTCCAACGGGCCAAGGCGCGTGGGGCCGACCTCGTCATCGGTGACACCGCGGGTCGCCTGCAGAACAAGTCGAATCTCATGGACGAACTGCGCAAGGTCCGCCGGGTGGCCGACCGGGAGCCGGGACGGGTGACCGAGGTGTTGCTCGTGATCGATGCCACAACCGGTCAGAACGGGCTCGCACAGGCGCGCGAATTCACCGAAGCGGCCGGCGTGACGGGTGTGGTTCTGACCAAACTCGACGGATCGGCCAAGGGCGGCATCGTGTTCGCCATCGAGACCGAACTCGGACTTCCGGTCAAATTGGTCGGCCTCGGTGAAACCATCGTCGACCTCGTGGCCTTCGATCCGGAGCAATTCGTCGACGCCCTGTTCGACCGATGACGTAAATCCGGGAACCGAACACGGGTACCGCGTCGTCGTAGTGACATGCGAACCAACCCAGCAGCCCCTACCGTTTCGAGGATGATCAAGGCCTCGGTCCCCGTCGTGCTCACCGCCCTCTTGCTCTCGGCGTGCGGGGACGACCCCGATTCATCGGGCAATCCCCCCGTCCTGCGAGTCGGTCAGCAGGCGTCTCCGGTCGGTGGGGCCATGGAATCGGCGGCCGCCGATTCGAAGATGTCGATGTATTACCCGACCGAGTGGAAGTTCGAGGTCGCCGGTGATCTGCCTGCGCTCGATGGTGACCTGAGTGCATGGGTGTTCCGTCCGGGGGCCGAACCGTCGGCATCGGAACTCTCGAAATTGAAGGACGCGTTCGGAGTCGATGGTGACTTCGCCAAGAACACCTCGGATCCCGGAACCGAATACGAATGGACCACGTGGATGGTCGGCCCCGACGACGGTTCGGGCCCCTCGTTGAGCGTGTCGTCCGATGCGATGCTCAGTTGGTGGTACAGCGAGGGCTGGATGGCGATGGCGACGCCCGGCGTTTCCTGCGTCGAACCGGCGATGGGGAGCGGTGAGTCGGGATCGGTCGACTCGAGTGGCGCAACCGTCGACACCGAAGTGATCGCTCCGTGCGAACCCGTCGAGATCGAACCGCCGGTGAACGTGCCGTCGAAGTCCGAAGCCGAAGATCTCTTCTTGAAGTTGGCTTCCGATCTCGGATACTCGAGGGACGAACTGATCCTCGAGACATGGGCCGATGAATGGTCCGCTGGTGTCACGGGTTACGTGAAGATCGACGACGTACGTTCGTCGCTCATCGTCAATGCGTCGTTCGGTGAGAACGGTCGGATCACCTACGCCGGCGGTTACCTCGCCGAACCGGAGAAGCTGGACGACTATCCGCAGATCGGCACCGAAGCCGGACTCGAGCGGTTGCGTGAGCAGTACAGCGGCTCGTGGGGTCCGATGTACCGAGGTGGCGGTATCGCGGTCGACGATGTCGCAACCGCCGAAGTCGGTGCGGCCTCCGGTGACGGCTCGGCGATCGAAGGGTCCGTCGACGACACCGTGATTCTCGACGACACCGTTCCGGTCGACGAACCGACCACGACCGTGCCCACGACCGATGCGCCGACCGACAGCGTGGTCGACACCGTTCCCGTCGATGACACCATTCCGGTCGACGACACCGTGATCATCGACGACACCGTTCCGGTCGACGACACCGTTCCGGTCGAGACCATCACCGTGACCATCGAGTCGGTCGAACAGGAATACGTGTACCTGTGGGGTGTCGACGGTGAGACCTACCTCGTCCCCGGCTACGCGTTCATCGCCGCCGAGGACGAGTGGGGGTATGTGCCGCGTTACGTCGTGGCTTCCATTCCCGATGAATACATGGAACAGGTCGCCCCCGACATGATGCCGCCGGTCATGGAAGAGCCCCCGGTGGCCGAGCCGCTGCCTGTCGAGACCTCGCCGGCCGGCGAGTTGCCGGCGGGCGCGATCACGCCGGCGCAAGCCGAATCGCTCGTGGGACTCGCCGAAGACGAAGCCACCAAGCAGGCCGAGGACAACGGCTGGCAGGTGCGTGTCGCGGCTCGCGATGGCGAGACTTTCCCGCTCACCATGGACTTCCGTGAGGATCGCGTGAATCTGACGATCGTCGACGGGTTGGTCACCGAAGTTCTCATCGGGTGACGAATCGAGTGGTGGGTAGCCTGACCACCTGATGTTCGACAATCTCTCCAATCGATTCGAAGGGATCTTCAAGCGGATCCGCGGCAAGGGTCGCCTGTCGGAGGCCGATGTCGACGAGGTCCTGAAGGAGATCCGCGCGGCTCTCCTCGAGGCCGACGTCAACGTTACGGTGGCCCGCAACGTCGTGGCGCGCATCCGCGAAGGCGCCGTCGGTATCGAGCAGTCGAAAGCCCTCGATCCGAGTCAGCAGGTCGTCAAACTCGTCAACGCCGAGCTCACCGCCATCCTCGGCGGCGAGACCCTGAAGATCTCGTACGCGAGCAAGCCACCGACCGTGGTCCTCATGGCCGGTCTGCAGGGTTCGGGTAAGACCACCAACTCGGCCAAGCTCGCGCGTTGGTTCAAGTCGCAGGGTCGGCATCCGCTGCTCGTCGGCGCCGACCTCCAACGTCCGGCCGCCGTCGAGCAGTTGCGAACTCTCGGCGGACAGATCGACGTTCCGGTCTTCAGCGAACCCGGCGATCCGGTGGCCACGGCCACCAAGGGCTTGGCCGAAGCGCGGCGACTCGGCAAGGACGTCCTGATCGTCGACACCGCAGGTCGTCTCGCGATCGACGGCGAGATGATGGAGCAGATCCGTCGGATCTCGGATTCCATCGAACCCGACTACACGTTCCTGGTGATCGACGCCATGACCGGTCAGGACGCGGTGAGCGTGGCCGAGGCCTTCCACGCGACCCTCGCGATCGACGGAGTGATCCTGTCCAAGCTCGACGGTGACGCGCGCGGTGGTGCCGCTCTCTCGGTCAAAGAAGTCATCGGTCGACCGATCGCCTTTGCCAGCACCGGCGAGAAGCTCGATGCCTTCGAACAGTTCCATCCCGACCGCATGGCCAGTCGCATCCTCGGCATGGGCGACGTACTCACCCTCATCGAACAAGCCGAGAAGGCCTTCGAGAAGGATCAAGCCGAAGCGGCGGCGGCCCGCCTGCTCGACGGCGAATTCACCCTCGACGACTTCCTCGAGCAGATGCAGTCGCTGAAGAAGATGGGGCCCCTCGGGGGAGTGCTCGGGATGATGCCCGGGATGCCCAAAGAGTTGAAGAACGCCAAGATCGGTGACGACGACCTGAAGCCGATCGAGGCGATCATCCGGTCCATGACCCCGGCCGAACGGCGCAAGCCCGACATCATCAACGGAAGCCGTCGTCAGCGCATCGCGACCGGCAGCGGACGGAGCATCGCCGAGGTCAACCGTCTCGTGAAGCAGTTCGGCGAAATGCAAAAGATGATGAAGCGCATGGGCGGCCTCGGCGGCAAGAAGGGCAAGCGTGCCGGTCTCGGCGCCTTGGCCGGTCTGGGTGGTCTGCCCGGCGGTGCCGGCCTGCCCGATCAGGGCGGATTCCCCTTCCCGCCGTCGCGGTAGGGCGTTGGGGGTCGGCGGGGGACACCGCTAACCTCACAGGGTTCCCGTGGACGGGTCAGTTGTCTGATCCGCCCCGTCCCAGCAGGAGTTTCGCCGAATGTCCGTCAAGTTGCGCCTCACCCGAGTCGGAAAGACCAAGCAGCCTCACTACCGCGTGATCGCGAGTGACAGCCGCGCGGCCCGCGACGGCGCGTTCTTGGAGATCATCGGTCAGTACAACCCGCGCCTCGAGCCGTCGGGTCTCAACATCGACAACGACAAGGCCGTTGCGTGGCTCATGAAGGGCGCCCAGCCCACTGAGCGCGTGCGCAAGTTGCTCGAGATCTCGGGTGCGTGGGCGCAGTTCACCACCGCCCGTGGCAAGTGATCGGTCGGAACCTGTCGTGACCGATCCGAATCAGATCGCCTCGCCGACGGCCATGGCCGTTCTCACCCACGTGGTGCGCTCGATCGTCGACGATCCCGACGCGGTGAGCGTCGAAGAGGTCGAGGGTCGCAACCGTGCCAAGCTCGAAGTCAAGGTCGGTCCCGGAGATCTCGGCCGCGTGATCGGGCGCCGTGGCCGCACGGCGCAGAGCATTCGCACCCTCGTGCGCGCCGCCGCCGCCAAGGACGGCAGCGAGGTCGACATCGACTTCGTCGATTGACGAACCCTCGGTCATGACCGAGTCCCGCCCGGCCGGGTTGCTCGAAGTCGGTCGATTCGGTCGACCGCACGGACTCAAGGGGCAGATCTACGTTTCGCTGTCGACCGACCGTGACGAACGTGTGGCGCCGGGGAGTCGACTCTGGGCGGGCGGCTGGCTCGTGGTGGAGTCGGCCAAGCGCATGGCCGATCGTTGGGTCGTGGTCCTCGAGGCGCACACCGATCGCGCCGCCGTCGAGTCGCTCGTCAACTGCACGATCTGGGCCGAACCGATCGACGACCCACACGCGGTGTGGGTCCATCAGGTCATCGGCGCATCGGTTCGTGAAATCGGCGGCACCGAGCGCGGTCGGTGCATCGGTGTCGTCGCCAATCCGGCCGACGATCTGCTCGAACTCGAATCGGGCGCTCTCGTGCCGGCCCGTTTCGTGAGTCGCGTCGAGCGTGACGGCGATCGGTTCGTGGTGTTGGTCGACGCCCCGTCGGGTCTGTTCGATCTGGAGGACGACCGGTGAGAGTCGACGTCTTCACGATCTTCCCGAATCTCGTCGATTCGTTCTGTCGGGAGAGTTTGCTCGGCAAGTCGCGCGACAACGGTCTGCTCGATCTGCGGTGTCATGATCTGCGCGAACACACCACCGACGTCCATCGGACGGTCGACGACTCGCCCTACGGCGGTGGTGCCGGCATGGTGATGCGCATCGAGCCGATTTTCGCCTCGGTCGAAGCCGCTCAGCCCCCGCGCCCACTTCTGCTCCTCAGCCCGGGAGGGCGTCGTTTCGACCAGCGCTTCGCCGAAGAACTCGCGACGGGCGACGGTTTCAGCCTTCTGTGCGGACGTTACGAAGGTGTCGACCACCGGGTGGTCGAGCATCTGATCGACGGTGAGATCAGCGTGGGTGACGTCGTGCTGTCGGGCGGCGAAGTGGCCGCGTGTCTGGTGATCGAGGCCGTGACGCGTCTTCTGCCCGGGGCCATGGGTAACGACGAGAGTCCGGTGACTGAGAGTTTCGGGGAACACGGACTCCTCGAAGAGCCACAGTTCACCCGCCCGGCGGAATTCCGGGGCTGGGGTGTGCCCGAGATCCTGAAGAGCGGAGATCACGCCCGAATCGCCCGCTGGCGTCTGGCGCAGGCGCTCCACCGCACGATCGCCGCCCGACCCGACCTCATCGAGGCCCGGGGCGGACTCTCTGAGCAGGATCTACGTCTGTTGGAAGAGTTCCCTGCCGTCCCGTATCCTTGAGCGGTTCCCGGAACCCGCCGGTTCCATCGATCGAGGACGACACCATGAAGACCACCGACATCGTTGACCTGCAGAATCTGCGCTCCGACATCCCGGCGTTCGGCCCCGGCGACGAACTCAAGGTCCACGTCCGCGTGGTCGAAAGTGGCAAGGAGCGCGTCCAGGTGTTCCAGGGCAACGTGATCGCCCGTCAGGGCTCGGGCGTCCAGGAGACCTACACCGTTCGCAAAGTGAGCTACGGCGTCGGCGTGGAGCGCACCTTCCCGGTGCACAGCCCGAGCGTGGCCAAGGTCGAAGTCGTCAAGAAGGGCGACGTTCGTCGCGCCAAGCTTTACTACCTGCGCGACCGGACCGGCAAGGCAGCCAAGGTCCGCGAGAAGCGCGACTTCTGATCGTCCTCACCAAGGACCTCTTCATTGGGCACTGACGACCTCGAGGACTTCGAGGCCGAGCGTGAGCTCCAGTTGGCGCAGGAGTATCAAGACGTGGCCGCGATGTTTCGCTACGCCGTCGAGACCGAGCGTCGCTTCTATCTGGCCAACAAGGTCGACGTCACCGTGAGCGGCGATTCGGCTCGGCCGCTGATCCAAGTGGAGTTGATCGACGCGTGGGTGTGGGACATGTACCGCAAGAGCCGGTTCGTGCCGAAGGTGAAGATCCTGAGCTTCAAGGACGTCAACGTCGAGGAACTTCCGCGCGACGAAGTCAGCGACCTCGATCGGGCCTGACCGCGTCGAATCAGATCGAGGGTCGGCGGGGCGAAGATCTCGCCACCCGTTGGTACGAATCGGCGGGTTACGAAGTGATCGACCGCAATCACCGAATCGGTCGACACGGCGAGATCGACATCATCGCGGCGACGCCCGATGTGATCGCCTTCGTCGAAGTCAAGACCCGTCGCTCGGATCGCTTCGGTCCACCTTCGACCGCTGTCGATCGCGACAAGCAACGACGTTTACGGCGGTTGGCGGCCATGTGGCTGGCTGGTCATCCGATCGGTCGGCGAGCCGTCCGGTTCGATGTGGTGTGCGTGGTCGGATCGCAGGTCGACGTGATCGAGGGGGCGTTCTAGGAGCGCTTGGCTCGATTGCGCCAACACGCGTGATGCCAATGCCGACGTAGATCGGGCGCATCACGCGGTACGGCGACCACATGACCGAGTCCGACCGGAATCTCGCGGTGGCAACCCGGACACACGTAGGACTTGCGGGCCTCGTACGGCTGGACCCGTCTGATCTCGACCGGTCCGTAGAGACCGTCCCAGATGCCGGCGCGTCGACGTTCAGCCAAGGAAGCCCCATGCCACCAACGCGGCGGCGGCCAGCACGGCGGCGGCCACGAAGAGGTAGTCGGCGCGTCGGACTCGGAACTTCCGGTACGGGTTGAATCCCATATCGGTCATTATCGTCGGTCAGGTGAGCGCCGAGACCGATTCCAGCACCAAGAAGTACGAGACGATCCTAGTCGATCGGAGTGATGGCGTGGTCACCGTCACCTTCAACCGACCCGAACGCAAGAACGCCGTGAACGGGCGGATGTGGATCGAACTCCACGAAGTCTTCACCGACATCTACAACCGCTCATCGGACCGGGTCGTGGTTCTCACCGGGGCGGGTGGCGAATTCTGCTCGGGAGCCGATCTCGTGGCCATGGGCGACAACGCCGGCCGCAGTCATTCGCACTCCTACTACTCGATGCGCGAGGTCACCTCGGTCATCATGGCTTTGTCGCGACTTCCCCAGCCCACCATCGCCAAGGTTCGTGGTGTGGCCGTCGGTGTGGGTTGCAACATGGCCCTCGGATGCGACTTGGTCGTGGCGGGTGAGTCCGCGCGATTCGCCGAGATCTTCTCGAAGCGCGGCATGTCGCTCGACGGTGGAGGATCGTGGATCCTTCCGCGTCGTGTAGGCCTGCATCGAGCCAAGGAACTCGCGTTCTTCGCCGATCTGATCGACGCGCGGGAGGCCGATCGCATGGGACTCGTGAACCGAGTCGTGCCGGAGGCCGAACTCGATTCGTTCGTGGCCGATTGGGCGGCGCGTCTCATTGCTCTACCCCCGATCGCGCTCGCGCAGTCGAAGCGTCTGCTCAACAACGCCATGAACGTGACGTTCGAAGAGGCGCTCGACGACGAAGGTGTGGCGCAGTCCGTGAACTTCAGCACGAAGGACACGCCGGAGGCCATTGCGGCTTGGGTCGAGAAGCGCCCGCCGGTCTTCAAGGGTCGCTGAACGCTTCGTTCGGCGCCACCTCAGTAGTTTGACGGTATGCGCCGGGTACTCGTGTCGTTCGTGATCGCAGTTTCGGTCGCGACGGTCGGCGCGGCGGCGGGGGCGAGTACCGCGCCGACGATTCCCAACTCGACGATTCCGGCGAGTTGCGAAATCCCCTTACCGGTCCGGGTCACCTTCGTCGGTTCCGTGGTCGGATCCGACAGTCGAACCGCCCGTTTCGAGATTCGCCAGATCCGTGGCGGATCGGTGGAGGGATTCTCGGTCGGTGGTCTCATCGACGTCGATTACGGCGAAGACGTCCGGTTCCTCGAACCCGGCGAGTCGTACCTCGTGGCCGCCGGAGTCGATCAGACGAGTGGTCGTCTGGTGTCGAAAGTTCGCGACCCCGAACCGCTCTTCGGTGGGAACCAAGTGATCGGAATCGGTGAGCAGAACGTGGATTGTCCCGAGTTGGAGGACGCCGTGCGAACCCTCACCACCGACGGGCGCAGCCTCGAAAGCGGTGTCCTCGCGCCGCTCGGTGACGATCGACGGGGTTTGGTTCGGGCCGTGGTGCTGCCCTTCGTGTGGGTGTTCGGCGGACTCGTGGTACTGGCCCTCGTGGCCAACTTCGTCCGCGCGGTGGTGAGCCAGATCGGTTCGGCGCCGGGGCGAGATTCGGTCAGTCGGCGGCGCGCGCGGCCTCGGCCTTAGCGCGCAAATCGCGAACCGCGAACTCGAGACCCTCGGTGTAGCGGAACAGCCCGGTTCCCGCGATCAGAACGTTGGCCCCGGCCGACGCTGCGCCTTCGATCGTGCTGGGACCGATTCCACCGTCGACTTCGATGTTGACCCGGTCGGCGAGTCCACGTCGACCGATGAGATCGCGAAGTTCGCGGATCTTGGGCTCCATGGTCGCGATGTACGACTGACCGCCGAAACCAGGATTGACCGTCATCACGAGGACCATGTCGACCAGATCGAGAACGTGCTCGATCGCGCTCACCGGGGTGTGCGGATTGAGAGCCACCGCCGGTGCTGCGCCGAGTGACGCGATGTTGCCGAGAGTTCGATGGAGATGAGGGCAGGCCTCGACGTGAACGATGAGTCGGCTGCAACCGGCTTCCACGTAACGGTGGGCGAGAACATCGGGAGTCAGCACCATGAGGTGGGCCTCGAAGGGCTTGTCGGTGTGTCGGCGCGCGGCAGCGATGACATCGGGCCCGAAGGTGAGGTTCGGCACGAATTGGCCATCCATGACGTCCCACTGGAAGTGATCGACGCCGGCTCGGTCGAGTGCTTCGATCTCCCCACCGAGACGGGCGAAATCACACGGCAGGACCGAAGGAACGATCTGGATCGGCAGGGCCACGACCGAACGCTAGCCCAGCGAACCTCTAACCTCGGAACGAGATGACCCTCGACGAGATCACCGTACGCATCGACAAGGTGGTAGCCGAGGGCGACGGGCTGGGCCGTCTGCCCGACGGCCGCGTGGTGTTCGTCGAACGGGCTTTGCCGGGTGAACTCGTGGCCATCCGGATCATCAAGCAATCGAAGGATTACGCACGGGCCGAGATCGTTCGGATCGTGGAGGCCAACGATCGTCGGGTCGAACCTCCGTGCGCGTACGTCGCGTCGGGTTGTGGTGGATGCGATCTGCAGCATGCAGCAGTCGATCTTCAGCGGAAGATCAAACATGACATCGTGTTCGAATCTCTGGTGCGACTCGGAAAGGCGACCGATCCGCTCGTGCTCGACTGTCCCGACGATCTTCCACTCGACTCGTGCCGCACGACGATGCGTTGGGCGATCGATGACCACGGAGCGCTCGGCTTTCGTGCTCAGGGCAGTCATCGTGTCGTGTCGGTCGACGATTGTCTGGTGGCCCACCCTGCACTGCGCGAGTTGCGACACTCGCTCGCACCCGGCGCGCGTTCGGGCATTGAAGAAGTCAGTCTTCGTGTCGCCACGGCCAGCGGCGAACGGTCGGTTTGGTGGGAGCCGAGCGACGTGGCGCTGGGTGCCGTGCCCGCACGAACCGAGGTCGGTCCGCAAGGAGTGGTGCACGAAGAGATCGATGGTCATCGCTTGCGCGTGTCGGCCGCATCGTTCTTCCAGGCCTCGGCCACCGGTGCCACCGCACTCGTGCGCGCGGTTCGCCGCGCGGCGGGTGATCCGACCATCTGGACTTCGGATCCGGTGATCGATCTCTACGGAGGAGTCGGTCTGTTCGCGCTCACCGTCGTACCCGCCGACCACCCGGTGATCGTCGTCGAGTCGAATGCGTCGGCGGTGGCGGACGCCAAGGTCAACCTGCGTGATCGTCCGGCCACGATCGTGAGATCCGAAGTCGCCCGGTGGCGGCCGGTTCCGGCCTCGGTGGTTGTCGCCGATCCGTCCCGGACCGGACTCGGTGCCGCGGCGGTGGCGGTGGTGGCCGCCACCAAGGCACCCGTGTTGGTGCTCGTGTCGTGTGATCCGGCTTCACTCGGCCGTGACGTGGGACTGCTCGCGCGCGCGGGTTATCGCTTCGAGTACACCGAAGTTCTCGATCTGTTCCCGCACACGCACCACGTCGAAGCGGTGAGTCGTTTCGTGCGGGATGAGAGACTGTCGCCGTTATGAAGGTCCTGATGTCGGACGAGGTGCGTGATGCCGTGCGCGATCACCGTCCGGTGGTCGCCCTCGAGTCGACGATCTTTTCCCATCTCGGACTGCCCTCGCCGGCCAATGCCGAGGCTCTCGATCGTTGTCTGAAGGTGATCCGCGCGACTGGAGCCGTGCCGGCGATCACCGCGGTCCTCGACGGCACCGTGCGCGCCGGCCTGGAGCCAGACGAACACGAGCGCATTCTCGGTGCGGCGCACAAGGCCGCCGAGCGTGATCTCGGTGTGGCGGTGGCGCAACGATGGGCCTTTGGTGCCACGACGGTTTCCGCCTCGCTCGCCATCGCGGCCGTGGCCGGCATTTCGGTGTTCGCCACCGGCGGGATCGGTGGCGTGCACCGAGGATCGGAGGTCACCGGTGACGTGTCGGCCGACCTCGATGCCATCGGCCGGTACGACATCGTGACCGTCTGCGCCGGCGCGAAAGCCTTCCTCGATCTGGCCCGCACCCTCGAACATCTCGAGACGATCGGTGTTCCGGTTCTCGGTTGGTGCCACGACTGGTTCCCGGCCTTCTACACGCGGACGTCGGGTCTGCGAGTTGCGCATCGGGTCGACTCGGCCGCCGAGGTCGCGACATCACATCGAGCACGGTCGCGTGGGGGGACCCTGCTCACCGTGCCGATTCCCGAAGCCGATCAACTCGATCAGCAGGCACTCGATCAGGTGGTCGACCAGGCTCTCCGGCATTGTGCCCAAACCGGCATCACTGGTCCCGGCGTGACACCCTTCGTTCTCGCGCGAATAGGGGAGGCCACGGCCGGGCGCAGTGTTCCGGCCAATCTGGCGCTGGCCGAGAACAATGCCGCGGTGGCGGCACAGGTAGCGGTCGAGATCAGTCGGATCGACCGCGGCTGAGTGGTGCACCCCCAGGGATTCGAACCCTGAACCAATGGATTAAGAGTCCACTGCTCTGCCGTTGAGCTAGAGGTGCAAAACGCAAAGGTGAAGTGTAGGCGCAGCGTTCGATGACGCCCAAGCATTGCGGCGAGAGCGACGACGTCGGAACCGATCACGTCGAACTTTGGGGTGAACGAGGGGAATCGAACCCCCGGCCTTCAGGGCCACAACCTGACGCTCTAACCGACTGAGCTACGTCCACCATGGACCTCACGATTCTGCCAGCACGCAGGGTGATTCGCACCGAAGTCGGCCGGAAAACCGTGACAAAGAGGCTGGTGACAGCCAGAAGGTGGCTCTGGTAGCCTCGAATCATCTCGAAGGAGTGATACCCGTGTCGGCCACGGAATCTTCAGTCACCAGTGCCCGCGACTTGGCGGAGCGGGCCAAGAGAATCACCACCGCCGAACTCGCCCGCTACGCGGAGCGAACCAAAGGGTCCCAGCAGGCGAATCAGCGGGCCCGCAAAGTCCTGCCACTCGGCGTACCCTCGAGTTTCCAGGCGTACGACCCGCACCCGGTGGTCGTACGTTCGGCCGAAGCCGCCTACATGTGGGACGTCGACGGCAACAAGTACGTCGATTACAACATGGGCTTCGGTGCTCTCTTCAGTGGTCATGTGCACCCGGTCGTCCGGGGTGCCATCGAGGCCCAACTCGATCACGGCACCCTCTTCGTGACACCCAGTGAGAACAACGCCGAAGTCGCCGAACTACTCGGTGCTCGATATGGCCTGCCCATGTGGCGGTTCACGAACTCGGGCACCGAGGCGACCATGGACGCCATTCGTGTCGCCCGGGGGGCGACCGGTCGCGACAAGATTGTCAAGGTCGAGGGTGGCTATCACGGACATCACGACGAGGTCATGATCTCCATGAAGCCCAAGATCGCCGAAGCAGGTCCGGCCGATGCGCCGTTGTCGGTGCCGGCAACGGCGGGAATCACCCAAGCGGTTCTCGGCGACACGATCGTCGTGCCGTACAACGATCCCGAGGCACTCGAGCGGGCGCTCAAGAACCGCGACGTCGCGTGTTTCATCGTCGAGCCCGTCATGGAGAACATCGGCATCTGCCTCCCGCAACCCGGATACCTGCAGGCGGTTCGTGAGATCACGGAGCGCTACGGCACGCTGCTGATCTTCGACGAAGTCAAGACCGGCATCACGGCGGGCTGGGGTGGCGCGACCGGAGTGCTCGGTGTGACCCCCGATCTGGTGGCGCTGGCCAAGTCGATCGGTGGTGGCCTACCCCTCGGTGCCTTCGGTGGCAAGCGCGAATACATGGACCAGATCACGAGTGGTCGGGTCATTCACTTGGGCACGTACAACGGCAACCCCTTGTGCATGGCCGCGGCCCGCGCGGTCCTGACCGAGGTCTGCACGCCCGATGCCACCAACGCCACGATCATGCGCAACACCAAACTCGTCGACGCCTGTAACGAGATCATCGACGACGCCGGATTGCCGGCGCACTCGATCCAGTTCGGCGCCAAAGGTTGTGTCACGTGGTCGGCCGAGCCGATTCGTAACTATCGCGACTACAAGGCCACCGATTTCGACCTTGCCTTCGCCCAATGGATCCACGGCATCAACCGCGGCATTCTTCTTCCGCCGGGTCTCGACGAGCAGTGGTTGATCTCGATCATGCACACCGAAGCCGACGCGCTCGTGTACGCCGAGGTCTTCGCGGACTTCGTCGAACAACTCACGGCGTAGTCGCGGCCGAACGGCGCTCGTTCGATGGTGCCTGTCGACACGACGGATCGAATCGTTCCCTTCGCGCGTATGTTGCGACGAGCGGTTCTGCGCTGTTGTCCGTTGTGTGGTGATCGCCGGGCATGGTTCGACGGTTGGTTCGCGCAGGGGGAGTCGTGTGTTCGTTGCGGACTTCGTCGTACGCGCGGAGTCGACGGTCACGAACTCGGATCGCTCACCATCGCCCTCGTCGTGAACGTCTCGCTCGTGATCGCCGCCGTCGGCATCGCCGTCGCACTGACCGTTCCCGATGTACCGGTCCTGA
The DNA here is from genome assembly GCA_005787035.1 of Actinomycetota bacterium. Lineage (GTDB taxonomy): Bacteria > Actinomycetota > Acidimicrobiia > Acidimicrobiales > Ilumatobacteraceae > Casp-actino8. Next base: position 711 of record SYCI01000163.1, on the reverse strand, counting down.
AGTTGTACGTGATCCTTGCGTCCGCCGCCGTGGTGTTCCCCTTGGCGACGTGGCCCCTGACCCACACCGTCTGGATGGCCATCGACCTGCGCGTCCGCCCACTCGACCCCGACGAGCCGGGCGATCCGACCGCCGACCGTCTGGGCGCCTGACCAGCCACGAGCGTTCTCCTTCCCCGACCGATCACATGTTCGGTCGAATGCTTGACCGAACGCCTGTTCGTAGTTACGCTCGTGTCATTCAGCCCACCGGCTCGCCGGCAGCAGCGGTCTTCGTGCCACACCCCCTCCATAGGGTCCGCACCACGACCAATCAGAACATCTAGACCAGAACCCAGAAAGGCAGACACATGAGCACAGACCGCGCCAAGGCCCTCGACATGGCCCTCGCCCAGATCGACAAGCAGTTCGGCAAGGGGTCGATCATGCGGATGGGAGAGCAGAGCTTCAAGGGCATCGAAACCGTCCCCACCGGGGCTCTCGCCCTCGACATCGCCCTCGGCGTGGGTGGCCTGCCCCGTGGCCGCGTCGTCGAGATCTTCGGACCCGAATCGTCGGGTAAGTCGACCCTCGCCATGCACGTGGTGGCCGAGGCTCAGCGCAATGGTGGTGTCTGCGCCTACATCGACGCCGAGCACGCCATGGATCCGGTCTATGCCCGTTCCATCGGTGTCGACATCGACCAGTTGCTGATCTCCCAGCCCGACACCGG
>SYCI01000162.1 GCA_005787035.1 Actinomycetota bacterium | reverse complement strand
GGTTTGCCGACGGGTGATGACGATGTCGACTACGGCCACACGAACCCCCATTGCCTGCGCCCTCCCCAGGGCGACAACGGCAAGTTAGGGGTAACTAACCAGATGGTCAATTAGGGATTTTGTGACGTGCGTCGGACGCGTCCCGTGGAAGGGACCGAACTGGGGGAGGGGTGGCGTGGACCCGGACTCGGCCGATGGTCAGGCCAGGAAGTGGGCGACACCCTCGGCAAAGGCGTCGATGTCGGCGGCCGTCGTGTCCCAGGAGGTCATCCAGCGGACCTGGTGGTCGTGGACGCTCCAGTCGTAGAAGAACGACCAGTCGCGCAGGGGATCGATCCGGTCCACCGGAAGGACCGGGTACAGGCTGTTCACCGCCGGGGGACCCGACAGTCCGACACCCGGGATTCCGGCGACCTGCTCGAACAACCGGGTCGCCATTCGGTTCGCATGGGTCGCGTTCTTGATCCAGAGTCCGTCCTCGAGCAGGGCCACGAACTGGGCCGAGATGTACCGGACCTTGGACGGGAGTTGGGTCACCTGCTTACGAACGTAGGGAGCCGATCGGGCCAGAGAGGGATCGAGGTACACGACGGCCTCGCCGTGCATCATGCCGTTCTTCGCTCCGCCGAAAGAGACGACGTCGACGCCGGCGTCGATGGTGAAGGCACGCAGTGCTTCGACGGTTCCGCCGAGGGCCGCAGTGGCGTTGGCGATCCGCGCGCCGTCCAAGTGGACGGTCATGCCCATCGAATGCGCCGTGTCGCACAGAACACCGATGTCCTCGGGTGAGTACAAGGTGCCCCATTCGGTGCTCTGAGTGATGGAAAGAACGCTGGGTTGCACGTGGTGCATCACGCCGGTGAAGTGCGCGTATTCACGAATCTGCTCGGGATGCAACCGACCGTTGTCGTGAGGGACGTCGATCAACTTCGCGCCGAGGACTCGCTCGGGCGCTCCGGTCTCGTCGACGTTGATGTGAGCCGCATCGGTGCACAGAACCGCACCGGCGGGGGAGAGCATGGTGGCCAGGGCCATGACGTTGGCGCCGGTTCCACCCCACACCATGAAGGTCTCGACCGGTGCGCCGAACAATTCGCGAAAGACCGCCTCGGCCCGATGTGTCCAAGGGTCGTCTCCGTACGCCGTCGCGTGACCCGAGTTCGCCGCAGTGATGGCCTCGAGGACACGAGGGTGGACACCGGCGTTGTTGTCGCTCGCGAAACGACGTTCGGGACTCGCCGGAACCTGGTTCATGTCTTGCAGTCTGTCGGTTACGCCGCGACCGCGTCGTGGATCCGCCGCCGAGGCTCCGACGACGACGATGATTTCGTCATGACGAAATCATCGGATGGGTCGAGGGCGCGGGCACTGCAGGGTCCGCGGTGCCGATACTGCCGCCGCGTGATCCCCGAACAGACCGGACCGGGTCGGCGCAAGGAGTTCTGCAGCCAGGCGTGCCGTCAATGGGACTGGGTGGGACGCCAGCGGGCCCGCGAACTTCAGATCAGCGAGGACGAGCTCGTGGTGGCCCGCACCGAACTCGACACGTTGTACGACGACCTGTACGTGTTGTCGTGCGCGGTGGACGACACCGAACGCGAACTGGCGAGCAAACGAAGTACGGCGACGTCGTTGCGAGAGGCCTTGGAGTGGCTCATGGAGGCCGCCCGGCCACTGCGGGACCGGACCGTGCATCCGACCAGTCCGCACGGCATTCCTCGCCCGTGAGCCTGGTGGCTTTAGCCTATAATCTCCGTTATGTCACTTACGGATGGGCTGAAGATCAGCGGACATCCAGCAGGTCCACCACGAACACGAGGGTCTCGTTGCCCTTGATGACTCCCCCGGCGCCACGGCTGCCGTAGCCGAGATGTGGCGGAATCGTCAGTCGTCGACGACCGCCGACTCGCATACCGGCCACGCCCTGATCCCAACCTCCGATGACCTCTCCGGCACCGAGTCGGAACGAGAACGGCTCGCGTCGGTCCCACGACGAGTCGAACTCGCGACCGTTGCTCCAGGCGACTCCCACGTAGTGCATGACGGGTCGGACTCCGGCGGTCGCTTCCTTGCCCTCTCCCACCGTGAGATCCTCGATCACGAGATCGGCGGGCGGATCGCCGGCGGGAATGTCGATGCTGGGTTTGTCGTTCGAACTCATGAGCCGACCGTAGACGACGAGCCCTTGGGTCGGACGTACGTGCCTTGCGCGACGGAGACGGGCTTGGTCTCGTCGTCGGTCCAGGCCACCACCGAACCGACGATGTTTCGACCGGCGACCGTATGGACGTGGGCGCGGGCCCGGATGACCTCTCCCCTGGCGGGACGGAGGAACCGGATGGACATCTCGCTCGTGAGGGTCATGGGCTCGAAACTGGTGCAGCTCAACGCGGCGTAGAACAGTGCGGCGTCGCAGATACCGAAGACCGTCGGCCCACTGATGATCTTGCCCGGGCGAAGAGTGTTGGGATTCGGGTACATCACGGCCACTGCGGTGCCGAAGGAGATCTCCTCGCACGAGTTGGCGTTGCCGGCGAACGCACCACCGATGAACTCGTTGATCTGCTCGAGGGTGACGAGTGAGGGTTGCTGGTGATCGAGCATGGTTTCACCGTAGTCAGGTCGGTCTAGGGTGCGAGTCCATGGGCGCGGCCGCCGACGAAGTCTTCGCATCGCTCGATCGAGCTGGACTCGACGATCTCCGTTGGAAAGATGGCCGGGCCTTCTCACTCGCCTACTACGCCGGTCCGGAGGTACAGGCGGTCTCCGACGAAGCGGTACGCCGATTCGGTTCGGCCAACGGTCTGAACGCTGATGCATTCCCGAGTCTGCGCACGTTCCAGAACGACGTGGTGGCGACTGCGCGCGGCTGGTTGGGCGCCGATGATTCGGCGGCCGGCTTCATGACTTCGGGAGGTACGGAGAGCATCATCCTCGCCGTGAAGGCAGCACGCGAACAGGCGCGAGCCGATCGTTCCGTGCACTCCCCCAACGTGGTGCTGCCGACCTCGGCGCATGCGGCTTTCGAGAAGGCCTGCCACTACTTCGACGTCGAGAGCCGTCGAGTGACGGTGCGAGATGATTGGCGCGCCGATGTGAGGGCCATGGAAGAAGCAATCGACGATCAGACGATCCTTCTGGTCGGTTCGGCTCCGCAGTACCCGCAGGGAGTGGTCGATCCGATCGCCGAGCTGGGTGAGGTCGCGGTCGCGCACCGACTGAACTTCCACGTCGACGCGTGCATGGGTGGAGTGACGCTGGCTTTCATGGAGCGGGACGGTGAAGTGGTGCCTCCGTGGAACTTTCGGGTTCCCGGAGTCACCAGCATGTCGGTCGACCTGCACAAGTACGGCTACAGCGCCAAGGGAGCTTCGGTCATCGTCTATCGCGACAAGCGGCGTCGCTCGTTCCAGACCTTCGTGACCGACAATTGGCTCGGTGGGCTGTACGGGTCGTCGGGGATCCTCGGGACCAAGAGTGGCGGCCCCATTGCGTCGGCTTGGGCCGTCATGCGGTTCCTCGGTGACGACGGGTACCGCGAACTCACCCGGCGAGCACGGCGGGCGGCGCTGGCTCTGGCCGATGCGATCGAAGCGATGCCCGGTCTCGAGTTGCGGGCCCGCCCCGATTCGACTCTGCTCGCTTTCGGCGCGGCACTCGACCCGTCGACTGATACCCCGCTCTTCGACGTCGCCGCCGTGGCCGATGCGCTCTGGGTCGAGGGTTGGTACGTGGACCGTCAGGGTCCTCCTCCGTCGTTGCACTGCACCGTGAACGCGATTCACGATCGGACCGTGGACGAATTCGTGGTTGCGCTTCGTGGCGCGGTGGAGAAGGTTCGCGCGTCGTCGGCGACCGGTGCGAGCGGGGCTTACGGGACCATCGACTGATCCGAGCCAGTGAACGCGTGTGCCACGATGGGTACATGAGTCTGCGTTTCGGAATCTTCATGCCACCCATGCACAAGACGGGTGTCAACCCGACTCTGGCCCTTCACCGCGATCTGCAGTTGCTCGAACACCTGGATCGCCTCGGTTACCACGAGGCCTGGATCGGTGAGCATCACTCGGCGGGTTCCGAACTCATCGCTTCACCCGAGGTCATGATCGCCGCTGCCGCCGAACGCACCAAGCACATCAAGCTCGGGACGGGTGTGAACTCGCTTCCCTACCACCATCCGTTCATGTTGGCCGATCGCATCGTGATGCTCGATCACCTCACGCGCGGTCGGATGATGTTCGGCGCCGGCCCGGGTCAGCTCACCTCCGACGCCTACATGCTCGGGATCGATCCGATGACGCAACGTCCGCGTATGGAGCAATCACTCGACGTGATGATGCGCCTGTTCCGCGGGGAGACGGTGACCGAGAAGACCGATTGGTTCACGTGCAACGAGGCGGTTCTGCAGGTGAAGCCGTACAGCGACTTCGACATCGCCGTGGCGTCGTCGGTTTCGCCGTCGGGCTCGAAGTTGGCCGGCAAGTACGGAGTCGGGCTCATCTCCATCGCTGCGACCGAGCCGGCGGCCTTCCAGATGCTCGACTACAACCTCAAGGTCTGGGAGGACGAAGCTGCGTTGCACGGGCACGTCGTCGATCGGTCGAAGGCCCGACTCATGGGGCCGATGCACATCGCCGAGACCGTCGAGAAGGCCAAGGAGAACTGCCGCTACGGACTGCAATGGGTGTGGGATTACTTGAGCCACATCATTCCGGTCGGTGATCCCAACGGCCCTCCCCCGCCGCGGGATCTCGACGAGTTCGTCGATCAGGCCAACGAGTCCGGTCGGATGGTGATCGGCACTCCCGAGATGGCCATTGCTCAGATCGAGCGACTGCAGGAAAAGACCGGTGGTTTCGGTTGCTACCTGTTCCTCGGTGCCGACATCGCCGATTGGCATCAGACCTTGCGCAGTTACGAGTTGTTCGCCGAGCAGGTCATGCCCCACTTCACCGGTCAACTGGCTGGACCGCAGGCGAGTTACGACAAGGTGGTCGGCGCCGGATCACGTTGGGTCGATGCGACGCTCGGGGCGCAGCTCACGGCGATCGCCGATTACGAGGCGCAGAAGGCCGCTCGCTGACGTCCGCCGGCGACTAGTCGCCGAACACGATGCGACGGGCGGATTCGACGTTCGTCGCCAGCTCGTCGAGTTCGGCGTCGGTCAGGACGGCGAGGTGTCGGGCCATGAGAGCGTCGGTCGTCGCTTCGGCCGCGGTCATGGCCGGTCCGCAACCGGTCGTGTCGGGGAACGGCTCGGTCCAGCCGAATCGCTTGGCTTGTTCGACTCCGGCGCTCGAGGGGTTGACCAGAACCGACTCGAGGGGTGACAGACCGGCGGCGAGCGAGGCGATCAAGTGGGTTCCGCCGCGTAGTTCGCGTAGCACGTGGATGAGGACGTACGCCCGGCCGACCGCGTCGGTAGGGCGGCTTTGCGCTCGCCAACCGGCGAAGAGCGCCATGCCGCTGTCGTCGGCGGAGTCGACGACCCGCTCCAGGATTTCGGCGGTGCGTCCGGCGGCCGACCAGCCGGCGAGTCGCGCGCGCCCCCAATCGGCGCAACCCTCGGTGTACCGGTCGGCGCCGGCTCGGGCGCCTTCCACCGGGAGACCGGCCTCCCAGAGCGAACGAATGAGTCCGGGAGCGAAGAACCCGAAGGCGCTGGACACGACGGAAGCGTCCACATCGCCGAGTACTCCTCCGCGACCGACCACGTAGTAACTGAATCCGCCGGGATACCCGGCGGTCTTGCCGGGGCCGAGAACAGCGGGGTCGAGCATGAAGGCTCCACCGAGGTGCCCGACGGTCGGAGCCAGTCGGGCCGCAGTGGCCATGCACGTCGCTCGATTCGCTACCGAGGTCACAGGGGCAACTTAGTTCCGTCCTCATCGAGGGCGAAACGGCGTACTACGGTGACGTCGTCGTCGACGCCGACCGGGAGAGTCACGGTGCCTCCAGCACCGGGACGCCGAAGGAGCAACCTCCCCGGAATCTCTCAGGCCCCAGGACCGGTCGGTCGAGGCAACGCTGGAAAGTTCGGAGCGATCCGACACCGAAGGGGAAAGGCGATCCGTCGCCAAAGCTCTCAGGTCTGCTGCGGCAGGTCGACAGCGGGGGAAGCACACCAGAACGGAGGCTTCCATGGATCGACGCGCAACCCCTCTCGACGAACTCATCGACCGTCACGACTTTCATCGTCGCCACATCGGAGTCGGATCATCGGTGGAGGACGATGCTCTGAAGAGCATGTTGTCCACCATCGGCGTGGGTTCGCTCGCCGAACTCGTGGATCGCACGGTGCCGACGTCGATTCGCATGACGTCCGATCTCGCCCTGCCCGAGGCGCTCACCGAGACCGAAGTTCTCGGTGCACTTCGCAACCTCGCTCGACGCAATCAGCCGCGACGGAGTCTGATCGGTATGGGCTACGTGGGCACGATCACTCCCCCGGTGATCCGCCGGAACGTTCTCGAGAACCCGGCGTGGTACACGTCGTACACCCCGTACCAACCCGAGATCAGCCAAGGGCGTCTCGAAGCCCTGCTCAATTTCCAGACGATGGTGGCCGATCTCACCGGTCTGCCCGTGGCCAATGCGTCGCTGCTCGACGAAGCCACCGCCGCCGCCGAAGCACTCACCCTCGCCCGCCGCGCGAGCAAGGTCGTGAGCAACAAGTTCTTCGTGCACGTCGACACCCATCCGCAGACGATCGCGGTGATGGCCACGCGGGCCGAACCACTCGATATCGAGCTCGTGGTCGGTCCGATCGAGGCCCTCGAACCCGGCGCCGTCTTCGGCGCTTTGTTGTCGTATCCCACATCGACTGGATCGATCACCGACTGGCGCTCGACGATTGCCGCCGTTCGTGATTCGGGTGCGGTGGCCGTGGTGGCTACTGATCCCCTGGCGTGTGTGCTCCTGGCTCCACCGGGCGCCCTGGGTGCCGACATCGC
>SYCI01000021.1 GCA_005787035.1 Actinomycetota bacterium | reverse complement strand
GAAACCACATCGCGTGGTCGAGACTGGCCATCTGCACGTTGTCGGTCCAGGCCAGTCCGTGCGGCAGCAGTGTGGTGTCGAGGAGAGTCATGTCGCTCGCATAGGTGACGATGCACGCGTGGAGCGTGGGGTCGTCGGGGAGTGTTCCGTCGGCACGGAGCCACACGCGCTGGCGATCGGTCGGAGTGCGCGATCGCGACATCGGGTCGCCCTCCACGTAACGAATGTCGATGGGCCGGGGCCGGTCGTACCACTCGCCGAGCATCTCTTTGTGAGGAGCCATGCGCGTCTTGAAGTCCGGGAGAGTGTCGGCCGCCGGCACGTCGGGCATCGGGGTCTGATGCGACATGCCCTCTTCGGGTGCGTGGAACGACGCCTGCAGATTGAAGATCGCCTGACCGTGTTGGATCGCGACCACTCGCCGCGTGGTGAAACTACGGCCGTCGCGGATGCGGTCGACGTCGTACAGGATCGGCGCCGTGGGGTCGCCGGGCCGAAGGAAATAGGCGTGGAGCGAATGAACTCGTCGATCGCGGTCGTCGACGGTGCGACCAGCGGCCACCAGAGCCTGCCCGGCCACCTGCCCACCGAACACTCGCTGGCGGTTCTCTTGCGGTGAACGGCCGCGGACGATGTTGACCTCGATCGGCTCGAGGTCGAGTAGGTCGATCAGGCCTTGGAGGGTGTCGGACACGTGCTCATTCTCGCACGACGACTCGGGTCGATCGGGTCATCCGGCGACGACGGATCGGGGTGTCACGGATAGGGTCACGGCCATGGCACTGCTTCCCTTGGACCCCGACCAACTCCTCTCGACGACCCGGGCGGTTCGCAAGCGACTCGACTTCTCGCGAGAGGTTCCCGATCAGCTCATTCGGGAGTGCGTGTCGGTCGCCATGCAGTCACCGTCGGGCTCCAACAACATGACCATGCAGTTCGTGATCGTGAAGGATCCGGCCAAGCGCAAGGCCATCGGCGACATCTATCGCCAGTGCTACTCGATCTATCAGTCGATGGACGGCGTGTACATCCGCAGCATCGACAAGGGTGAATCGACCGCCAATGCCCAGCAACAGCGTTCGGCCGACTCGGCCGACTATCTCGGTGATCACATGGGTGATGCGCCGGCACTCGTGATCGCGTGCAACGTCGGTGCCCGCGCCGAGAACGCGCCCGGCATGATGACTTCGTCGCTCATGGGCAACGTTCTCCCGGCCATGTGGAGTTTCATGCTCGCCGCCCGGGCCCGCGGTCTCGGCACCGCTTGGACCACCGTGCACCTCATGATGGAGCAGCAGGCGGCCGACGTACTCGGCATCCCCTTCGAGACCGTGCAACAGGTCTGTTTGTCACCTCTCGCGTTCACCAAGGGAACCGATTTCAAGCCGGCGCAGCGTCCGGACGCCGACTCGATCATCCACTGGGACACTTGGTGAGCGTTCGCTGACCACCATGGATCAGCATCTACGCGACGTCGCGTCGAGCGCCGTCGGCTTCATGCCCGTCGACGAGGGTGACGCCCTCCATCGCGCCGCCTCGGAGGCAGCTGCACGCCGGCCGGGACTCCCTCTTCTCGAAGTCGGTTCGTATTGCGGTCGATCGACGGTGTGGCTCGGTGCCGCGGCGCGAGCGAACGACACTGTGGTATTCGCGGTCGACCACCATCGCGGATCCGAAGAGAACCAACCCGGATGGGAGTGGCACGACGAAACGTTGGTCGATCCTGAGACCGGACTCATCGACACACTGCCGCACTTCCGTCGCACGATCGCCCGCGCCGGGCTCGAAGACGTCGTGATCGCGGTGGTGGGCGCCTCACCGACCGTCGCCCGCAACTGGAAGGCTCCACTCGCCTTCTTGTTCATCGATGGTGGCCACGGCGTGGAGCCGGCCCGACTCGATTACGAACTCTGGACCCCGCACGTGGCGCCGGGTGGAACTCTGGCGATCCACGATGTCTTTCCCGACCCCGCCGACGGCGGGCGACCGCCGTACGAGCAGATCTACCGACCGGCGCTGGACAGTGGTCTCTTCGTGGAGGAGTCGGCGACCGGCAGCCTGCGCGTGTTGCGTCGCGTGGATTGAGTCAACGCGGCCGTTGAACGGCACGTAGTCCGGCCCAGGCGAGATCGCTCACCTGTCGGGCCACGAAGTCGGGATCGAACTTGGCGCCGTCCTCGACGAGTCGCCGTGAGATCGCCTCGGTCATGCCGACGATCGCATAGGCGAGCGTTCGTCGGTGCGACGCGTCGATGTCGGCGGTGATGAGCGGCTCGATGGCGTCGGCAACCTTCGAGGTGAACTGGCGCACGGCATCGGCGAACTCGGCATCGCGACGTGAGCCGCTCCCGAACAGGAGCAAGAAGGCATCGTGATCTTCGGCGACCCACGTGAAGTAGGCGCGGAAGCCGAGCTCGGTCCGTCGACGACCATCGGTGTCGGTGGTGGCCTGGGTCGTGATCGCCGAGATCATCCGATGCCCGGCCTCTTCGATGACGTCGAGAAAGAGCTCACGCTTCGATGCGAAGTGCTGATACAGAACGGGCTTGGTGATGCCGGCGGCCTCGGCGACGTCGTTCATCGACGTGTCGTGGTAGCCGTGCTGGGCGAACACAGTGAGAGCGACCGACAGCAACTGTTCGCGTCGTTCCGGGGCGGGGAGTCTCATGGCCATGTCGGTCGAGCCTCACGGTAACGGCTGATCGTGGACGATTCCATGCGGCTAGAGGCCGCGCTCACGATCGTCGCGTTCGGCGGCTTTGATGGCGTAACCGAGGATGATCGCCGGGGCCAACAGGATCGAACCGGCGATCAGGAAGATCGTGATGAGCGTGACCAGAACACCTTTGAATCCGAAGGCGAAGGCCATGACGAAGAGAGCGATGGCCACGGCGTAGAGCAAGTAGCCGACCCGGTTGGCAAGGAGCGTCCAGTGGGCGATGCGTTGCCGACGGATTCGAACGGGATCGACGTTCGGTTGCCGCTCGTTCGATGTCACGGAAGAACCCTAGCGAGTACGGTGAGAACGTGGCAGTTCGAACCGAAGTGCGCGGGCGAGTCGTATCGGTCGTGATCGATCGTCCGGAAAAGCGCAATGCGGTCGACCTCGAAACGCTGCACGCGATCGCCGACGCGCAGACGATGGTCCGTCGGTCGGACGCCCGGGTCCTCGTGTTGTCGGGTGCACCACCGGCCTTCTGTAGCGGTGCCGATCTCACCGGCGTCGAACTCGGTGTCTTCACCGACACCTTGCTCTCGGTACTGCGTGGTTTCGGCGCCCTCGACGTGCTCACGTTGGCGGCCGTGGACGGCCCAGCCCTTGGTGCCGGCACCCAACTCGCGGCGGCGTGCGATCTACGCATGGCCACGGCATCGAGTCGCTTCGGTGTTCCGGCGGCCAAGTTGGGACTCGCCGTCGATCGCTGGACGGTCGAACGCGTCACCCAGGAAGCTGGATGGAGCCCGGCGCGATACATGCTCCTCACCGGAGAGTCGATCGAGGCGTCGACGTTGCTCGGTGGATTCGTTCATCGCATCGGCGACGTGAACGACGCTCTGGCGTGGGCCGACGAATTGGCACTTCTCGCGCCACTCACCATCGCTGCGCACAAGGCGATTCTCGAGGGTGTTTCATCGGCACCGGGTCGAGAAGTTTCCGACGATCACATGGAGTCCGCGCGGCTCGCGGCCTGGAACAGTGACGATGCGATCGAGGGGCGCCGCGCCTTCATGGAGAAGCGTGCGCCCCGTTTCGAAGGGCGCTGATCAGAGATTGGGCGGTAGGAGCCGGCTCACGTTCTGGAAGACGAAGTAGAGGAAGACCAGTCCGGGCAGGGCGCCGATCGCCAGTGTCGTGAGCCGCGTTACCCGACTCCGGTCTCGCGCGAATCGCCACAGGACCACCACGAAGGCGATCTCGACGGCGAGCCAGATTCCGAGATCGGGCCACGCACTCGTATCGGAGAACCAACCGGCATCGAACGTCTCGATCTCGCGGATCATCGTCGAGTCGTCGGTGATGTCGGGGGGAGTTGTGGTGATCACCGATGGATCGGCGGTGGTCGGTGGATTCTGGGGGAGCGCGTAGCCGTCGCCCACGACGAACGCGTCGTCTGGGGCGAATGACGTCCGCTCGGTGGCTAGCTGCGCCGACACGACGAGTCTCTGCTTGGCCGAGAACTCCGGATGGCAGGTCGTGAGCGTGAGCACGGCCGTGTCGGGGTCCGTGGTCGTGACGACCCACGTGTCGGATGGGCTCACGATCGTGATTCCGGTGACGAGATAGACGAACTCTCGACCCTTGGCGTCGAGCACCGTGATCTCGTCACCGTTATCGAGTTGGTCGAGATTGCGGAAGGGTTCGCCGTACGTCGTGCGGTGGCCGGCGACCGCGAAGTTGCCGAGTCGTCCCGGCTGAACCGAATGCGGGTAGTGACCGGGTCCCTTCTTCAGATCGTCGGGTTCGACTCCTTCGACGACGTATTTCTCCACGCCGATGCGCGGAATCCGCAGGATCGCGATCGGGTCACCCGATTCGATAGTGATCGGTCGTGTGTCAGCTTCCGGAGTTTCGGTCGCCGGTGCCGTGGTGATGGTCTCTTCGAAGCGGTCCTGAAGTCGATTCTGTGCCTGGGTCTCCTCGATGCCCGTACCCCAGAGTTGGTAACCGACGAAGAGAAAGAGGAGGACGCCGGTCGCGATCAGGAACTGGCCGGCTCGGCCGAGGAACCAGTACCAGTCCCGGTGCGAGCGATGCGCGCCACCCGTGTCGGCCGATGTGCTCACAGAGGGCTGACGCTAGCGCTCGGTCTCGGCCCGTGAACGTCGCCGGTAGCGTCGGAACTGTTATGTCCGGTGCGCAGCCGATAGTGACATCCGCTGCCGACGGTGCAGCCACCGGTTCGGTCGTCGAGCTGATCGATGCGGTCGCTCTGATCGGATCGTTCCCGGCGTTGGCCGGCGCGTCACTTCGTGTCGAGCGTGGCGAGATTCTGTTGTTGCGCGGCCCCAACGGTGCTGGCAAGACCAGCCTCTTGCGGCTGTGCGCAGGTCTGCTCCCGCTCGAGCGAGGATCGGCATCGGTCTGTGGTGTCGATCTGGCGACCGATCGCGAACTCGTGCGCGCGCACGTCGGGATAATCGGCCACACCAATGGCTTGTATCACGATCTCACGGTGGCCGAGAACGTCGGATTCTGGGGTCGGCTGTCGGGTGCAACGTCGGCTGAGGTGCATGAAGCCATGCAGCGGATGGGACTCGATGGTCGACTTTCGGGAGTACGCGTGTCGAAGTTGTCGGCCGGTCAACGACGTCGCACCGCTCTGGCCGGGCTCGTCGCACGTCGGGCCGAACTGTGGCTCCTCGACGAACCACACGCCGGACTCGACGCCGATGGGCGTGACGAACTCGATCGTGTTCTCCGCGCCGCGGCCGCCGCGGGTGCGACGATCATCGTGGCGAGTCACGAACTCGAACGCGCCGGTGGGTTGGCCACCCGTCAAGTGGAGATCGTGGCCGGTCAGGTGCGAGGAGATCTCCGATGAGATCCGGCACGCTCGCGGTGGCGCGGGCCATCGCCCGTCGCGACTTACTCGTCGAATGGCGGAGTCGGGTGGTCACCAACCAGGTGATCCCGTTCGCCGTTCTCGTGATGGTCATGTTCGCCTTCGCGCTCGATTCGGATGCGGTGCTCGAGCGGGTGGCACCGGGTCTCGTCTGGTTGGCCACGATCTTCAGCGTCCTCTTTCTCACCGCCCGCTCTTTCGCGGTGGAGACCGCCGACGGCGCGCTCGACGCCATGCGCTCGGCCGGCGTGAACCCGGTCGCCATCTTCCTGGGCAAGTCGGTGGCGGTGGCGGTGCAATTGCTCGTTCTCGACGTCGCGCTGGTGGTGGCGGCTGTGGTGCTGTATCGCGCCGATGTGTCGCTCGGAGGTGGCGTGCTCTTGGTCACGACGATTCTCGTCGCGACCACCGGTCTGGCGTCGGTGGCTACTCTCTACGGAGGTTTGGCCGCCGGTACCAAGGGCCGGGAAACCCTGCTCCCGCTGCTGTTGTTGCCGGTGGTGGCACCCGTTCTGATCGGCGCCACGAGGGCGACCGAGTCGGCGTTCGGAACCAACGGCATCGCGGTGTCGGAGGGTTGGCCGTGGCTCGGTTTGCTCGCCGTGTTCGCGGTGTTGTTCAGTGTCGTAGGAGCGGTTGCGTTCGGACCCCTCGTCGATGAGTAAGAACCGAGCAAAGGAGATCCGATGACCGCTTCCACCGCCACGACGGGGCGTCCGGATCGCGTCACCGGTACACCCTTCACGCGCGCGCTCGGAATCGTGACGCTGGTCGGCGTGCTGTGGCTCTCGTGGTTCGGACTGTTCGTGACGCCGGCCGATGTGAATCAGGGTGAGTCGGTGCGCATCATGTACGCGCACGTGCCAGGGGCTTGGCTCGCTTATCTCGCCTTCGTGGTCACTGGCATTTCTTCGGCCGCGTATCTCTGGCGCCGGACTCGGTCCCTCACCTGGGATCGAATCGCCGGTGCATCGGCTGAGATCGGGGTCTTGTTCATGGGCATCTCGCTCGTGACCGGAAGCCTGTGGGGTCGACTCACGTGGGGAACGTTCTGGACGTGGGACGCGCGGCTCACCACGACCGCGTTCTTGTTCGTGACCTACGTCGGATATCTCGCCGTTCGCAATCTCGGTGGAAGCCATCATCAGCGGGCCCGGCGGAGTGCGGTACTCGCCCTGCTCGCGGTTCTCGAGATCCCGCTCGTGCACTTCTCGGTCGAGCTCTGGAACTCGCTCCATCAGGAGGCGAGCGTGGCCGGCAACACCGACGTGACCATGGATGGACTCATGCTCTTCACTCTGTTCCTCGGAGTCATCGTCTTCACCCTGATGTACGTGTGGCTGTTGCTCCATCGTCAGCGTGCGTTGGCGCTGCAGGATCTAGTGGACGACACCGGCCTCGACCTCGCCATCGCCGCCCGTCGGGCCGAGGTGGGCTGATCGTGGACGATCTCGGTTTCATCGTCGGGAGTTACGCCGTCACTTTGGTGGCGGTCGGACTCTTCGCCTGGTCGGTGGTGCGTCGTTCCCGTCGACTCGCCGAACAGGTTCCGCCCGAGGATCGTCCGTGGACCTGACCCCGCGCCCGGTGGCCGACTCCGGTTCTCGTCGCCGTCGTCGGTGGCTCCCGATTGCGGTTCTCACCTTGGTCATCGCCGCCGGCGGCGTGATCGTGACGCAGTTCCTCACATCGGCGATCGACTACTACTGCAACGTCGACGAGATCGGCGCCAAGGATGGTTGCGAAGCGGGCCGACGCCTTCGCGTGCAAGGAGTCGTCGACGAAGGCACGGTGTCCGAGGACGGTACCGCCACCACCTTCTCGATCTCGTTCGGCGCCGTATCGATGCCGGTTCGGTACGAAGGTGAACCCGGTGGCATCTTCAAGGAGTGCATCCCGGTGGTCGTGCACGGAATCCTGGAAGACGGTGTGTTCGACGGGGATCGCATCGAGGTGAAGCACTCCAACGAATACAAGGCCGAGAATCCCGACCGGGTGGCGGCCGACGACGGTGAGTCCAAGGGTTCTGCGTGCTCGCCGTCAGCCTGAACGCGGCCCTCGGTCGCGGCGCGATTCTCTGTGGGCTCCTAGTCTGCATCGCCGGCGCACTGATCACGTTCGCCGGCATCAGACGTGGCGACCCTCGGGCCTTGGCCTCGAGTTCGCGTTACGCCTATGCATCGTTCGCCGCGGCCATCGTGGCTTTCGTGGTGATGGAGCGTGCTCTCATCACGCGCGACTTCAGTCTCGCCTACGTCCAGCAGGTGGGCTCGCGCGACACGCCCGCGCTCTACAACATCACGGCCTTGTGGAGCGCACTCGAAGGTTCGATCCTCATGTGGATCCTGATCCTCACCGGTTTCACCGCCGCGGTGGCCCGCAAGTTCCGCCGCCAGAAGGACGACGTTCTGCTCGCCTGGGCGATGATCGTGATGTTCGCGGTGGCGATCTTCTTCTTCCTGTTGTCGTTCGGACCGGCCAATCCGTTCGCGGTCGGTCCGGCTGGCATCGACGACGGGCCGGGACCCAATCCGCTGCTCCAGAACCACATCCTCGTCCTCTTCCATCCGCCGATCCTCTATGTCGGTTACGTCGGATTCACCGTTCCGTTCGCTTTCGCCATCGCGGCTCTGGTGACCGGTCGACTCGGCGAGGGATGGCTCCTGGCCACCCGTCGTTGGACGCTCTATTCATGGGGTTTCCTGACGGTCGGCATCATCCTCGGCGGCTGGTGGAGTTACGAGGTCCTCGGCTGGAGCGGTGTGTGGGCGTGGGACCCGGTCGAGAACGCGAGTTTCCTGCCATGGCTCACGGGTACCGCATTCCTTCATTCGGTGCTCGTGCAGGAACGTCGGGGCATGTTGCGAGTGTGGAACCTGAGTCTCGTGATCGCCACGTTCGCTCTCACGATCCTCGGAACGTTCCTCACCCGTTCCGGCGTGATCAACAGCGTCCACGCGTTCAGCGAAGGAAGCGTGGGTCCGTGGTTGCTGACGTTCTTCACGATCGTCGTGGCGGTCTCGGTGGTGCTCATCGGCTGGCGGGGTGACCGACTTCGTTCCCCGGGCACCATCGACTCCCCACTGAGTCGTGAAGGTGCGTTTCTCGCCAACAACGTCCTCTTCAGCGTGTTCGCCTTCATCGTGTTGCTCGGAACGGTCTTCCCGCTCGTGGTCGAGGCTCTTCAGAATCGACGACTCGTCGTCGGTCAACCGTTCTTCGACACCATGACCAAACCCATCGGTATCACGATGCTGTTCCTGATGGCCGTGGCCCCGGTGCTGCCGTGGCGCAAGGCGAGCGGCGAGTTGCTCCGCGATCGATTGTTCTGGCCGGTGTGGATCGGGATCGGCGGTTTGGCCTTCAGTCTGATCGTGGGTGCCGACGGTTGGGCGCCGCTGCTGGCCTTCGCCCTCGGTGGCTTCGCCGCCGGTTCGGCCCTTCGCCAACTTGCTCTGGCCGCGCGTCGACACGGTTGGCGCGGATTCGTCGGGCGGGCCAACGGCGGCATGATCGTCCACCTCGGGGTGATCGTGATCTCGGTGGCGCTGGCGGCCTCGGGCGGGTTCACGCGTAGCCAAGAGTTCGTGATGAAAGTCGGCGATCGCGTGGAGTTCTCCGGTCACTCGTTCACCTTCGAAGGTCTGTCGGTCGAGAGCGACGACGTGAAGGCATCGGTCAAGGCCGCCGTGCGAATCGACGACGATCAGGTCTATGCGCCGGCGCGGAGCAAGTACATCAAACAAGGGATGGACATCGGCACTCCGAGTGTGAAGACCGGTTTGCGGCACGACCTGTATCTCACCCTCGAGGGCAACGTCCGACCCGACGACACAGAAGCGCGCATCAAGGTGTTCGTGAAGCCGATGATCCTGTGGCTCTGGATCGGTGGTGGACTCACCGCCCTTGGCACGGTTCTGGCTGCATTCCCCGGTTCACGTCGTCGACCGATTTCTCCGACATCGGAGGGCCTCGCGTCCGCCGACGAAGCGGTGGGACATGTCTGAGCGACGACTCGGTCCGATGATCGCTTCGGCGGTGGCGGCGGTCATGGTTTTCTTCGTGGTGGTACTCGCCGTGTCGGCGGGGCGGTCCACCGAGACCGCCGACTCACCACTTCTCATGAAGCCGGCCCCGGCCGTCGTGAGCACCACCTACGACGGAGCAACGTTCGATCTGTCGCGTCGACGTGGATCGTGGGTGGTTCTCAACTTCTTCAACTCGACGTGCGTTCCGTGCAAACGAGAGCACCCCGAACTCGTCCAGTTCTTCGCAGGTCAGCAGGCGCTGGGTGCTTCGGGCGCCGAACTCTTCACGATCGTGAACGACGACGACGAGGAGGCGGTGCGCGAGTTCTTCACCGAGAACGGGGGCGGCTGGCCGATCGTGCGCGACGACAACAGCGAGATCTCGGTGGCCTTCGGTGTGGCCAAGGTGCCCGAGACGTGGTTGATCAGCCCGACTGGTCTGGTGGTCGAGCGTTTCACCGGACAGATCACGGCCCAACTTCTGGGTACGGCGATCCAGTCGATGACGGCTTCGGGGTCTTCGTCGTGAGCTCCTGGCATCGTCGCCTGAAGTCCTTACCGGGCTGGCTTCTGGCGCTCTTCGTGTTCGTGGTGCTGATGGCGGTCGGGATTCAGCGCGACTCCGGACCTTCCACGCCTCAGGAACGAATCGATGCGGTGGCCCAGCGGCTCGCGTGCCCCACGTGTGACGGTGAGAGCGTCTTCGAATCGCGGGGCAGTGCATCGGTGGCCATCAAGAAGGAGATCGCACGCCTCGTGGCCGACGGTCAGTTGACCGATGGCGAGATCGTGAAGAACATCGAGTCGAGTTTCGGCAGCGACGTCCTCCTCGTTCCTTCGGCCACCGGTATCGATTCGCTGGTGTGGGCTCTGCCGGTCGCGTCGGGAGTTCTGGCGATCGTGGGTCTGGCCCTCGCCTTCCGTCGCTGGCAGCAGATGTCCACGACCACTGTGTCCGACGCCGATGCGGTGTTGGTCGCGTCGGCTCGGCGGAAGAACCGTGATGGAGCCTGACGAGCGCGATCGTCTGATCGAGGAGCGCGACTTCCTGCTCGCCTCACTCGACGACCTGGAGCGCGAACGCGCTGCCGGTGACGTGGACGACGCCGATTACGTGTCGTTGCGCGATTCGTACGTGGCGCGGGCGGCGGCGATCATCCGGACGATCGATGGCGATGCGATGGCGACCGAACGGCCCGCTCCGAAGATCTCGCGACGGCGCTCGACGCGTCTCGCGGTCTGGACTGCTTTGGTTCTGCTGGTGGCCGCAGGTGCCGGAGTTCTCGTGGCCCGACAGGCCGGAGAACGTCTACCCGGCCAGGGGATGACCGGTGGGAGCAACGACGGAAGTGTGAGTTCTCTGCTCGTCGAAGCGCGCTCGACCGGCATGGCCGACACCGCGCGGGCACTCGATCTCTACTCGCAGGTCTTGGCCATCGAACCCGACAACGTCGAAGCCCTCACGTACTTCGGTTGGTTCACGGTTCTGTCGGCCACCTCCGATGAGACCTCGGAGGACGCCGTGGTGCGCGAGCGTTTCCAGTCGGGTCTGCTGCTCATCCGGCAGGCGACGGTGACCGATCCGACGTATCCGGATGCGCATTGTTTCCTCGGCATCTCGTTCTACCGATTCCTGCAGGACGCCCAAGCCGCTCAACCCGAAGTGGAGGCGTGTCTCGAATCGAATCCGCCGGCCGAAGTGAAGTCGCTCGTGGAAGGACTCGCGGCGAGCATCGCCGACGAACTCGAGGGTTCCTGAACGGTTGCGTCAGTCGATGTCGGGTGGCGACCAGCACGTGGCCCAGTCGACGTGTCCGCTCGTCCGATCGAGCACCCACACGGTGGCCTTGCGCCAGTCGGGCTCGTTGGCGAATTCGGTGCCGCGTCGTTGCAGAGCGGCCATCACGTCGGGAATGACGTCGCCGTGGCTGCACATCACCGAGTGGTGGGGTAGCGAGTGCACGAGTTCGAGAACTCCGTCGCGGTCGTAACCCTCGGCGAGGCAAGGTTCGTCCTCGATCGCCGTGTGGAGGAGATTGGCGAGTGGTTCGAGGGTCTGGCGGCAGCGGACGAACGGACTCGAGACGAGTCGGCCGGCGAAACGGACACCGACGGCGTCGTGAATGCGCTGGGCCAGGGCTTCTGATTGCCGCCAACCGGATTTGGTGAGCGGGCGGAATCGATCGTCGCCCTCCCACTTCGACCGATCGCCCGCCTTGGCGTGGCGGACCAGATACAAGGTGTCGGCCGACATGGGGCGAAAGTTACTCCTGTCCGACGCTGGTCCGAAAACGAAGTGGGGACAGACTGTGTTCGTGGGATTCTTCGAGCGCAACCGTCAAGAGACCGTGGCCAAAGGTTTCGATGCCCGTCGTCTTCCGCCCGGCCAGTACCTCACCGATCGTTTCCCGGTACTTCACGTGGGCGACATCCCCACCTATGCGCCCGGTCAGTGGGACCTCAAGATCTTCGGTCTGGTCGATCGTGAGGTCACTCTGAATCTCGACGATCTTCGGGCCTTGCCCTCGGTTTCGCTGACCTTCGACATCCACTGCGTGACGAAATGGAGCAAATTCGACACCACCTGGACGGGTGTGCGCGTACGTGATCTCTTCGCGCTCGCCGGGGTACGTGCCGATGCGACCCATGTGATGGAGCACGCCGAGTTCGGCTATACCACCAATGTTCCGCTGGCCGACATCACCACCGATGAAGCGCTCATCGCGTACGCCTTCGACGGTGAGGAGATCACCGCCGAACACGGCGGTCCGGTGCGCGTCGTGATTCCGCATCTCTACTTCTGGAAGAGCGCGAAGTGGGTCCGCGGTCTCGAACTCCGTGCGGCCGACGCTCCCGGATTCTGGGAGCGCAACGGCTATCACATGTACGCGGATCCGTTCCGCGAACAACGTTTCTGGAACGACTGACCGCTCAGTTGACCTTCAGCAACTTGCTGAAGATCTTCTTGGGCTTCATGTCCTTGGCGATCTTCTCGGCGATCTGATGGAAGAGGCGACCGGCCTCGCTGTCGGGTGCGACGGCTGCGATCGGCCGACCGTCGTCGCCACCGTCGCGTAGCTGGGGCACGAGCGGAAGTTGACCGAGGAGCGGAACTCCGAGTTCGTCGGCAAGCTCCTTGCCACCACCGTGTCCGAACAACTCGTATTTCTTGCCGTCGTCGCCGGTGAACCACGACATGTTCTCGATCACGCCTTTGACGGGCAGGTTCACCTTGGCCGCCATGGCCGCCGAGAGACGGGCGACCTTCTGCGCCGCCGACTGCGGTGTGGTCACGACGTACACCTCGCCACGGGGCAGATATTGGCTGAGCGAGAGCGCGATGTCGCCGGTGCCGGGGGGCATGTCGATGAGAAGGAAGTCGGGCTCGTCCCAGTAGACGTCGGTGAGGAACTGCTCGAGTGCCTTGTGGAGCATGGGTCCGCGCCAGATCACGGCTTGGCCGTCGGGCACGAAGTAGCCGATGGAGATGCAACGCACTCCGTACGACTCCGGAGGCAACAACATGCGATCGATCACCACCGGATCGCGATCGGCGCCGAGCATGCGCGGGATCGAGAAGCCGTAGATGTCGGCATCGACGACGCCGACCTTGTGACCCTGGGCCGCCAGGGCCACGGCGAGGTTGGTGGTCACGCTCGACTTGCCCACACCGCCCTTGCCCGACGAGATGAGGAGCGGACGGGTCTTCGAACCCGGTTCGGCGAAGGGAATGGCACGACCCTCGGCGTGTCCGTGGGCCTGGCCCGAACCGGCCGTCGACGACGGATCACCGTGCAGGAGTTCGCGCAGGCGTGCCCGCTCGTCGTCGGTCATGACGGTGAAGTCGAGGTCGACGCGGCCGACACCGGCGAGCGGCGTGACGGCCGACTGGACGCGGTTCGTGATCTCGTTGCGCAGCGGGCAACCGGCCACGGTGAGGGCGATCTGGATGCGGACGTCACCGTTGCCGGCGATCTCGACGTCGCGCAACATGCCGATGTCGACGATCGACCGGTGGAGTTCCGGGTCCTCGACGGGACGCAGAGCGTCGACGATCTGCTCGCGGGTGAGCGACATGGGGGATGTCCCTTCTGGTGGGGGCGGGGTGGTGACCACCTGAATTTGCACTACGGCGATAGGTAGAATACCGGCGTGTCGTCGAGCCTCTCCACCCCGGTCAGTGGTTCCGCGTCACGGGCACAATCCGGAGCGTTCACGGCCACGGTGTCGGCCATCACCAACGCCTTCGGCGATCCCACCCGGCGAGCCATCTACCTGTTCGTGCGTGGTGCCACCGACGGCGCAACGGCCGCCGAGGTCGCTTCCGAGTTCGGTCTGCATCCCAACGTCGCCCGCCATCATCTCGACAAGTTGGCGGCCGGTGGTTACGTGGAAGTCGCCGTTGCCCGACCCGCTGGTGGCGGTGCCGGACGTCCGTCCAAGCGCTACACCGCAGTGGCCGATCTCGCATCGGGTGAGTTCCCGGTGCGCAGTGACGATCTCGTGCTGAGCCTGCTCGGCAAGACGCTCGCGCTGTTGCCCCCCGATCAGGCGCAGTCGATCGCCGAAGAGGTCGGTCAGGAGTACGGGCGGGCCATGGCCGCCGCACTCACGGGTAACGATCTCGCGTCGGGTCAGCGCAGTCTGCGCTCGGCGATGCAGTCGGTGGCCGATGCCCTCACCGCCCATGGTTTCGCGGCGCATGCCGAGAAGCGCAACAACCAACTGCGCATCATCAACAACCATTGTCCCTTCGGCGACGTCGCCATCGAACATCCCGTCATCTGCGCGGTCGATCGCGGGATGGTCAAGGGCATGCTGACCGCGCTGTACGGCGACGCCGATGTCTCGGCGGCCGAGTCGTTGCCCCAGGGCGACAGTTTCTGCTCCACCATCGTCTGAGCGCTCGCGGTGGCCGCGAGGTAGCGTGATCGTCGTCCCAGGAGGTCGTGGTGGAAGTTCGAATCGTCGTGAGCAATGTCGGTCGTGAGGTCGCCCTCGAACAGGCCGACGACGAACTCGAATCGACCAAGAGCAAGGTCGAAGCAGCACTGTCGGGTGCCGTCGATGTTCTGTGGTTGACCGACAAGCGCGGCCGCCAGGTGGGTGTCTCGGCGTCCAAGATTGCATACGTCGAGATCGGCAACACCGACAAGGACCGTCGTATGGGGTTCGGTTCGTAGGGGTGTTACTCGCCCGGTCGTGTGATCGGGCAGACTCGTAGTCATGGCAACTCTGGCCGAGCTCGTCCGCCAGCACACCGAACTCTCCAAGGAAGACGCCTCGCATCTTCAGCAGTTGGTGGGTGAGTGGGGAATGCTCGCCGATCTGTGTTTCGCCGATCTCGTTCTGTATCTGCGCGACACCGAGGGGAAGTGGCTCGTGGGGGCGCAGGTCCGGCCGGCCACCGGTCAGACGATTCATCGTTCTGATCTGGTCGACACCCCGGCGAGTGAGGAGGAGTCGGCGTTGCTCGAGTCGACCTTCACGTCGCAACGCATCTCCGAAGCCGAACTCGACAAAGTCGGTATCGACGACTCGGTGCACGTGCTCGCCATACCGGTGCGTGGCGAAACCGGTCCGGTCGCGGTGATGACTCGCGAATGGTCGTCCAAGACGAGCCGCCAACCCGGTGAACTCGAGCGCACGTATTTGTCGATCTTCCAGCGATTCGCGGAGATGATCGCCGGTGGTGCGTTTCCGTTCGCCGGTCGGGCCGCCGATCTGAGTGCCGCCCCACGTGTGGGCGACGGTGCGATCGTGCTCGACGAGAACGCGCGTGTGCGTTATGCGTCTCCGAATGCGGTCTCGGCTCTCCACCGCGTGGGAATCAGCGCGAATGCCGTCGGGCAGACACTGAGCGAGCTCGGATTCTTCGACAGCCCGGTTCGCCAGGCCTTCGAACGACTCGAGCCCGTGATCGAAGAATTCGATCAGACCGCGGATGTGACCCTTCTGGTGCGTTGCATTCCGATCGTGGCCGACGAAGTCGCCACGGGCGGCATGGTTCTGCTCCGCGACGTCACCGAGGTTCGTCGCCGTGATCGCATGCTGTTGTCGAAGGACGCGACCATTCGCGAGATCCACCACCGGGTCAAGAACAACCTGCAGACGATCTCGTCGCTCCTGCGCCTTCAGGCGCGTCGGCTCTCGTCACCCGAGGCCAAGGCCGCGGTGCAAGAGAGCGTGCGACGCATCCGCACCATCGCCCTCGTTCACGAAACGCTGTCGCGCGAACCCGGCGACGACGTCGCGTTCATCGAGATCGTGCGCCCGTTGCTGCGCCTGGCCGAGGAGAGCCTGCAGTCACCCGATCGACCGGTGCGATTCGTGGTCGGGGGCGACGGTGGCCGGCTGCCAGCCACGATCGCCACACCGTTGTCGGTCGTGCTGACCGAACTGTTGCAGAACGCCGTCGATCACGGTTTCCCCGAAGGGAGCGACGGTGGTGTGGTGGTGGTGCAACTCGACGGTGACGACGAGGAGATGCACATCACCGTGGTGAACGATGGTCATCCGCTCGATCCGGGTTTCGATCTCGATGCGGCAACCGGACTCGGCTTGTCGATCGTGCGCACACTCGTGACGACCGAACTCAACGGAACGATCGAGATCCGACCCGGACGCGCCGAAGATTTCGTCGCCGTGGAGATCGAGGGTCGGCCGCGCGGTGGCGGCACCGTGGTGGAATTGCGTCTGCCGCGTTAGCGGTCAGGCGACGACGACGATCGCGCGGCTCGCGGCCAGCGCCTTCTTGCGAGCGGCGATCTGCCGACGAATGTTGCGACGTTCTTCTTCCGACGTTCCGCCCCAGATGCCCGAGTCCTGATTGGTCTCGATTGCGAAGTCGAGACAGCGGACCTTCACCGGACACTCGCAGCACACTTCCTTGGCCCGATCGATCTGCAACAGAGCCTGACCCGTGGTGCCGACCGGGAAGAACAGTTCCGGATCGGTGTCCTTGCAGACGGCTTCGTTGCGCCACGTGTAGTCGGCCGAACCGAGGGCGAGGGAAGAGGCGAGGATTGACACTGTGTGCTCCCAGCGAGGTAGGGGGTGGTCTTGGGGGTTCGAGGGAGGGTGTCGGGAGGACATCCGTCCGTCTCCCCAAGAGTGGCAAACAGTGGAGCGACTATCAAGGGGTCGGCAAGAAATTCCCGCGGTATCCACAGCCTGTGCATTTGTGAAATCCCACGAAGGCCGGGAGTCGACGTTCGGCGACGAATCACATCGATGTCATGCTGTGTCGATGACCGCCGTCATCGCCCACCGCGGAGCGTCCAAGGCCGAACGCGAGAACACCGTCGAAGCATTTCGTCGCGCCGTGGAAATGAGAACCGATGGCATCGAACTCGACGTGCGACGAACGCGCGATGGTGTTCTCGTGGTGCATCACAACCCCGATCTCGCTGACGGACGCGTGATCGCGCACCTCGACCACGCCGATGTACCGACGCACGTTCCCACGCTCGACGCCGCGCTCGATGCGTGTCGTCCCGCGTGGGTGAACGTCGAGATCAAGAACGATCCGACCGAACCCGACTTCGACGCCACCGATTCGATCGCCGACGACACCATCGCGTTGTTGGCTCGCCGATCCGAAGGCGACGACCGCTGGCTCATCTCGTCGTTCCGACTCGAGACGGTCGACCGCTGTCGCGCGATACGTCCGAACATTCGCACCGCCTGGCTCACGGTGAAAGTGGACGAGTCCGACGTGACGAAAGTGCTCGACGGTTTGGTGGCCACCGGCCATGCCGCACTCCACCCGTGGGTGGGAGCACTCACTCGCGAACTCGTCGATGCGTGCCACGCGCACGGACTCGCGGTCAACACCTGGACGTGCGACGACCCGGATCGGATGGACGAACTCGTCGCCTGGGGCGTCGACGGAATCTGCACCAATCGTCCCGATCTCGCGCGCGAACGCGCCTAGCCGGATCAGTTGCCGGCGGGAAAGGCGAGGCGCACCGCTTCGGGCACGTGACGGAAGTGAAGACGTGTGGTCTCGCCCAAGTAGTCACCGTCCACCTGATACGGGAACGGACTCTCGTGTTCGACCACCAACTCGTGCACGTCGTCGAAGACCGACACGTTCTCGTTCGGCGTGACGCCGCCACCTTTGAGGGCACCGAGAACTGTCGACAGCACCGCGCGCGCCGACATGGTGCGGAACGTCACCGCCACCAATGGTTTGTCGAGTCCGGCGTGCGGTGAGAGATCGAGCGGTCGGTTACCGAGGAACGAATACGGATTGGTGTTCATGACGATCGTGAAGTAGCCGTCGTTGACGAGCCGCGCCGAGCCACTCGGCGTTCCGTCGGTGCCGTAACCGCCGATCGCGTCGTCGGCCGCCACCCGGAAGTGCGGGTGCTTGCGGTCGTACTTGGTGAGCCACGTGTGCAGTGCGGCGTAGATGAACAACGGGTGCCCCGCCCAACGTTTCAGATACGCGCGCTGTTCGACCGTGCGTACCACGGCGGCGTCGTAGCCGACCCCGGTGTGGAAGCAGAAGAAGCGACCGTTCACCCGGCCGAGTCCGATCGGCCGGATGTTGCGCTCGGGGTCGGCGAGTCCCTCGATCAGGCGGGCCACGGCCGCCGTCGGGTCGTTGGGTAAGCCGATGGTCCGGGCGAACACGTTGGTGCTGCCGCCGGGGAGCACCCCGAGGGCGGTGTCGGAGCCGGCCACCCCGGTGGCGACCTCGTTGAGGGTTCCGTCACCCCCGAAGGACACCACGAGGTCGAGCCCTTGGCGGACGGCGTCCTGGGCATAACGGGTGGCGTGGCCCCGCCGGTTGGTCTCCACGACCTGCACGTGGTGGTCGTGGGAGAGCGCCCGGTGGACCATCACGGTGTTGCGGGCGGTCACCGACGATGCGAAGGAGTTGACGACCAAGAGGATCCGCACCGCCGCCGACCGTACCAGCCGTGACGCGGCTGGGGTCGTGCGTCACGCCGGTCCGAAGGGTGCCGGACGGGTTGTGTGAACGGACTCACAAGCGAGCAGAATGCCCGACATGAAAGTGATCGTCTGTGTGAAGCAGATCCCCGACCCCGCCACCCCCGGTGCCCTCGATTCGTCGACCAACACCCTGAAGCGTGACGGCAAATTGATCCTCGACGAGTCCGATGGTTACGGCGTCGAGATGGCCCTCCAGTTGGTCGATGCGGCCGGTGGCGGAGAAGTCAGCCTCGTGTCGATGGCTCCCAACAGCGAGACCGCCGGTCTGCGCACCGCCCTTGCGATGGGTGCCGCCAAGGCCGTGCTCGTGTCGGATCCGGCTCTGCAAGGTTCCGATGCCCTCACCACCGCCAAAGTTCTCGCCGCTGCGGTCCAGCGCTTGGGCGGCGCCGATCTCGTGATCGCGGCCACCGAGTCGAGCGACGGCTACACCGGAACCGTTCCCGAGCAGATGGCCGAGATCCTCGGACTTCCGTCGGTCACGTTCGCCAAGAAGGTCGCCATCGACGGCGGCACGTTGAAGGCCGATCGTCAGACCGAAGCCGGTTACGACGAAGTCACCTGCCCGCTGCCGGCTCTCATCTCCGTCACCGCTGGTGTGGTGGAGCCTCGCTACCCGAGCTTCAAGGGAATCATGGCCGCCAAGTCGAAGCCGGTCGAAGAAGTGAAGGCTTCCGACCTCGGCGTGTCACCGGTCGGTTGGGCCGGTGCCGGTCAGCAGATCAGCAACGTCGCCCAGGCCGAAGCCCGCGCCGCCGGCGAGATCATCGAAGACGACGGTGAGACCTTCACCAAGATCGTGTCCTTCCTCGAGGGACTCAAGGTCATCTGACGCACGGATCGAAGAGAACGGACTGAACAATGGCAATCAACAACATTTGGGTGTTCGCTCAGACCTCGAACGGTGCCCCCACCTCGGGCTCGCTCGAACTCGTCACCAAGGCGCGCAGCCTCGGTGGTGCGGTGAGCGTGTGGGTCGCGGGTGACGGCGCTTCGGTGGCCGGTGCACTCGGCGATTTCGGCGCGACCAAGGTCTACGCGGTCGACTACGGCACCAACCTCGCCGGTGTGGCTGTGGCCGCGGCCATGAAGGCCACCATCGACGGCGGAGACGCCCCCGATCTCGTGATGTTCCCGCAGACCTACGAAGGTCGCGACGTGATGTCGCGTCTGTCGGTCAAGCTCGATCGCACGGTGCTCACCAACAACATCGACATCGCCGCTTCGGGCGATTCGGTGGTCGTGACCACTCCGATCTTCGGTGGCAACACACTCGTCTCCACCACCTTCACCGGTTCGGGTCCGTACCTCGCGGCATTCCGTCCGAAGAGCTTCGCTCCCGAGTCGGCCGGTGGAGCCGCGGCCGCGGTCACGAGTGTGAGTGTTCCCGATCTCGGTACCGCCGGTGGCGCCAAGGTCACCGCGACGCACGTCGAGGAAACATCGGGTCCCAAGCTCGACGAAGCCGACATCGTGGTGTCGGGTGGTCGTGGACTCGGCGAGAGCGCCAAGTACGAATTGGTCGAGACTCTCGCCAAGTTGCTGAAGGGCGCGCCCGGAGCATCACGCGCGATCGTCGATGCCGGCTGGGTCCCGTACTCGTATCAGGTCGGCCAGACCGGCAAGGTCGTGAAGCCGAGCGTCTACATCGCGGCCGGTATCTCGGGCGCCACGCAGCACATGGTGGGCATGAAGGGTTCCAAGAACATCATCGCCATCAACAAGGACAAAGAAGCCCCGATCTTCGGCATCGCCGATCTCGGCATCGTGGGCGACGTCCACAAGGTGCTGCCCAAGTTGATCGAGGCCCTGCAGGGTCGCTGACCAGACCTCAACCGAGGCTCGGGTGATCCCGAGCGAGCAGTGCGACACCGATCGGTGTCGCACTTTCGCTTTCCGGGTCGTCATCGTAAACACTTGCCGCCAAGCTCAGTTGGTACGCGGCCGATCGGTCGCCGTCGTCGAAGCACCACCACTGCGTGTTCACGAGTACCGATCCGATCTCGTCGTGAAGGTCGCCGGTTTCTCGTAATTCGTCCCACTCGTCGGTGAGCCCACCTATGGCGGCGAGCATCCACCAGGCACCGAAGCGTCCGGTTGCCGCGCCGCGCCGACGGCCGTGCGCACCGCCCGATGCGCCACACCATGCGAGCCACGCCATGGCGAGGGACGCATCGATCGGCGCCACGCGACCGCGGCGCACCCCGAGGGCGTGGATGGCGTCGTCGATGGCACCGGCGACGACCACCGATTCGGCCCGGCCGTTCGACGACGTGGTCCAGGGTTCCACGAGATCGTGCAACGCGCGGTCGACCCACGGGTCGTCGACGTGTTCGAAGTCGGCGACCTCGTCGATCTCGCGCCAGTCGAGGTTCAGGCCATCGAGTGGGCTCGGGGCTTCGATGCCGAAATCGTGATAGCGCGCCCGCGCGTACGTGGGTTCCCAGTCGGTGGGTTGTACGGGTATGTCGAGAACTTCGTCGATCGCCTCGGCGATGTCATCGCCGAGGATCGCCCGCTCGTAGGCCACGAAGGCCCGCCGGGGACCGTCGGGCAGGTGCGGACTCAACTCCGACCACGTGTGGTTCTGGGCGATCACCTCGGTGAGCGGACCGATGGCGAATCGCCCGCTCTCTTCGTCGAGGACCCGACTCGCCCAAGTGGCATCCGCGTACAGCGCGAGTCGGTGCTCGGCGAGCGTGGCCGCCGGCCAGAGTTGACGTCCGGTCAGGATGGCCGAACGCGCGCGCTGACGTAATCGGAAGAGGCCCTCCCAGTCGCGTTGCGACGTGCGCGTGTCGACCAGACGTACGAGGTCGTCGAGATCGGCGCGGGCGATCGATCGGTCGAGTTCGTCGTCGTCGACGGGGTGGTCCATGTCAGACCATCGGCCACGGATAGCGGTGACCCGTCGAGTCGATCGGGAACACTCCCGACTCCGACAGCAGAGACGCGCGCTCGATCATCGATTCCACTTCGTCCGAGTCGAGCAGACTCGCCACGGCCACCGGTGGATTCTCGGCGACGCGACGAATCGTGGCGAGAAGATCGGCTGGGATGGGTTCGCCACCGAACTCCCAGATCACGGTCCGGAGCTTGAAGTCGGCGGAGAAGCAGAGGCCGTTGTCGATGGCCCAGATGTGGTCGTCGGAGTCGATCAGGCAGTGCCCGCTCTTGCGGTCGGTGTTGTTGGCCACCACATCGAAGGCGGCGATGCGTCGGAACTGGTCGTGCAATTCGGGTCGACCTTCGAAGAGCGTGAAGTAGTGCTCGGCGAAGTCGGCTTCGATGAACCACTGGAGCGAGCCCGGACCATAAGGTCCGTCGCGTTCGATGGTCGGAGGGACGACGTCGATCTCCATCGCCTGCGACAACCGGTAGGCGGCGACTTCGCGTCGGAAGAGTCCGGACGGGAAATCCCACAGCGGTCGTTCACCCCGAAGCGGTTTGTAGATCGCCTTGCCCGAGTGATCACCCGATGTGAGCGAGACGAGGAAGGTCGCGTTGCTGCTGTAGGGCATGCGGCCCTCGACCTCGATCTCACCGGTCGCGAGCAATTCGAGAGGCGACACGTTCAGTTCATCCGGGGACAGAAATGACCTTCGGAATCGACCGGTCGCTTGCAGTACTCGCAATCGGGTCGGCCGGCGGCCACGACGCGATCGGTCTGGTCGCAGAACGCGAGGGCTTGCGCGCGTGAGATCGAGATGCGAACCGACGGCCCCTCGACGTCGTCTTCGTCGACTTCTTCGTCTTCGCCGGGCGGATCGAATTCGCGTAACACGAGTGTGAAACGGTCGGCACTCTTGTTGAACTCGAGTCCGACCGAACCGAGGACGAATTCTTCGTGGTCGGGTTCGACGAGCGCCATCGGCTCGCGGAACACGTTGCCTTCGATGATCGGAAGATGGGCGAGTGCCCGTCGGAGGTAGAGCGCGATGGCGGCGGCTTGTTGCTTCTCGCATCGCACCGACACGACTTGCGCGTCGACTCGAGCCTGAAGGAAGAAGGTGCGATGTCCGGGGACGCCCACCGCGCCCGTGGTGAACACATCGACTCGTTCGAGATTGATGTCGTCGCTCATGGGTGGTTCACCGGCGATTCAACTCGGGCGGAGTTCGGCGAGTGAGCCGCCGGTCGAGTTCACGGTGAGAACGATGGGCCCGGCACCGGTGTAGGCCACGGCCGAAACCGAGCACGTGCTCACGACGATGCGTTGGAAGAGGTCGAGGTGGGTTCCCATGGCGTGCGCGAGCACCGCCTTGATCGGATCGGCGTGCGAAACGCACACCACGACGCCACCACGATGGGCGGCTCGGAGTCGATCTACCGCGCCGACCATGCGGGTCTGCATCTCGGTGAAGCTCTCGCCATTGGGGAAGCGGAAGGTGGAAGGTGCGCGCTGCACCGTCGACCATTCGGGCTTCTTCACGAGCTTCTTGAGTTCGGCACCGGTCCAGTCGCCGAAGTCGCATTCGAGCAGACCCTTGTCGATCGACGTACGCAGACCGAGGGCCTTGGCGATCGGGGCCGCGGTCTCCTTGGCTCTTTCGAGCGGAGATGCGTAGACGGCGTCGACCTTGGTGAGCACTTTGAGTCGTTCGGCGGCCCGCTCGGCTTGTTGGCGACCGGCATCCGACAGGTGGAGTCCGGTGGCCCGTCCGGGGAGGACCTTGCCCGTGGTCGGGGTCTGACCGTGGCGCACGAACAACACGAGTGTCGCGTCGGGGGCAGGTTTCTTGGTGGCCATGACGGATGCCAACCTAGTGGTGGCATGCCGTCAGCGTCTCGTCCTCCTCGGCCACGATCGCGGATGTTGGCCGTCGTACACGACGAGGTGTGCGATTGTCGTCGATGCCCGCGACTCGTCGAATGGCGCGAGCGAATGGCCACCGAGAAGCGGGCGTCGTATCGCGATCAGACGTACTGGGGTCGGCCGATTCCGGGCTTCGGTGATCCGTCGGCCGGGGTGATGGTGTGGGGACTCGCGCCGGCTGCGCACGGCGCCAATCGCACCGGGCGTGTGTTCACCGGTGATCGCAGTGGCGACTGGTTGTATCGCGCCATGAATCGAGCCGGCTTCGCGAATCAGCCGGAGTCCACTCACATCGGTGACGGACTCACCCTGACGGGGGCGTGGGTCACGTCGGTCGTGAAGTGCGCTCCACCCGACAACAAACCCGAAACGTCCGAACGCGACCACTGTCGGCCGTTCCTGCGGCGCGAGATGGAAGCCCTGCGTTCGTTACGGGTGGTGGTTTGTTTGGGCGCGTTCGCCTACGAGGCGGCGTGTACCGAGTTCGCGGTGAAGCCGCGACCGAAGTTCACGCACGGCGTGGAAGTCGAGACCGGGAGTGGCGTGGTCGTGATCGGATCGTTCCACCCGAGTCAGCAGAACACCTTCACGGGTCGACTCACCGAACCGATGCTCGACGCGGTGTTCCGACGCGCCGCCGAGCTCGCGTCCTACTGACGTTCGAAGGCCTGCTTCACGGCGAAGGCGGCTTGGGCGATCGCCTGTCCGCCGTCGTCGCACAGGGCACTCATCGAGAAGAAGCCGTGGATCTGACCGTAGTAGCGCGTGAGGGTGCACGGTACGCCGTTGTCGATCAGACGACGTGCGTAGTCCTCACCTTCGTCGCGTAGCGGGTCGTACTCGGCGGTGATCACGAGCGCGGGAGGAGTGGCGGCGAGAATCGCGTCGTCGGCACACAGTGGCGAGACGCGCGGATCGGCCTCCGAACCGTGCTCACCACTCAGGTAGTGGTCGCAGAACCACTTCATGGCGGCTGCGGTGAGTCGATAGCCGCTCGCGTTGTCGCGGTAGCTCTGCGAACCACGTCGGGCATCGGTCACCGGATAGATGAGCATCTGGTGCCGAAGCGGCACCGGCTGCAACTGGGCGACCACGGCCGCGAGGTTGCCGCCCGCCGAGTCGCCGCCCACGGCGATGCGTTGCGGATCGATGCCTAAGGTCGCGGCATTCGCGTGCACCCACCGCAGTGCGTTCACACTGTCGGTGAGCGGCGCCGGAAAGGGATGCTCGGGCGCCAGGCGATAATCCACCGACACCACGGCGTGGCCCATCTGATTGGCCAGTTTGCGGCAGACGTCATCGTGACTTTCGAGGTCGCCCACCACCCAACCACCACCGTGGAAGTACACGAGCACGCCGAGATCGCGACGTTCGTTCGGGCGGTACAGGCGAACCCGCACACCGTCGGCATCGAGATCGCGTACCTCGTGCACGATCTCCGACGACGGCATGACCATGGCCGCGAATCCGGCGCGGGCGACGCTGGCCTCTTGCGACTCGATCGCCGGCGCGCCGAGTTGTTCGAGGGTGGTGAGGATCGTTGCGGTCTGCGGATGAAGCGGCATGACGATGATCATGCCACGACCCGCCGGGGGCGTGGTCAGTGCGCGGCGGGCGCGGCGCCGTCGGCCTTCTTCTTGGGCGGCGGAACACCGACCGACACCGCCTTGTCGGCCCATTCGGGCCACCGGCGACGACTCACGATCGAGAGAGTGCGCAGAAGCTTCATGGCGACCTCGTCCTCTTGAGCCGGACGGGCTTCGATCACTCCGTCCTTGATCATGCGCTCGATGACTTCTTCACCGAGTTCGGTGCGCACGATCGTGAGGGTCCAGTCGTTGTCCTTGCCGATACCACCGGTGGCGATGTCGGAGTGCTCGGCCGCGAAATCGGGGCAGCTCTTGCAACCCTGGCGGGTCCATTGGTGGCATTCCTTCAGATCGATCTCGTGGTACGAGCCGTCCTTCATCCAGATCTGGAAGACGCCCTTGATGTTCATCTTCACCATGTCCTGCTTCTTCAGCCCGTACTTGGCCTCGAAGAGTTCGGGGAAGATGGCGTCGTCGAAGGTCTTCGAGCACAGAAGTCCGATGTTGAACAAGAACGGCTTGCTGACCTTGCCGGCCTTGCGATCCCACATGACCGGCGGCGATGACGTCTGACAACCCATGCCCACGAGGGCGAGTCGACTCAGGCCCTGTTCTTTGGCGTCGCGGAGCGCGAGCGGGTTGGCGCAGTAGGTGTAACGCGAACCGGCCGTGGCGATCACTTCTTCCTTGTTGCGCGCGAGGACTGGCTTGGCCTTCCAGGCGTCGTCGGGCTCCACACCGCTCACCATGGCCGCTTCGATGTAGTCGTGTTCGAGAAGCCAGATGAGCATCGCCGAAACGAAGCCGCCGTCCTGACCCTTCTCGTGCTGAACCTTGTCGGTTGCCCGGGTGAGGAGGAGCTGACGCCAGATGCCGGCCATCTCGTCGGATTCGCGGACCCGACCGAACAGATGCATGTCGGCGGCCGGCTCCCACTGACGGAATCGCGGACACGCGCGGGTGCAGGTGGTGCAACCCTTCTCGCCGTGGAGGCAGTTGGCCGGTCCGAGTTCTTCTTCGAGATGGAAAGGCTTGTACTTGCCTTCTTCGTGTTCGTAACCGATCACATCGTGCGGGCACGTGACGACGCAACCGGCGCAGCCCGTGCACAGACCCGTCGTGACGACCTCTTCGTAGAGTTCCTTCCACTGGGCTGTCCAGCGTTCGGCCTTCGGGGGAGCGGGCTCGGTCATCGTCATGCGAGCCAATCTACGCTGTGGTTCGGCCGGGCCTCGTAGCCGTGGCCTCAGCGAGACGGGGGATTTCCATGGGCATGATCGGTGAACGTGTGGTTCGTACCGAGGACCCGGCCTTGGTGACCGGGCACGGGACCTTCATCGACAACCTCGTTCTCGACGGTGCACTCCATGTCGTGTACGTGCGCTCGACGATGGCCCACGCGCGGATCTCCTCGATCGACATCGAGAGTGCGAGGTCGATGCCGGGTGTGCATGGCGTGTTCACCCACGCCGATCTCGTGGCTGACGGCATCGGTCCGGTCCCGATCGACATGCCGTTTCTGCCGGCGGGCATCAAGCGTCCCGCGCTCGCCGATGGTGTCGTCCGATACGTCGGTGAGTTGGTGGCCGCGGTGGTGGCAACGAGTCGTGCTCTCGCCGTCGATGCCGCCAACGAAGTCATCGTCGATTACGAACCGTTGACCGTGCTCGTCGATCCGGAGGAGGCGCTTGCGTCGTCGACCCTGCTCTTCCCCGAACACGGAAGCAACGTCGTCGTCGACCTGCCGGCCGGACGCGAAGTCGATTTCTCCGTGTGTGATGTGGTCGTGTCGGCGCGCTTGCACAATCGCCGTATCGCGCCGAGTCCGCTCGAAGCGCGCGTGGCGGCCAGTCGTTGGGAAGCACCCGATGATTCGGGTGTACGCCGCCTCACCCATTGGCAGGCGTGTCAGGGTGCGCATCCGATTCGCAATCAGATCAGCGCGTTCTACGGCGTCCCGGCCGAGCAGATCCGTGTGATCACGCCCGACGTGGGTGGCGGATTCGGCGCCAAGGCGTTCTTCTATCCCGAGGATCTGCTCGTTCCGTGGCTCGCCAGGAAGACCGATCGACCGGTTCGCTACACCGAGACGCGAAGCGAGAGCATGAATGGCCTCGGCCACGGTCGTGGTCAGATCCAGGATCTGCGCATCGGTGGAACCCGTGACGGCAAGATCCTCGCCTACGAGTTGAGCGTGATCCAGGAGTCGGGCGCGTATCCACGTTTCGGGGCCTTTCTGCCGTTCATGACCGGCGCGATGCTCACCGGCACCTACGACATCCCGAACGCAGCGATGCGCGCGAGAGGTGTGGTGACCAACACCGTGCCGACGGTCGCCTATCGCGGGGCGGGTCGGCCCGAGGCGGCGGCCGCCATCGAACGAGCAGTCGATCTCTTCGCGCGCGAGATCGGCATGGATCCGGTCGAGGTTCGCCGTCGCAATCTGATCGCCAAGGATCGATTCCCGTTCACCACCGCCACCGGGACCACCTACGACAGTGGTGACTATCCGGGTGCCCTCGAACTCGTGTTGCAGGCGGCCGATTACGCGAACCTGCGGGCCGAGCAATCCCGTCGACGCGCGACTGGCGATCGTGTGCAGCTCGGTATCGGCCTCGCGGTCTACGTGGAGATCACGGCCATGTCGGGCGGATCCGAACTCGGCATCGTCGAAGTGGGGGAGAACGCGGCCGGCGAGCCGACGGCGCGGGTGGTCACCGGAACCACTCCCTACGGACAGGGTCATCGCACCACGTGGGCGATGATCGTGGCCGATCGCCTCGGTATCCCGTTCGAGAACGTCACCGTGATTCACGGCGACACCGACCTCGTGCGCAGCAGCGAGATCACCGGCGGTTCGCGCTCGGTGCAACTCGGTGGCACCAACGTGTGGCGCGCCGCGGGTGTGGTGGCCGACAAGGCCAAGCGGATCGCGGCCCGACTTCTCGAAGCCGCCGAAGCCGACATCGTCCTCGAAGACGGTCGATTCCATGTGGCCGGAACTCCAGCGGTGTCGAAGTCGTGGACCGATGTTGTGTCGGCGGCGCGGGCCGATGGTGAGGTTCTCGACGGTGAGGGTGACTTCGCGCAGGCCGGAGGAACCTTTCCGAGTGGCGCGCACATCGCGGTCGTCGAAGTCGATGTCGAAACCGGCAAGACGGTGCTGCGCGAATTGGTGGCGGTCGACGACGCCGGCAACATCGTGAATCCTCTGCTCGCCGAAGGTCAGGTTCACGGCGGGCTCGTACAGGGCATCGGCCAGGCACTTTTCGAGGAAGTCATCTACGACACCGACGGCAATCCGCTCACGGGCAACTTCGCCGACTACGGGTTTCCGTCGGCGGCCGAGGTCCCGAGTTTCACGACCGTGCACCTCGCCACGCCGTCACCGATGAACGACCTCGGCGCCAAGGGCATCGGTGAGAGCGGGACGATCGGTGCGACCCCGGCGGTTCAGAACGCGGTCGTCGACGCGGTGTCGCACCTCGGTGTGGCGCACGTCGATCTTCCGTGCACGCCACAGCGCGTGTGGCAGGCGATCCGCGAAGCCGTGTGATGTCGACCGATCCTGCATCTCCACTACCGAACGTCGTCGCCACGGTGCTCGATGTGGTCACCCGATCGCAAGGAGTCGTGGCGGTCACCCTTGGTGGTTCGCGATCGACGGGTGACGCCGACGAGGCGAGCGATTGGGATCTCGGCGTCTTCTACCGAGGAGACCTCGATCTCGGAGCCTTGGCCGAACTCGGCACGGTCCATCCGCCCGGTTCATGGGGTCGGTTCATGAACGGTGGGGCATGGCTCGCCGTCGACGGGGTCGAGATCGACGTGATCCTTCGTGATCTCGACGTCGTGGAGGACTGGTCGACGCGCGCTCGCCGAGGTGATTACGAGGTGGACCAACTTCTCGGATACCTCGCCGGATTCCCGTCGTACACGTTGTTGGCCGAAGTCGCGAGTTCGGTCGTCCTCACCGGTGCGCTCCAATTGGATACGACGTATCCGGAAGAGTTGGCCCGCGAAGCCGCCGGTCGTTGGGGATTCCAGCGCGACTTCACCCTCGACTACGCACGCATGCACGCGCGGCGCGGCGATGCGACGGCAACCATCGGGAATCTCACCCGGGCCGCCATGGAGGAAGCGCACCGACGCATGGCCGACGGTCGCCGATGGGTTCTCAACGAGAAGCGTCTTCTCGCCAACGCCGGTCTCCACGCGCTCCCGATCTTCGACCCGCAACGCACCGGACTCGAAGCGTTCATCGACGACTTCGCCGCCGCTCTTTCCGACTGACCGAACGCGGTGCGCTCGGGCCCGGGGAATCAGATCGCGTCGGGGCCTTCTTCACCGGTGCGGATGCGCACGATGCGGTCGACATCGGTGACCCAGATCTTGCCGTCGCCGATCTTGCCGGTGGAGGCCGCGGCCTTGATGGCCGCGATCACCGACTCCACGACGCCGTCCTCCACGACGAGTTCGAAGCGCACCTTGGGTACGAAGTCGATCTTGTATTCGGCCCCCCGGTAGGTCTCGCTGTGACCACCCTGGCGACCGAAGCCGCGTACTTCGCTGACCGTCATGCCCTGCACGCCGGCCGCCTTGAGCGACTCTTTCACGTCGTCCAACTTGAACGGCTTGATGATGGCGGTGATGAGTTTCATGTTGTTCTCCCGTTCAGTGGTAGGCCGACTCACCGTGCAGACCGAAGTCGAGGCCGGTGGTCTCGACTTGTTCGTCCACCCGGACACCGATGGTCTTCTTCAGGACCACCATGATGACAAACGTGATCGCGAACGACCACACGATCGCCGACAGATTGGCGATCGCCTGCTCGAGAAGCAGGCCGGCGTCGCCGCCGTAGAAAATGCCCTCCTCGAAGGTTCCGTCGAAGAACTCCGGATTCGCGAAGAAGCCGATCAGGAGCGATCCGACGAGACCACCCACGAAATGCACACCGACCACGTCGAGGGCATCGTCGAACAGGAACTTCGACTTGAGCTTGACCGCGTAGCAACACACCAGTCCGGCGATACCGCCGATCACGAGCGGCGCCGCGCCCGACACGTAGCCGGCCGCTGGTGTGATGGCCACGAGTCCGGCCACGATGCCCGAAGCCGCACCGAGGTTGGTCGGGTGGCCATCGCGCTTCCACTCGACGACGACCCACACGAGTCCGGCCGCCGCGGCGGCGAGGAAGGTGTTCATGAAAGCCTGCGTGGCCTGACCGTTGGCGGCCAGAGCCGAACCGGCGTTGAATCCGAACCAGCCGAACCACAGGATTCCGGTGCCGATCATCACGAGGGGCATCGAATGCGGCGGTTGTCCTTCCTTGGGCCAACCCTTGCGCTTGCCGAGCACGAGCACGGCGGCGAGTGCGGCGATACCGGCGTTCACGTGAATCGCCGTTCCGCCCGCGAAGTCGAGTGATCCGCGATCACCCAACCATCCGCCGTACACCCACTTGAACACCGGGACGTAGACGAGCAGAAGCCACAGCGGGACGAAGATCGCCCATGCACTGAACTTCATGCGGTCGGCCACGGCACCCGAGATGAGGGCCGGTGTGATGGCCGCGAACATTCCGAGGAAGGCGATGGTGGCGAGTTGGCCACCGTTGTCGTCGAGGATGCCGATCCCGTCGAGGAAGAGGAAGTCGAAGTTGCCGATGAAGTTGCCCGATCCGCCTTGGGCGAGCGAGTAGCCGAGGATCATCCACAGCACCGGCACGATCAGTACGCAGTAGAAGTTCATCATCAGCATGTTGAGCACGTTGCGCTCGCGGTCCATGCCGCCATAGAAGAAGGCGAGTCCCGGTGTCATGAAGAGCACCATGGCGGCTGATACGAGAACCCACGTGAGGCTGCCGGCGTCCATCGAATTCCTTTCGGTAGGGGGTGCCGGAAAGAATTGACGAAACATGTTTCCGAAATGTTTCCTTCCGACAACGTGATCGTGAACCCGGACGCGGACGTCCCCGGACCGCCGGTTCGGCTGTATCGCCGATACCAGTAGCCCGGGGACTGCCCCTACCGGAGAGGGAAACCCTCCGACGCTGTCGACCTCGCGGCCGACGAGCTCTGTTGGATCCGTCGGATCAGATGGCGTCGGGGCCTTCTTCTCCGGTCCGGATGCGGATCAGGCGATCGATGTCGGTGATCCAGATCTTGCCGTCGCCGATCTTGCCGGTGGAGGCCGCGGCCTTGATGGCGGCGATCACCGGATCGACGGCACCGTCCTCGACGACGAGTTCGAAGCGCACCTTGGGTACGAAGTCGATCTTGTACTCCGCACCGCGGTACGTCTCGCTGTGTCCGCCCTGGCGACCGAAGCCGCGTACTTCGCTGACCGTCAGGCCCTGCACGCCGGCCGCCTTCAGGGCGTCCTTCACGTCGTCCAATTTGAACGGCTTGATGATTGCTGTGATGAGTTTCATTGTGAGTCCTCTCGTGTTCCCTGATCAGCTCTTGACGAACTCGGGGTAGGCGTACACACCCATTTCCGGAAGATCGAGTCCCATGACTTCGTCTTCTTCGCTCGAGCGGATACCGCCCTTGCCCATCTTCTTGGAGATCGTGTCCTGGATCTTGAAGAACGAGTACGAGATGCCACCGAGGACCACGATGATCACGGCCACACCCAGTGCTTGTGCTCCGAGTTGGCCCCAGTCGCCCTTGATGATGCCCTCGACACCTTCGCTGTCCGACAGGTTCCAGCCGGCACCGTACGAACCGTTGGCGAAGATTCCGACGCACAACGTGCCGAACATTCCGCCCACGCCGTGCACGCTGATCGCGCCGACCGGATCGTCGAGCTTCAACGTGCGCTCCACGAAGAACACCGACTCGATCACGAGGACGGCGGCGATGCAACCGATCACGGCGGCCGCCCACGGTGCCACGAAGGCACACGGTGCGGTGATCGCCACCAGACCGGCGAGCATGCCGTTGGCCATCATGCCCGGATCGGGCTTGCCGGTCCGCTTGGTGATCCAGAACATCGCGACCACTCCTCCGAATGCACCGGCGATTGCGGTGTTGGTGGCCACCACGGCGAACTGAACATCGGTCGCGGCGAAGGTCGATGCGGCGTTGAAGCCGAACCAGCCGAACAACAAGATGAAGGTGCCGAGCATGGCCATCGGGATGTGATGGCCGGGAATCGCGCGCGGGTTGCCGTCCTTGTCGAACTTGCCGATGCGAGCTCCGATCACCTTGGCTCCGGCGAAGGCCGCCACACCACCGACGGCGTGCACCACACCCGATCCGGCGAAGTCGACGTAACCGGCGCCGAGGTTCATGCTGCTCCAGGTCTGCGACAACCAGCCGCCGCCCCAGGTCCACGCCGCCATGAGCGGGTAGTAGACCGCTCCGCAGAAGAAGCCCCACACCACGAACGAACCCCATTTCCAACGTTCGGCCATGGAGCCGGTCGGAATGGTGGCCACGGTGTCCATGAAGGCGACCATGTAGAGGAAGAAACCGATGAGGGCCGGAGTGATTCCGCCACCCGACAGCGCCCAGCCGCCCTTCCACAGGAACACCCACTCGCCGCTTCCGACCAGCGAACCACCGATCGGTGCATCGAGTCCGAAAGCCGAATAGCTGAAGCCGCCGAAGGCCAACGGGAAGCCGATGAAGAAGAAGCCGATGAAGCCGAGGCCGAAGATGGCGAAGTTGGTCGCCACCACGTGGGCCGCGTGCTTGGCGCGGCAGAAGCCGGTTTCGACGAGCGCGAAGCCGGCCTGCATGAAGATCACGAGTGACGCTCCAAGGATCACCCACAGGAGGTTCGTGGCCGTGGCCAGTGAATTGATGGCACCCTCGGCATCGAATTCGTCGGCGGCGAGAGCTGCACCGCCACCGGCGACGAGTACCGCTCCCGATGAGATGGCGGTGGCGATGAGGAATCTGCGCAGGAACGAAGGTCGCTTCCGTACGAGATCGGGGAAGTGATCGACTGCCGCCGGTGAAGCGCCAGCCCGTGATCTGGTGATCATTGGTTCTCCTTGGTCGGGGTTGTTACGAACGGCCCGAAGGCCAGACGGGGGGCGGCAACATTGGCGCTCGTCTGGCGGAGAACTTAAGGAACCCGGATTTCGGGTCGGTCTTGGAATTGTTTCCAGTTGGTGACCAACTGGTGCCGATCAGTCTTCGTCGAGCAGGTCCCGACCGGCCTCGTCGAGGGCGGCGTGCACGGTGTCGACGGTCGAAGCGAGGGCAAGCGCCATGGCCGCGCGGGCGATCTGCGGATCGTCGACCCGCGCGAGCACATCGTCGACCGAGATGTCAGGTCCGCGAGCGGCGAGAGCGACAGCGTCGGCGAGTCCGAGGATCCTCATCACGGTTCGTGAGTCACTGCGACGAAGCCGTTCGGCGAGTGACACGGCGTCGCGGCCGTCGTCGGTCGCGTCCGACACGAACACGGCGAGCGTGAGTAGATCCGGATGCTCGAGCGACGCGTACAGCCGGTCGAAGGTGGGTTCGATGCCCGGTGAACCGTTGAGTTCGCGTACTCGATCGACGCGAGGAAGATGAAACACGTGCGAGCCATCCATGTGTTCGGCATCGACCCGCCGCCGATCGATACTGCGGCCGACTTCGGGTAGCGCGCGTTCGATCACACCGGTGGTGGAGAGAGTGCGCCACGACTTGGGTGATCCATCGCGTAGTAGGGCGAGGAGTTGCTCGGTGTCGGCCGGCCGCCACTCGAGACGAGTGGTGCGATGTGAACCGAACCAATCGAACACGCCGTCGTCGACCGAGTGGATCGATGACAATTCGGCCGCTCGAAGCGCGAGGGTGACCGTGAGCGAAACCGGTGGCGAACCGACGAGCACCATTCGGTCGTCGCGGACCTGCAGCCAGCCGCCTTCGGGTTCGTGTTCGATGGGTGTGGTATCGACGTCTGTGGCGACACCGGTACGACGGAGACGCGCGGTGAGCATCGGCGGCGTCATGAGCGTCGTGAGGAGAACCATCACGAGCAGCGCGCCGTAGAGATCCTTGTCGAGTACGCCTTTGCTCAGGCCGATCGACGCGAAGATCAATCCGACTTCGCCCCGCGGGATCATTCCGAAGCCGATCAGGACGCGGTCCGCGGATCCGTTCACGCCGAACGCCGACACGAGCTTGCCGATCACCGCCACGACGGTGAGACAACCGGCCAGCGCGAGAACGTGGGGCTTGAACATGGCTTCGAGGTCGGCGTTGATGCCGATCGATGCGAAGAAGACGGGAATGAACA
This sequence comes from Actinomycetota bacterium, assembly GCA_005787035.1. Classification (GTDB taxonomy): domain Bacteria; phylum Actinomycetota; class Acidimicrobiia; order Acidimicrobiales; family Ilumatobacteraceae; genus Casp-actino8. The sequence continues at coordinate 1,765 of SYCI01000021.1, read as the reverse complement.
CGTTCCCGAGCGGGTTGAGTCCTTCGGCGATGCGCTCGTGTTGCGCGCTGCGTCCGATGCCGAGTCCGGCCATGAAGGCACCGATGATGAAAGCCAATTTGGCCTGATTGGCGAGCAACGAGAACGCCACGGTGAGCGCGAAGCCGGCCACCACCACGGTGGTCGACGACTTTGCGAGGCTGTGCAGACGATCGAGGAATTTCGGAATCACGAACACCGACAGCAGGCCGGTCACGAGCAGGAAGCCCACGGCGAGTCCGATGGTCTCGAACACCACACCGGGTCCGATCGTCCCCTCGGTGACGATCTTGACGACCACCGTGAGGATCACGAGACCCAGCACGTCGTCGGCCACTGCGGCCCCGAGCACGATGCGTGCCTCTTTGGTGGACAGCGCACGCAGATCACCGAGGACGCGCGCGGTGATGCCCACGCTCGTAGCGGTCAGGGCGGCGCCGATGAAGAGTGCGATCTTGCCGGTTTCACCGAATGCGCTCGCTACTCCGAGGCCGAGAGCGAAGGGGGCAGCGACTCCGATCACGCCGACTTGAACCGCCGATCGCCCGACCTTCTTCAATTCGCCGAGGTCCATTTCGAGACCTACTTGGAAGAGCAACAGGATCACGCCGATCTCGCCGATGAGCAGAACCATGTCGGCGATCTCGAGATGGGCGATCGGGTCGACCCAACCGAGCACCGAGGGGCCGATCAGGATGCCGGCCACGATCTCGCCGAGTACCGGCGGAACCTTCACGCGCTCGGCGAGTTCGGCGGCGACGCGCGCGATCACCAGAATCAGCAACAGGTTGCCGAGGACCAGAGCGAGGTCGTACGAGCCCGCGGTGGCGGCGATCATGGACATGTCGTTCATTCTCTCGCCGTCAGGCGGTGACGAGGTGGTGGGCGAGCTCGACGGCACCGATTTCGAGCATCCAGCCCCGACCACGAACCGTGCGGATCGACTCGGAGCCAAGGACCCGCCGCAGCGATACGAGGATCGAGTCGCAACGCCTTTCGTTCATTTCGGCCAATCCAGCCCGGCGGGCGATTTCGAGTCGGCTCACCACCCGGTTCCCGGAGTCCAGAAACACCTGCAAGACGGCTAGTTCATTCGGGCCGAGACGCACGGCATCCGACGCGGACTCGGTCGGGACGGTCGAGGGGGAGGAGTCCATGGCGCAGAAAGTAGGAAAGGTGGGTTTCTCGTCTGTTGGCCCCGTGTGAACGGACTGTGAACCCTGACCCGACTCGACCCAGCGATCGGTTGGGTGGTTCGGCGCATCGGCGGTGAGAATCGGGGTATGGAACTCAGTTACCCCACCGATGCCGAGCAGTTTCGCCAGGAGATCCGTTCCTGGCTGGTCGAGAACCTCCCCAAGGGTTGGGGTGAGCCCGGCTTCGAGTTGTCGGCCGAACAGCGCAAGGAGTTCAACGACACCTGGCCGTCGAAGCTCTTCGCCGGCGGCTGGATCTGTGCGACCTGGCCCAAGGAGTACGGCGGCAAGGGTCTCACCACCATGCAGGGAGTGGTGTTGTCGGAGGAGTTCGCTCGTCTCAAGGCTCCGCTGCGCGCCGACTTCTTCGGTGACACGCTCGTCGGTCCGACTCTTCTCCAGTGGGGAACCGAGGAACAGAAGAAGGAGTTCCTGCCCAACATCTTGAACGGCAAGACGCGCTGGTGTCAGGGATTCAGCGAGCCCAACTCGGGCTCCGACCTCGCGTCGTTGAAGACGAGCGCGGTCCTCGATGGTGACGAGTGGATCAT
>SYCI01000161.1 GCA_005787035.1 Actinomycetota bacterium | reverse complement strand
TTCAACCTCGGTGACTACACCTGGGTCGAACAGCAGGGAACACCATTCGAACTCTTCGAGGCCCGGCGTGACCTGTCGTTCTGGCGCGGACTGCAGCGCTATCTGCCGGTGTGGGACGAGATGATCGACGACTTCAACGCGCGCGTCGCCGCTGGCTGAGACCGACGTCGGCCATGAGCCTCCTGCGGTGTGCGGCCTGTCACGAGGTGTTGGCCATCGACACGCCGCTCCCGTGGCGTTGCCCGCACGAGCTCGGTGATCGACACCATGTTCTCCTGCTCGAGACGAGTCCGAACACCATCGGTGCCGACATCGCACGCGAGATCGAGAGCGATCAGAACCCATTCGTCCGGTACGCGCCTCGTCTCGCGTGGTGGGACTTCGTGCACGCCCACGGCTGGTCGGACGTCGAAGCAGTCGACGCCCTTCGTCTCACCGACGAGAAAGTGACCGCGGTCGCCGGCACGGGATTTCGGATCACACCGCTGACCGAGGAGATCGCATTGTCGAGCGCGATCGGAGTGAAGGGTCGGGTGTTCGCCAAGAACGAATCGGGGAACGTGGCCGGCTCGCACAAGGCGCGTCATCTGCACTCGATTCTCTTGCATCTGCTCGCGGCCGAGGCTCTCGGCCTGGTTCCGTGGCGAGGCCCGGCTGACCGTCCGTCACTCGCGATCTCGTCGTGTGGCAACGCGGCCATCGCGGCCGCCACGCTCGCCGCTGCGGTCGAGTGGCCGATCGACGTTTTCATCCCCGAATGGGCGGGCGGAGTCGTGGTGGACACACTGAACTCGTTGTCGGCGCGCGTCACGCGTTGCCCGCGCCTCGATTCCGATCCTCCCGGTGATCCCACGGTTCATCGATTCCGAACTGCGGTGGCCGCTGGTTCGATCCCTTTCAGTGTGCAGGGCCCGGAGAACGCGTTGTGTCTCGATGGTGGTCGCACGATCGGCTGGGAGGCCGCCGAACAGTTGCGTGATCGGGGCGTGAGTTCCTTGGCCGGTGTGTACGCGCAAGTCGGTGGTGGTGCGTTCGCGGCCTCGCTTTCACGCGGACTCGGTGAAGGTGGTGTGTCCGCTCCACTCGTCGCCGTACAGACCGCCGGGTGTGCACCGCTCGCGCGTGCGTGGTCGTTGGCCAACGACTCGAGTCAGGGTTGGGCCACCGACTGGACGAACTTCATGTGGCCGTGGGAGCAAGAGCCGGTCTCCCTCGCCGACGGAATTCTCGACGACGAGACGTACGACTGGGTCGCCGACTTCACCGAACTCCGACGCACGCATGGACGAGTGGTCGTGGCCCCCGAGGCCGACGTGATCGCAGCGGCATCTCTGGTGCCACAGGCAACCGGAGTGTCGGCCAGCCCGACGGGTACCGCCGGAGTGGCCGGGCTCATCACCGACACGCGTGAGCGGGGCGGAGTCGGTGACGTGTTGGTCGTGTTGTCGGGAATCCTCCGCTGAACGACCGGCCCCGACCGCTCAGGCCGTGACTTCGTGGAGGAGTCCGGTGTCGACGTCGTAGACGAAGCCGCGGATCGCGTCCTTGTGACTGATGAACGGGTTGAGACGAATTCGTCCGATGCTCTGACCCACATCCACGTACGGATCGCGGAAAGATTCGAGGGACCACCAAGGCTTCACACCGACCTCGGCCTCGATCTCGTGTTTGAAGTCGTCCTCGTTGACCTGCTGCAGTCCGCAGTTCGTGTGGTGGATCAGGATGATCTCGCGGGTGTTCAAGAATCGCTGTGACAACACGAGTGATCGGATCACGTCATCGGTCACCACGCCACCGGCATTTCGGATGATGTGCGCATCGCCGTGATCGAGACCGAGGATCTGGAACATGTCCATACGGCTGTCCATGCATGCCACGACGGCCAGGTGACGGCGGGGAGCGAGGGCCAGACCCTTGTCGGGGAACTCGGCGGCGAATGCCCGGTTGTTGGCGAGCAATTCGTCGGCGTTCGGTGTGAAGGGGGGTACGTCGCTCACCCCCCGATTATGGCGGTTCGAGGGCTAGCCTTCGAACCATGACGTCACCCATCTTCAATCTCGAGGCCGGCGATGTGGGTCGCCCCGACATCTTCACCCGACTGTTGAAGAACCGAGTCGTGATGCTCGGCACCGACGTCAACGACGACATCGCCAACCAGATCTGCGCGCAGTTGCTCTACCTCGAGGGCGAGGACGCCGACGCCGACATCTGGCTCTACATCAACAGCCCTGGTGGATCGGTCACCGCGGGTATGGCCATCTACGACACGATGCAGTTCGTCAGCTGCGACGTCGCCACGGTGTGCATGGGTTTGGCCGCGAGCATGGGCCAGTTCCTCCTCACGGCCGGCGCTGCCGGCAAGCGGTACACGCTCCCCAACGCGCGCATCATGATGCACCAGCCTCTCGCCGGACTCCGCGGCCAGGCGGCCGACATCGCCATCCAGGTCGAGCAGATCACCTTCACCAAACGGCGTATGGCCGAACTCACGGCCCATCACTCGGGTCAACCGCTCGAGAAGATCCAGGCCGACGCCGAGCGCGATCGCTGGTTCACCGCCGAAGAGGCCAAGGCTTACGGCTTGGTCGACAAGGTGATTCTGAAGCGCGGCGAGATCGTCTGATCAGGCGCTCGCCGGTGGTGCCGCCGGCGGCACACTGACCGGCACGCTTCCTTCGACTCCGATCACATCGGGCATGGCCAGACCACACGTGGTCTCGACCCACACCGCCACATCGCGCGCCGGTCGCTCGGCTTTGTAGGCCGCGTCGGAGACTTCTTGTCTGGACACCGGGTCGGCCACGTCGACATCGGCCGCCAACTCCATGAGTTCGGTCAGCGCATGCCACTCGGCCTCGATGGCCAGCGGAGTGATGGCGTCGAGTCGCCGGTAGCGCCTCACGACATCGCCGACGTCGTCGGGTTCGGCCAGTGGCGCATCGAGCGCGGGGAGTTCCTTGGCGAGTTGGCCGCAGAAGCGCTCGGCACTCCGATCGGGGTCGCTGCACGACGACACCAGTGGTGCGAGCGCCAACCCCACGGCGACGAATCCGGCGACCATGGCCAGGCGCGACACTCGGTCGGGAGTCGGCCTGTGCATGCAGTCATTCTCTCAGGTCGACCCTCGACCGTCGGGTCACCCGCCACTTCTCCCACCACACCGATTTCCCAAAGCACGTGGCCCGCACCCACATCGCGGCATGTCGATCTTCGTTCGCACCTCCACCGTCACCGGAACCAACGGACGCGCCGTCACGGTCGAGGCCCACATCGCCACCGGTCTGCCCGGATTCACGATCCTCGGTCGGCCCGACGATGTGTGCCGTGAATCGCGCGAGCGTGTTCGGGCGGCGTTGTTGTCGAGCGGATTCCATTGGCCGGCGCGGCGCATCACCATCAACTTGTCGCCGTCGGGCACACGAAAGGTCGGGAGTGCACTTGATCTCGCCATGGCGATCGCGATCCTGGCCGCCGACGATCAGATCGAAGTCGCCGAACTCGACGACATCGCGTTCATCGGCGAGCTCGGTCTCGACGGATCGATTCGTGCCGTTCCCGGAGTTGCCCCCATGGCCGCGGTCCACCGTGAGCGCATGGTGGTGGTTCCCCCGGCGAACGCGCGTGAAGCCGACATCGTGCAACCCCGTCGGGTGGAAGTGGCGTCGTCGCTCGTCGACGTCGTGGCCGCGATCACCCGCGCGCGACCGTGGCCGGTACGAGTCGCCGAACCACCGGTTGTCGACGCGCCGTCGACGCTCGATCTCGCCGATGTCCGCGGTCAGACCGCGGCCCGGCTCGGTCTCGAACTCTCGGCCGCCGGTGGACATCATCTGCTGCTCGTCGGTCCGCCGGGAGCCGGCAAGACGATGCTCGCTCAACGACTCCCTGGGCTCTTGCCCGAACTCGACGCCGACACCGCGCTCGAAGTGATGATGGTCCGGTCGGCGGTGGGCGAATCGATCCCGGTGGGCGGCCCCACCTCGATGCCCCCCATTCGTATGCCGCATCATTCGGCGAGTCACGTGTCGATGGTCGGCGGTGGTTCGGCGAACCTTCGTCCCGGCGAAGTGAGTCTGGCGCACGGCGGTGTTCTCTTTCTCGACGAGTTGGGGGAGTTCGCACCATCGACTCTCGACGCATTACGACAGCCGCTGGAGGAGGGTGTGATCCGACTCTCACGCGCCTCGGCCACGGCGGTTCTTCCGGCGCGATTCACCCTGGTGGGCGCCACCAATCCGTGCCCGTGTGGAGGTGGGCCGCCCGGATCGTGTGAGTGCGACGAGACCGCGCTGGCTCGCTACCGCCGTCGTTTCTCGGGTCCCCTCGTGGATCGCTTCGACGTACGCGTCGTGGTCAATCGTCCCGGCCCCGACGAACTCCTCGGAACGGGATCGAGCGAGTGCACTGCGCTCGTGCGTGAGCGGGTTCTCGCCACGCGTGCCATCGCGATCGAACGACAGGGAGTGCTCAACGCGCGTCTCAGCGGCCCGATGCTCGACGAGTTCGCGCGGCCGACGGCGGCGGCCACGAATCTTCTGCGCGCCGAACTCGAGGCCGGTCGTCTCTCCGGACGGGGCTTGCACCGGATCCGGCGCGTGGCCCGAACTCTCGCCGACCGCGATGGGATCCATGGTGACGTGGGTGATGAACACGTCGCGTTGGCCCTCTCGCTCCGGGCCCGCATTGCCGCTCGTCACCGCTGAGCATCTCGCCGCCATTCGGCTGGCGCGTCTGCCCGGGGTCGGCCCGCGTCGATTACGTGCGCTGCTCGACCACCGGACGCCGATCGACGCAGTGTCGGTGATCCTCGATGGGTCGCCCGGCTCCGAGCCGTGGTCGGAGTGGGTGCCGCACCTGCGGGCGGATCTGGCGAAGCACTCCGATGACGCTCTGCGCGAGCAGTTGGGTGAGAGCGGCGTGATCCTTCGCGGTGAACCGACGTATCCAGCGGCGTTGGCCGCCGATCACGAAGCACCGGCGGTCCTCTTCTACCGCGGCGATCTCGACGCTCTGCGGACGCGTCGGGTCGCGGTGATCGGCACGAGGCACTGCACCGAACGCGGGCGGGCCATCGCCGTCGACGTGGGACGAACCCTGGCCGGCGGAGGAGTGTCGGTGGTGTCGGGTCTGGCGCTCGGAATCGATGCCGCCGCTCACCGTGGAGTCATGGCGGCGCGAGAGGAGGGTGCCTCGGGGCGACCAGTGGCCATCGTCGCCTCGGGTCTCGACGTGGTGTACCCACGAGCGAATGGCGGGCTCTGGAAAGTCGTCGCCGAATCGGGATTGATCATCACCGAATCCCCACCCGGCACCGCACCCGATCGCTTTCGGTTCCCGCTCCGAAATCGTCTGATCGCCGCCCTCGGTGAACTCGTACTCGTGGTCGAGTCGCGTATCCAAGGCGGATCGATGATCACGGTCGACGAGGCCCTGAAGCGTGACGTTCCGGTGATGGCGGTTCCGGGTCCGGTCGACCTTCCGGTGAGCGCGGGAACCAATCAACTTCTGCGCGACGGTGCGCACGTGATGGCCGAGGTCGGCGACGTGTTGGTTGCCCTCGGCCTGCATGCTGTGGTGCCCACGATCCGGGATCGACGACCGGCCCCCGACGATCGCGATCGCGACGTTCTGGCGGTCTTTCGCGACGTCGGCCCGCTGACCTTCGACATGGTGGTGGATCGCATGAGAGCGCGCTCCACGAACCTGGTCGGAGCGACGATGACCGATTGTGCGCTCAGCCTCGGTCGACTCGAGGCGCAGGGCTGGATCATCACCGAAGGCGGCTGGTTCGAGTTGCTGCCGGCTCCATCCGACTGACGATGCTCGGTACCCTCGTGGTGTGACTACACGCGGTGACCGCTGGGGTGTCGACGACTTCGTCACGTCGTTGACGCGAGCTTCGGCCAACACCGTCATCGCGTATCGCGGTGACGTGAGCGATTTCGTCGCGTGGTCGGACGACGAATCGATCACTGGTCCCAAGAGCGTCGATCGTCTGGTTCTGCGCCGCTACCTGAGCCACTTGGGTGCACAACGACTCGCCAAGCGATCGATCGCCCGTAAAGCTTCTGCATTGCGCCGCTACTTCGCGTGGGCCCGTCGGACCGGGTTGGTCGATACCGATCCGTCCCTCGGTCTGCGGGCGCCGACCGGCGAGGGTCGGCTACCGCGTGTGCTCGACGGGCGTGAACTGCACGAACTCCTCGAACCCGACGCGGTCGACGAGCGCACTCCCTTGTGGCGACGTCATCGCGACGACGCGATGCTCGAAATTCTCTACGGCAGTGGTTTGCGCGTGAGCGAACTCTGCGGTCTCGACACCGATGGTGTGGATCTGCGTCGCGGAGTCGTGACGGTCTGGGGCAAGGGTGGAAAGGAACGGCGAGTGCCGATGTCGCAAGCCGCGGTCGACGCCGTTCGATCGTGGATGACCAAGCGGCGCGAGGTGGAAGGCGATGAGTCGGGCACAGCTCTCTTCTTGAACGGACGCGGCGGACGAATCGGGACCCGCGACGTGCGTCGCGTGGTGGACGAGCGGTGCCCGTCGCCGACTCATCCGCATGCGCTCCGCCACACCTTCGCCACCCACCTGCTCGACGGTGGGGCCGATCTCCGCATCGTGCAGGAACTCCTCGGTCACAGTGATGTGGCCACCACTCAGAGGTACACGCATGTGAGCAAGGAGCGTCTACGGTCGGTGTACACATCGACCCACCCACGCGCCTGACATGACCGAGACCGACGAGAAGCCTTCCCGCGACACCCCAGCCATCCACCGTGCGTGGCAACAGTGGGTCGACGAACGCGATCAGACGGCGCGCGACGTTCTCATCGTCCATTACTCCCCGCTCGTCAAGTTCGTGGCCGGCCGAGTCGCGGCCGGCCTGCCGGCGGGAGTCGACACCGGCGAACTCGTCGGTACCGGCATCTTCGGACTCATGGATGCGGTCGATCGTTTCGACCCGACCCGTGGTTTCAAGTTCGAGACGTTCGCCGTGCCGCGTATCAAAGGCGCGATCCTGGACGGCCTGCGCGCGATCGACTGGGTGCCACGCACCGTTCGGCAGCGCTCGCGTCAGATCGAGAATGCGATCGTCGAACTCGGCAATCAACTGAAGCGAGCTCCGTCCGACGAGGAGATCGCCGCTCGTCTCGAGATCACGGTCGACGAACTCGGCGAGTGGTTGAGTGCGGTGGCGGTGGCCAATGTGGGTCCACTCGATCACGTGGTGTCGAGCGGGGACGGCGAGCCGAGGCAGTTGCCGGCATCGGGTGATCCGCTGCCTGATGCGCTCGTGGAGGATCGCGAAGTCAAGACGATCATGCGCGCACAGATCCGCGAACTCCCCGATCGTGAACGCACGGTTGTCGCCCTGTACTACGACGAAGGAATGACCCTGTCGGAAATCGGCGACGTTCTCGGCGTGACCGAGAGTCGGGTCTCACAGATCCATTCGAAGGCCGTGATCATGCTCCGCTCACGTTTGTCGGCGGCCGGCATCCCGTAGATCCCCTCGAGCATCGTCCGCTCCCACATCGGGCGGTGCTCGATCTCGTCTCCGCGGCCACCGCGACCTTCGCTCTGTGCCTCACGCCCCCGATCGACGCCCCCGTGACGCGCGGTTTCGAACCGCCCCCGTGCGAGTACTGCGCGGGTCATCGGACGATCGAGTTCGGTGACGATTCGGAGTTCGGTGACAAGGGCGTGGTGACGCCGGTCGAAGTCCGGGCGCCGGTGGACGGCCGGGTCAGATTCGCCGGATCCGTCGCCGGAACGGCCTACGTGTCGATCGAACCGATCGGGCGCCCGGGTCGGACGGTCACCGTCGGCTGGAATCCGCCCGATCCCGGGGTGTTCACCGGCTTGCCAGCCCTCGGTGGGTTGGTGCGGGTGGGGGACCCGATCGGTCGGTCGGCCGGTGGCGCGACGTTGAGCCTGCGTTCGATGGTCGGGGAGTACCAGGACCCCACCCTGTACCTCGGGCGGCTCCGGTATCGGCCCCGCCTCGTGCCCCTCGACGGGAGCGCTCGCCGACCTCGCAACCGTGCCGTCTGTCAACCCCTCCGGTAGATTGCCCGACGGCCCGGAAACGGGTCACTCATCACTGCACGTCGCTCATCTGCGGTCGTTTCCCTCGGGAGGCGCGAGATGGCGTGCCGGCAACCGCAGTACCAGGAGGAACAGAGCCATGGCCATCGTCACGATGCGTCAAATGCTGGAAGCCGGAGTTCACTTCGGCCACCAGACCCGTCGTTGGAACCCCAAGATGAAGCGCTTCATCTTCGGCGAGCGTCACGACATCTACATCATCGACCTCGAGCAGACGCTCACCCGGGTCGAGACCGCGTACGCCTTCGTCCGCGATCTCGTGGCGCAGGGCGGCGACGTGCTCTTCATCGGAACCAAGAAGCAGGCCCAGGATCCGATCCGCGACTACGCCAACAAGTGCGGGATGCCCTACATCAACGAGCGTTGGCTCGGTGGCATGCT
>SYCI01000160.1 GCA_005787035.1 Actinomycetota bacterium | reverse complement strand
TTCGCCGCTCGTCTGGTGTCGGCCCTGGTGTGACCGTGCGTTCGTTGACCGTCGCCGCCGTTCAGATGGCGATGGTCGATGGTGACGTGGCGCGCAACGTGGCCACGGCCGAGCGTTTGGTGCGCGACGCGGCCGGTCGTGGCGCGCGACTGATCCTGATCCCCGAGTTGTTCGAGGACCGCTACTTCTGCGAGGACCAGCGCGCCGAACACCTGGCCAAGGCTCGACCGCTCGCCGGTCATCCGACCGTCGAACACTTCGCCGCGGTGGCCCGTGAGTTGAGCGTGGTGCTTCCGATCAGCTTCTACGAACGGTCGGGCAACGAGCTCTTCAACTCGTGTGCCGTCGTCGACGCCGATGGTTCCGTGCTCGGGGTGTACCGCAAGAGCCACATCCCCGACGGTCCCGGCTACAGCGAGAAGTACTACTTCCGGCCCGGTGACACTGGTTTTCGGGTGTGGGAGACCGCGGTGGGTCGCATCGGCATCGGCATCTGTTGGGATCAATGGTTCCCCGAAGTCGCGCGGGCGTTGGCGCTCGCCGGCGCCGAGGTCATCTTGTATCCGACGGCGATCGGAAGCGAACCGACCGAACCGACGTGGGATTCCGCGCCCCATTGGCAGCGCGTCATGCAGGGTCACGCCGGCGCGAACCTCGTTCCGGTGGTGGCCGCCAATCGGGTGGGTGTCGAGGTGGGGTCGCGCTTCACCCTCGAGTTCTACGGTTCGTCGTTCATCGCCGGACCGACCGGCGACAAGATCGTCGAAGCCGACCGCACCAGCGAGACCGTGTTGACGGCCACCTTCGATCTCGACGAGGTCGCGAGTCTTCGTCGTTCGTGGGGCGTGTTCCGCGACCGACGCGTCGATCTGTACTGAATCCTCAGACCGGTGCGTCCACTCCGCGACGCTCGACCGTGGAGGGCAGGTGGTCCCACATGTCGGCGATGAGATCGTCGCGAAGGGCCCGACGTGACGGATCGTCCCAGAGGTTGTGTCGCTGCAGGGGATCGTCGGCGAGGTTGTACAACTCGCCCTCGGTGCCGTCATGCACGGTGCCCGGAAGGCAGGTGGTGGCGATCCAACCGTCGCGGCAGATGGTGCGCATGTGCAGGATCTTGCCGAACAACACGCTGTCCCATTCGGTGAGCACCCGCACGTGTCCGAACGCACGAACCTCGTCCTCGTTGGTCGGCAGTCGCGGGGCTTCGGCGTAGTCCGGCGCGGGAAGTCCGGCGATGTGACAGAACGTGGAAGCCAACGACACGTGGCCGACCGGCGCGTCGATGCTGGCAGGGGCGATACCCGCCGACGGTGCGGGTTTCCAGATGAGCGGAATGCGCATCAACGAATCCACGTGATAAGGACCCTTGAACAACAGGCCGAAGTCGCCTTGCAGTTCGCCGTGGTCGGTGGAATAGAGGATGTCGGTGTCATTCGCCCAGCCACGTCGTTCGACATGGGCGATCACGCGGCCGATGGCCTCGTCGATGAGTTCGTTCTCGATGTGCGTGAGCGCGTTCACTTCGCGCACCTGATCGTCGGTGAGGGTGTTGGGTACCCAGCGCGCCGGTGCTTCGTAGTTGGAATAGAACTCGCCGTCGTACCACTTGCGCCAATGACGGGGTTTCGCGTCGAGAATGGCCTCGCGCTCGGCGCGGTCGGCGGGGTAGTTCTCCGGTAGATCGAGGTCGCGCCAGTTCACCCGGTGTCGTTCCGATGACGGCGGATCCCACGGGTGGTGCGGGTCGGGGAAACTGACCCAGCAGAACCAGTCGGCGTCGGGGTCGAGCGAATCCAGCCAGGAGATGGCGCGATCGGCCACCCAGTCGGTGTGGTACCACTCGCGCGGGATCGCGTTGTCGTGCACCTGAGGTCCACCGGTGTCGCCACCACCGGCCGCGTTCACCTGCAATTCCATGTCGAGCACGCGGTAGTACATGGCGATGGCCTCGGGGTGGTTCTTCATCAACCATTGGGCGTAGTGGAAGGTGCCCATGCCGCCGTGCGACGCGGACTCCATGTGGTCGAAGCCGCGATGGAGGTGACCCTCGTGCAACATGGAGAACTCTCCGCTCACCGCCAACTTGTTCTCGGTGTAGCGCAGGAACGGATCCATGAACGGCTCGAAATGCGCCTTGCCGATGAGCGCGGTCTTGTAGCCGGCGTCGTGCAGGGTGCGCGCCACGCTGGGGGCGTCGACGGGCAACGGGACTCCGTTCATCCACACACCGTGCGTGGCCACGTGTTGACCGGTGACCATCGTCGAGCGCGACGGCATGCAGACGACGCTTTGCGGGTGGGCGCGACGGTAATTGATGCCCCCGTTGGCCAGTCCGTCGATGTTGGGCGTGCGAGCCACCGAGCCACCGTTGCAGCCGAGTCCGTCGTAACGCTGTTGGTCGGTGGTGAAGAACAGGATCTTGCGGCCCATCAGTGGACGCCCTTCTGATCGGGGAAGATGTCGTGGAGTCGGTCGAGCCCGGCACCGGCACCACCGGCGATGATGAGGGCCATCACCTCGGGGTCCAGGTCGGTGGAGTACACGACGAGGCACCGATCAGGACCGTCGGGGATGACGTCGACGGTGCCGAGGTGCTTCTTGATGATCGGGTTGTTGACGATCGAGTACTGGAAACGTCGCAGGTCGTGGTCGAGGGTGACGATGTCCTCCTCGAATCGCAGGCCGCCGGCGAGGTCGATCCAGCGTTTGTCGCCCTTCACCTCGCA
>SYCI01000020.1 GCA_005787035.1 Actinomycetota bacterium | reverse complement strand
TCGGCGGAAGTCGTTTATTCGGATGAACTGCGGAGTCACTTCGACATCGTCGGTTGGGATCCGCGGGGTACGGGCGGTTCGAATCCGGCCGTCGATTGTCTCGACGATCTGGATGATTACTTCGCGCTCGACCCTTCCCCCGATGACGAGACCGAGACACGCGCACTGCTCGACGGCGCGGGCGCCTTCGCCGATGCCTGCTCGGCACGAAGTGCAGACGTCCTTCCTTACGTGAGCACCGTCGACTCGGCTCGCGACATCGACTCCCTCCGTCGTGCGCTGGGCGAAGAGACCATCACGTACTTCGGGTTCTCGTACGGCAGTGAACTGGGTGCGACGTGGACCTCGCTCTTTCCCGACACCGTGCGGGCCGCAGTGCTCGATGCCGCGGTGGATCCATCGCTCTCGTACGTCGACGCACTCGTGGATCAGGCAGCTTCGTTCGAATCGATTCTCGACCGGTTCCTCGATCACTGCAACACATCGCGCTGTGTCTTCATGCGCGACGGGGAATCGGCGGAGGCGGCCTTCGACCGCATCGCCTCGACCATCGATCGTCGACCGCTGCCCACTCATGACGGTCGAGTGCTCGCCGGGCCGGGAGTGTTCCAGACTGCGGTTGCCCTGGCGATGTACGGCGAGGGTTGGTGGGGAAGTCTGGCCGAGGCGTTGTCGGCCGCCGACGCCGGTGACGGCGGACCACTGCTCGATCTCTACGACATGTACTTCGGCGAGCACATCGACGAACGCACGGTGGGCAACGACATCGAGGCCTACTTCGCGGTCTCGTGTCTCGATCGGCCGGAGGAGTTCGACGACTCCGACGTGAACGATCGCCGCACCGACCTCGACCGTGTGGCCCCACGTCTCGGTGACGGATGGTTCCAAGAAATGCTGATCTGCGCGAACTGGTCGGTACCAGCACGACCCCGAGAACCAGTCACGACATCGGCGGGCACTCGGCTCCTCGTGGTCGGGAGCACCGGTGATGCGGCTACACCACTCGCGGGAACCCGCGCCATGGCCCGGGCCCTCCGTGATTCGTATCTATTGGTGGTCGACGCGAACGACCACACGAGTTACGGCGGGAGCGATTGTGCCACGGCACTCATCGACAAGTTCCTGTTGGGTGATGCACCATCGGCGACCGAGTCAAACTGTTAGGCAACTCGTCGTTCGAACCGAGTACTCGAGTCTCTCCCACCGTCTACCCTCACATCATGCGCTTGTCCCGGTTGACCCCTGTCGTCCTCGTCGTCTCGTTGGTGCTCACGTCGTGCGGATCGGATGACGGTTCCGAGACCGAAGCCACTGAGACCCCCTCAGCGACCGAAGTCGATGCCAACACCGATTCGACCACCGTGGGTGAGACGAACGAAACCGGCGACATCGACTGGGAGTCGTGTGGCGCGAATCTCGAATGCGGGAACCTCGACGTTCCGATCGACTACGACGATCCGACGAGTGGGACGACGTCGATCTACATGGTGCGTCATCTCGCGCTCGACCCGTCGGCGCGTATCGGCACCCTGCTCGTCAACCCGGGCGGGCCAGGTTTCGGAGGATCGTGGCTCGCCGAGTCGGCCGATGGCATCTATTCGCAGGCGCTGCTCGACAGCTTCGACATCCTCGGGTTCGATCCGCGCGGAACTGGTTCGTCGGAGCCGGCCATCGACTGCACCGACGACTACGACAAGTTCTTCGCCGGTGGCGACATCACACCTGACACTCCCGAGGAGAAGCAGGAAGCGGTCGACTCGACCAAGGAATTCACCGAGGCGTGTTTCGCCAATAGTGGAACGATCCTTCCCTACGTGGGTACCAACAACGTCGCCCGTGACATGGACCGCATTCGTCAGGCACTCGGCGAGGACAAGATCTCGTACTTCGGGTTCTCCTACGGCAGCGAACTCGGCGCCACCTGGGCGACGCTCTTCCCCGACACCGTGCGGGCCGCGGTTCTCGACGGTGCCGCCGACCCGAATGCCGACTCGATCGAAGGGGTGTTGCAGCAGAACCGTGGCTTCGAGGCCGCCCTCGCGACCTTCCTCTCGCAGTGCTCGGAAAGCACGATGTGCGCCTTCCACAACGGCGGCGATGCCGAGGGCGCGTTCGATGCCCTGATGAATCGTCTCGACGAGAACCCGATCCCCACCTCCGATGGTAGACCCGATCTCACGCGCGGTATGGCGATCACCGGTGTGGTGCAGGCCATGTACGACGACGCCTACTGGCCCGAACTGGAAGTTGCCCTCTCCGGTGCAGCGGAAGGAGACGGCAACGGCCTGCTCTCGTTGTTCGACGAGTACTTCCAACGTCAGCCCGACGGCACGTACACCAACGACCTCGAGGCTTTCCTCAACATCCTCTGTGCCGACGATCCGACTCGGATGACCATCGAGGAGGCCGACCAATACGTGCCCCAGTACAACGAGGCCGGGCCTCGGCTCTCACCCGGAACGACCGGTGACTACACGTGCACCTTCTGGCCGCCCGCGCTCGATCCGCGAATCGAGATCACGGGTGTCGGTGCCGGGCCCATCCTGGTGATCGGAACCACGGGCGACCCGGCCACACCTCTCGACAGCACGCGCAAAATGGCCGCGGCGCTGGAAGGTGGTCGACTCGTGGTGGCAACGGCGAATCAGCACATCGGCTACAACACGTCACTGTGCGTGAACGACACCGTTGACGAGTACTTGGTCGACCTCGTCGCCCCGGACTCCGAAGTCACCTGCGAATAGTCACGCCGGTCGGCCCGGCGGTATCTCTGGCGGAAGGGGTGGGATTTGAACCCACGGACGCTTGCACGTCGCACGCTTTCGAGGCGTGTCCCTTCGGCCGCTCGGGCACCCTTCCGTCGATCGAGGTTATCGGCGGGCGGCGAAGAACTGCTCGAGCAGGGCGGCTGATTCCGCGGCCAAGATCCCGTGGGTCACGGGTGGGTTGTGATTCAGCCGGGGATCGGCGCACACGTTGTACAAACTCGCCGTGGCCCCGGCCTTGAGATCGGCCGCTCCGTACACGAGATGGCCCACGCGGGCGTTCAGGAGCGCACCCGCGCACATGATGCACGGCTCGAGGGTGACCACGAGAGTGCAGTCGTCGAGACGCCAACGACCGAGTGCCTTGGCCGCGTCCTGGAGCGCAAGGACCTCGGCGTGTGCCGTGGGGTCGCGGTGATTCTCACGTTCGTTGTGTCGGGCCGCGATCACCCGACCCTCGTGCAACACGACCGCGCCGACCGGAACGTCGTCGTGGTTCAGGGCGTCGCGCGCTTGCTGGAGCGCGAGTTTCATGGCGTCGACGAGTTCCATGGCGGACGGGGTGGGATTCGAACCCACGGAGGCTTGCACCTCACACGCTTTCCAAGCGTGCCGATTCGGCCGCTCTCGCACCCTTCCTTGTGGCCATCCGTTCCTGCTGGCTGAAGTGACGGCCAGGCGATCTGCGGCACACGAACATGTCCGCTGAAGGCTGCTACCTCCCGGTCCTGACCTGATTCACGGGTGCCCGTTGCACAGGACCCGACCGTCACCTCACCCGGCAGGAGCCGGATGACGCACGGGTCAGGCTACCTGCCTCTCGAGTTCGCTAGACCGGCGACCTTCTCGGCCAATCGGGGAACGCCGAGGTCCGAACAGAACACGGAAAAGTCGTCGCGCGGACCGTTCCAGTGCCAATCGTCCACCCGACCGACGGGAACGTCGGTCACCACCGTGGCGATCCGCCGAAAGAGAAAGGCGAGATCGCGGTTTTCGGTCAACGCATTCGCCAACTTCGCGGCACCACGCAACCCCGGAACATCCCACTGCGCGGGATCATCGGGAATGTTCTCGATACTCCCGTAGCGCGCGAGAACCGAACTCGCCGACTTGGCTCCCCAACCCGGTAGTCC
>SYCI01000159.1 GCA_005787035.1 Actinomycetota bacterium | reverse complement strand
CGGCACAAGCCGATTCCCTCGGCACCCAACTTGCGAGCGTTGGTCGCGTCCTCACCGGTATCGGCATTGGCGCGCACGGCCAACTTGCCCTTGCGGACCTCGTCGGCCCACTTCAGGATCACGTCGAACTCCTTGGGCGGTTTGGCGGCCGAGAGCTTGACCTCGCCCAGCACGACTTCACCGGTGGTTCCGTCGAGCGATATCACATCGCCTTCGCGCACCGTCACATCGCCCACGGTGAACTGCTTGCCTTCGATCTTGATCGCCTCGGCACCGACGACGGCCGGGGTTCCCCAACCACGGGCCACCACAGCGGCATGGCTCACGAGGCCACCGCGCGCGGTGAGGATGCCCTGCGACACCATCATGCCGTGCACGTCTTCGGGGCTCGTCTCGCTGCGGACGAGGATCACCTTCTCGCCACGATCGGCGGCGTCGGCGGCATCGTCAGCGGTGAAGTACGCCTTGCCAACCGCAGCACCAGGTGACGCGGCGAGACCCTTGGCCAGGATCTTGTTCTTGCCGCCCTCGAACTGCGGGTGCAGAACCTGATCGAGATGTTCGGCCGCCACACGTGAGAGCGCCTCGACCTTGCTGATCTTCCACGAGCCCTTCGGACCCTTGGTGCCCTTGGTCATGTCGACGGCCATCGAGAGGGCGGCCGCGCCCGTTCGCTTAACGACGCGGGTCTGCAGCATCAACAACTTGCCCTGCTCGATGGTGAACTCGGTGTCGCACATGTCCTTGTAGTGCGCTTCGAGCCTCGAGAAGATCGCGAGGAGTTCCTTGTGGATCTTGGGGAACTTGGCCTTCAGCGCGTCGAGGTCCTCGGTGTTGCGGATACCGGCCACGACGTCTTCGCCCTGGGCGTTCACGAGGAAGTCGCCGTAAGGGTGGTTGTCGCCGGTGGCCGCGTTGCGGGTGAAGCCCACACCGGTGCCCGAGTTGTCGTCGCGGTTGCCGAACACCATCGTCTGGACGTTCACGGCCGTTCCGAGATCGTGCGAGATCTTCTCGCGAACGCGGTAGGCGATGGCCCGGGCGCCGTTCCAACTCTTGAAGACGGCTTCGACTGCACCACGAAGCTGCGCTTCGGGCTTCTGCGGAAACGGCTTGCCGGTCTCGCGCTTGACGACGTCGAGATACGCGGCGCAGAGTGACTTCAGGACCGCCGACGAGAGTTCGGCGTCGGTCTTCACGCCTGCCTTGTGCTTGGCGTCCTCGAGCGGGTGCTCGAAGAGCGCGCCGTCGAGACCGAGCACGATGCGGCCGTACATGGAGATGAATCGGCGATATGAGTCGTAGGCGAATCGCTCATCGTTGGTGACGGCCGCGAGGCCCTTCACGCTCTGGTCGTTCAGACCGAGGTTGAGCACCGTGTCCATCATCCCGGGCATCGAGAACTTCGCACCCGAGCGTACGCTCACGAGGAGCGGATCCTTCGGATCACCGAGCTTGCGCTTCATCGCCTTTTCCAACTTCGCGACCTGAGCCTTGATCTCGGTGTCGAGGCCCTTGGGCCATCCGGCGCGCATGTAATCGCGACACGCATCGGTGGAGATCGTGAATCCGGGCGGCACCGGCAATTTCAGGACGCTTGTCATCTCGGCGAGATTGGCGCCCTTCCCACCCAGCAAATCCTTCATCTGCATGGGGGGACGACGGTGTTTGTGATCGAAAGAGTAGACGTACGGCACGGTCGGCGAGTCTACGACTCGGCCCTCCACATCTAGCATCGACGGCGTGAAGATCCTCGGGTTTCCCGTCCGGATACGGCCCGGATTCGCGGTCTTCATGTTGCTGATCGTGATCCTGAACGGACTCCGGCTGGGTGTGTGGCTGGCCGCCTCGGTCGCCGTTTTCACACTCGCCCACGAACTCGGTCATGCCGTGGCCGCCCGCCGAACCGGAGCCCGAGCTTCGATCTCGCTCGACTTCCTCGCCGGTTACGCATCGTTCACCCCGACCCGCGCCCTCTCGCGTCTCGAACGTGCATCCATCGCCCTCGCCGGACCGCTCACTCAGATCGTGCTCGGCGTCGCGGTACTTCTCGCCTTGGGAGTGAATCCACTCGACCACCGGGATTTCGCCGCCGAGGCACACTCGCTCGCCATCTGGTGGGCGGGGCCGATCATCGGTCTTTTCAATCTCTTCCCGGTCATGCCACTCGACGGCGGCAACATCGCCGCCGAAGTGGTCGACACCTTCGCGCCGGGCCGTGGTCGTCACCTGATGATCCGGGCCAGTCTCCCGATCACGGCCGCGGCCTTCGCAGTCATGGTCGCCATCCCGAACCTGCGTCCGATCGCTTCGTTCGCCGCGATTCTGCTCGTGATCCAACTCCAGATGCGCTCGGTGCCCACGGGCGCGCGCGAGACGTCGCTCGCCGAGGCGCTCACTTTCACGGCCGAGGCCGAAGCCACCGCGTGGGAGATCGGGCGACCGGGTCTCATGCCGCCCGATCGTCAGCCGTCACCGTGGTGGTACGCGGCCGGCGCACTTCGCGCCGGTGAGCGCGACCGGGCGATCAGGTACGTGTTCGAGGATCTGCGGGACTCATCCGGACGGCCGCGCAACTGGTGGCCACCGCACGCCGCCACACCCGATCAACTCGAACCGGTGGTCGATGCGCTGCCCCGGCCCCTTCCCGAACCCGAGGCCTCGTGGCCCGAGCAGAGTCTCGCCACACTGGTGTGGATCCTCCGACACACGGGCCGGTACCACGAAGCCGCCCACTACGGAGCCGCTTGCTACCGACTGCACCCCACGACCCGTCTCGCCGTGCACGTCGCCGCGAGTTTGGCTGCCGAAGGACACCACGACGTCGCGGCCCAGTGGCTCACGGTCGCCGGTCGGTCGGTGAATGCCGATGCTTCGAGTGAAGCGCTCCTCCTGCACTCGTTGGCCAACGATCACGAGTTGGCGCCGTTGCGCACCCGACCCGATGTTCAGGATCTGGTGCGGTCGATCACGACGCGAAGTCGCGCTTGACGTAAGCCAGGGCCGCATCACCGGCCACCGACGTGATCTTCCCTACTTCGACACCATCGAGGACGTACGCGTCTCCGGGTGAGCGGCCGTCCGCGGGCACGGCGCACAGCACGAACGGCGACGTGGCGCCGCGACTGTCCATGCGCTCCACGAGTTCCTGCCCGGGGTAGCAACCCTTCGTGAAGCTCACGGCCACCGGCACCACACCCGTGGCCGCCGGCAGTGTCTCGCCGCTCACGATCTCGGCGCCGTGTCGCGGCCAACGCGCGCGCACACGTTCCGCTTCGATGGCCGACAGTTCGTCCCCGGACGACGCCACAGTCGCCGGGCCGATCAGCAGATGATCGAACGCCGAACCGTCGCCCCACCAAGCCGCCACTCCGACCGATTCCGGTGGTGCCGAGGCATCGGAATCGATCCCGATCCCCTCACCTCGTGTGCACCAAGCCGTGACGTCGACCGGCTCGAAATTCGCATCCACCCGGATCCGGAAACGCAGGAGTCGCGCGAGCAGGTCCGCGCCCGCTCCACGGTCGGTGTCAATCAGGAATTCATCGGGGCCGACACGCGTGACCCGACAGAGAGCCACGACCTTGCCGGTCGGATCGAGGGCGAACGCGTAACGCGACTCACCCGAGCCCAACGACGCGATGTCGTTGCTGAGTTGCGAGTGCAGATACTTGGCGGCATCACTTCCGGTGACGCGCAAGCCGTCCCTGATTTCGATCGCACGGATCACGCGGTCGTACCCCCGGCCCGTCGCCGTTGGGTCATGCGCCGGGCAGCCGGTACCGCTGCGAGCAGACCGGCGGCCTTGTTGCGACATTCGAGGTCCTCGTCATCGGGGTCGCTGTCGGCCACGATCCCGGCCCCGGCTTGCAGATAGGCCGCTTCGTCACCGATGAACATCGTGCGAATCGCGATAGCGGTATCGAGGTTTCCGCTGAAGTCCACGTAACCCACCACACCGGCATACGGGCCCCGCTTCACTGGTTCGAGAGAGTCGATGATCTCCATGGCCCGAACCTTGGGGGCGCCGCTCACCGTTCCAGCGGGAAGCGTCGCCCGCAGGACGTCGATGGGTGTACGACCTGCGGTCAGGTCACCGCTCACCTGCGACGTGAGATGCATGACGTGGCTGTAACGCTCGAGGGTCATGAGTTCGTCGACCTTGACCGTGCCGAACGACGACACTCTTCCGACGTCGTTGCGCGCGAGGTCGACGAGCATGACGTGCTCGGCGACCTCTTTGGGGTTCTCACGAAGTTCGGCCGCCAGTCGACGATCGTGTTCGTCGTTGGTCCCCCGCTTGCGCGTGCCGGCGATCGGACGGCTGATCACCCGACCGCCGAGCAACTGAACCATCGGCTCGGGTGAACTTCCCACGATCGTGATGCCCGGATGACGGAGGAAGTACATGTACGGACTCGGGTTCACCTGTCGTAGAACGCGGTACATGTCGTAGGGATCGGCGCCGAGATCGAGCGCGAAACGCTGAGACAGGACGACTTGGAAGATGTCGCCGGCGCGGATGTGTTCCTTGGCGACCTCGACTGCCGCCTGATACCGCCCCCCACCCATCGACGACGTCGCCTCGGGCACGCGGTCGTCGCGTGACGGCGGCTCGACCGGCGAATACGGAAGAGCACGAGCGAGGTCGTCGACGGCCCGGCGGGCGCGCGCGGCCGCTTCCTCGTAGAGACGCGACAACTGATCGGGGGTGACCCCGAGAACCGGCACGCTCTCGATCAGATAGACCCGCTGACGCCAGTGATCGAACGCGGCGAGCGAGCCGATCACGCTCATGACTGCATCGGGCAGCCCGCGATCGTCGTGCGGCACGTCGGGAAGCGATTCGACCTCCCGAACGACGTCGTAGCCGAGATAACCCATCACTCCACCCTGAAGCGGCGGCAGGTCCGGGATCACGGGACTGCGGTAGACCCGCAGTAGTTCGTCGAGGGCCGCGAGCATGCCGCGTTCGAGCGGAACCGATTCCGGGATCTCGCCGGTCACCTCGATGCGACCGTCGCGCAGAACGAGTGTGGCGCGTGGGTGTCGTCCGACGAAGCTGAACCGGCTCCAGCGTTCACCGTGTTCGACCGATTCGAGCAAGAAGCCCGGCTCGTCACCGTCGCCGCCGACCAACTTCGCAAAGGCCGCCACCGGAGTTTCGAGGTCGGCCAGGAGTTCGATCCAGACCGGAACGACGGTGTGCTCCGACGCGAGGGCCTCGAACTCGGCGAGCGAGGGACGGACGGTGAGCGCGGCGGAGGTCACTGTCGACCGAACGGGGAGAAGAAGCAGGTGCGCGCACCGGTGTGGCAGGCGCCGTTGCCCTCTTGTTCCACTTTGAAGAGCAACGTGTCGGCATCGCAGTCGTAATACGCCTCGCGAACGAACTGGCGGTCTCCACTCGTGTCGCCCTTGCGCCAGAGTTCACGGCGACTGCGACTCCAATACACCATGCGTCCTTCGGCGAAGGTCATGGCCAAACTCTCGGCGTTCATCCACGCCATCATCAGCACGTCACCGTTGGCGACGTCCTGGGCGATGACCGGCACCAGACCGTCGGCATTGAATTTGATCGACGCCAACTGTTCGGCGGTCGGTTCGATGGCGCTCACGGACTCAGCCTCTCAGAGATAGAGCCCGGTGTGCGCATCGATTCGACTGGCCGCCACGGCGTGGATGTCGCGCTCGCGCAGCATGATGTAATCGGCGCCACCGACCTCGACCTCGTAGCGGTCTTCGGGACTGAAGAGAACCCGGTCCCCCACTTCGGCGGTGCGAACGTTCTGCCCGAGGGCGACGACTTCGGCCCACACCAGGCGCTTGGAGATCTGCGCGGTCGCCGGAATGAGGATCCCTCCGCTGCTTCGCCGCTCTCCCTCTTTCTCGGGGATCCGAACGAGCACACGGTCGTTCAGCATCTTGATCGGGAGCTTCTGCTCCGTGGTGCCGGTGTTGGGTTCGACCACGGTGAGTCACGGTACCGTCGTCCCGTGGCCAACAGCACGGTGACACTCACGACCATCGACGGAGTCGAGTTGACAGCCGACTTCCGATCGGCAACCGCCGATGTCCGGGGCTCGGTGGCAATCGCCCATCCGCATCCGCTCTACGGGGGCGACCGATTCAACCCGGTCGTGGAGGCCCTGTTCGACCATCTCCCCGATCTCGGCTTCCACTGTCTCCGCTTCGACTTCCGTGGCGTCGGCACCAGTGGTGGCGAACACGACAACGGAGACTCCGAACGACTCGACGTTGCCGCGGCCATCGACTTCCTCACGACCGTCGCCGACGACCAGGCGTGGGTGGCCGGCTATTCGTTCGGCGCCATGGTCGGTTTGCACGTGGTCGAACCCCGCGCGAGCGGTTGGATCGCCGTCGCCCCACCGCTCGCCATGGCCAAAGGACGGATCCTCGCCGCCGAAGACCCGCGTCCAAAACTCGTCCTCTCCCCGGCCCACGATCAATTCACCGATCCGGCCGCGGCCCGGGATGCGGTGAACGGTTGGACGGCGGCGACTCTGGAGGTCGTCGAGTCAGCCGATCATTTCTTGAACGGTCACACTCGCGCCGTCGCCCGACGTGCGGGTGAGTGGCTCGTCGGGCAGACCTGAATCAACCCTTCAGCGCGGCCTCGATCTCGTCCATCACCTCGGGTGTGAGCAACGGAATCACATCGAGCGCGGCGAAGTTCTCGGTCACCTGTGCAGCACGGCTCGCGCCGGTGATCACCGTCGAGACGTTGGGATTCTTGGTGCACCACGCCAGCGCCAACTGTGCGAGTCGACAACCGAGACGGTCGGCGATCGGTAGTAGGCGTGCCACTTTGGCGCGCGTGACGTCGTTGACCAGTCGATCGGCCAACCATTCGTAACCGGGCAGAGCGCCACGCGAGTCGGCCGGCACGCCGTCTTGGTACTTGCCGGTCAGAACACCCGAAGCCAGCGGACTCCAGATGGTCGTGCCGAGGCCGATGTCTTCGTACAGACGCTTGTACTCCACCTCCACCCGACGGCGCTCGAGCATGTTGTACTGCGGCTGTTCCATCACCGGCTTGTGAAGGTGATGGCGTTCGGCGACCTCCCACGCGGCACGGATCTCATCGGCGGTCCACTCCGAGGTGCCCCAATACAAGACCTGACCGCGATCGACCAGATCGCTCATCGCCCACACGGTCTCTTCGATGGGCGTGTTCGGATCGGCCCGGTGACAGAACAGAAGGTCGACGAAATCCGTTTGCAGGCGATCGAGGCAGCCCTCGATGGAGTGATGCAGGTACTTGCGGTTCAGCGTGTTGTTCATGTTGGGGACGCGTCCGTCGACTCCCCAGAAGACTTTGGTCGAGAGGACGTAGTGATGCCTCTTCCAACCCAATTCTCGGATGACCCGACCCATGATCGCTTCGCTCTCACCTCCGGCGTACGCCTCGGCGTTGTCGAAGAAATTGCAACCGGCTTCCCAAGCGTTCTGCATGCATTGCAGAGCCGAATCGTCCTTCAACTGATTGTCGAAAGTGACCCAACTTCCGTACGACAACACCGAGACCCGTAGCCCACTCGCGCCGAGTCGTCGGTATTCCATCTTGCGATTGGGGACGAAGTCGGTGGAAGGTGCGTTGCTCATGGGCCGAACTTACGGGCTGGGGTCGTCAGGCCTTGTGTCGGGAGGCGAGCCGGGCGATTCCGGCCGGACCGACTCCGCAGCAGCCACCGATGAAACGCGCTCCGAGCGCCACCCATGCGTCGACCGAACCATCGAGAGTGAACGCGGACTCGTCACCGGTCCAGGTTCGTGCCGAGGCATCCCATGTTCGGCCGTGGTTCGGATAGGCGATCAGGGCGCGACCGGGCGCTACCCGCCCGATGGTGGCGAGCGCACCGTCGACCACATGGGGTGCCACGCAATTGACTCCGAGGGCGACGAGCGATGGGTAGTCCGCGACCGCGGCCACGGCCCGCGAGAGGTCGTGGCCACCGTAGGTCTGGACCGCCGTGGCACATCCGAAACTGAACCACGCGCGTGGCGCGCCGAACTCGACGAGCAAGTCGGCGATCAAGCGAGCCTCGTCGGCGAGCGGAATCGTCTCCACGGCCACGAGGTCGGGTCCGGATTCCACGAGCACTTCCAACTTCTCACGGTGGTACCGCTCCACGGCAGTCCACTCCACGCCGTATCGGCCCGTGTATTCGCTGCCATCGGCGAGTGATGCACCGAAGGGTCCGACCGATGCGGCGACGAGCGTCCGCGAACCCGCTACTGCACGTTGCGCGAGCGTCGTGGTCGACGCCAGAGCCCGTCGCGCCTCGGATGGGGTGAGTCCAATCGCCTCGAAGGCCCGGGCACCGCATTGATAACTCCCGGTCGCGATCACTTCGGCGCCGGCCTCGACGAACGAACGATGGGCCCGCACGAGAAGGTCGGGATCAGTGATGGCCAGTCCGGTCGTCCAGAGACGACCCGTGACGTCACCACCGAGTTCTTCGATGGCGGTCGACAGTCCGCCGTCGATCAGTGTGAACACACTCGACATTCAGCTCGCCGGGCGAACGGTGATCCCGGCTCGTGCGAGGTGCGCTTTGGCCTCGGCGATGCTGAACTCCCGGAAGTGAAAGATCGACGCGGCCAGAACCGCATCGGCTCGACCCTCGGCGATACCGGCCACCAGATGATCGAGATCTCCGACGCCACCGGAGGCGATCACCGGGACTCCGACCGCTTCACTGACTCGACGCGTCAGTTCGAGATCGAAACCCTCTTTGGTGCCATCACGGTCCATCG
>SYCI01000158.1 GCA_005787035.1 Actinomycetota bacterium | reverse complement strand
GAGGTGGAACTCAAGGAGAAGAAGCACCGCATCGAAGACGCGGTGAGCACCACCAAGGCCGCCATCGAAGAAGGCGTCGTGCCCGGAGGCGGAGTCGCTCTGCTCCGTTCGCAGGCTGCCGTCCTCGCCGCCGCCGAGAAGCTCGCCGGTGACGAAGCGACCGGTGCCCGCATGGTCGCCAAGTCGCTCGAGGCTCCGCTCAAGCAGATCGCCGAGAACGCCGGTCTCGAAGGTGGCGTCGTGGTGGAAAAGGTGCGCAACCTGAAGGGCGCCGAGGGCCTCAATGCGGCCACCGGTGAGTACACCGACCTCGTGAAGCTCGGCGTCATCGAC
Source organism: Actinomycetota bacterium (assembly GCA_005787035.1). Lineage (GTDB taxonomy): Bacteria > Actinomycetota > Acidimicrobiia > Acidimicrobiales > Ilumatobacteraceae > Casp-actino8. The sequence goes on along the minus strand of SYCI01000158.1, from coordinate 19,891 downwards.
GCCGCCAAGGTGACCCGCTCGGCGCTGCAGAACGCAGCCTCGATCGCGGCGTTGTTCCTCACTACCGAGGCCGTCGTGGCCGACAAGCCCGAGAAGGACGCTCCGGCCATGCCCGGCGGCGGGATGGAAGACTTCTGAGCCAACCGAACGGCTCGAGTACTGCGCAGGACCCCGGGGCGACCCGGGGTCCTGTCGCGTTGGTGACCGCGCGTGCGGCGTGGGGTCTCGACGAGGACATGCCGCATCTGCAGCGTGCACTCGACGAAGTGGGTCAACCATGGGCCGAGGTCGCCTGGGACGACGACTCGATCGATTGGTCGGGTTACTCGCTCGTGGTTGTTCGATCCACCTGGGACTACTACAAGCACCGCGACGAGTTCGTCACCTGGGTCGATCGGGTGAGCGCGGTGACCTCACTCATGAATCCGCCCGACATGCTCCGGTGGAACATCGACAAGCACTACCTGCTCGATGCCTCCGCGCACGGACTGCCGATCGTGCCGACGACGTTCATCGAACCCGGCGACACCGAGTGGACGACCGCACTCGCACGACTGATCGACGATGGCGACGTGGTGGTGAAACCAGCGGTGAGCGCCGGGAGCAACGACACCGAACGACACTCCACGACGACAACCGCTTCGGAGCACGTGACATCGCTTCTCATCGCTGGGCGCTCCGTGATGTTGCAGCCCTACCTCGCCGATGTCGATCATGCCGACGAAACCGGGCTCGTGTATCTCGCCGGAGAATTCAGTCATGCCTTCGCCAAAGGGGCGCTTCTCGCGACCAGCAAGGATGTGGCCGGGGGCCTCTTCGCCCGTGAACGGATCGAAGCCCGCTCACCGAGCGACCCCGAACGGCAACTCGGTGACGACGCGGTGCGGTGGCTCACCGCGCGGTTCGGCACTCCGCTCTACGCACGGATCGACTTGCTACCGACACCCGCCGGTCCGGTGATCATCGAACTCGAGTTGACCGAACCTTCGCTGTTCCTGCACACGCACGTGGATGCTGCGGCTAATGCGGCACGGGCGATCGTTTCTTTCAGCCGGCGCTGAAGACCGCGAATCCGGGGGTCGACACGGTCGAGATGCGACCGTCGGTCGTGACGACGAAGGCTCCTTGATACGGACCGATCGACGTCGTGGTGCGATTCAAGATGATCGACGATTCACCGACCTCGATCGAGATCACCTCGGTCCCCGCATCCTTGGGCAGTGCGACTTGCAAAACGCGCTCATTGGTTGCCGTGTCGGCCACCACCAGTAGGTCGGCCTCGATCCAAGCGAGACGATGACCGGTCGGGCTGATGGCAAAGGCACGAGGGCACACCGAACAGTCGTCGTATTGTTCGGCGAGCCCGAACGGCGTGGGTGAGAGCGGCGCAGTGTTCCCGAGAACCATGAAGAGTGGTCCGTGGATGGCATTCGAGTAGTAGTCGCTGATCAGATGTCCACCGCCGTGCGTGAAACGACCGGTGCTCTCCTCCCATCCGCCGACGGTCTCGATCACGTCGCGTGTCCCAGTTGCCAGATCGATGGCGATCAATTGGTCGGCCGCATCGTCGAATCCGACTCCCGAGGCGATCGTGACGAGCACCCACCACTGACCATCACGCCGGATCGCATCGTGCAACGTGATCCACTCTTGCTCGTCCTCCGAAGGCGTGATCACGGGCTCGGGTGTGCCTCCGGCACTGACGCGGAAGACCACGGTGTCCTGAGGTTCGGCGTTACGCCCGGAACGGGCCTGGACCAGGAAATCTCCGTCTCCGAGATCGAGGACCATGTCGAACGAACCCTCGACCATCTTCGACTTACCGGCTGAATTCTCGAGCCAGATTCCGTCCGGACCGGCCACCACCACCGAATCGATGAGCGGTGCACCAGTAGGAGAGATCGATGTCGTCGTCGTGGATTCGACAACGGTGCTCGCCGTGTCGGTCAGCGGAGTGCTCGCAGCCGATACCGGATTGGTGGTCGGCGTGAAACTGACCACCGGTGTGGTGGACACAGTGGGTTCAGGATCGTCGTGGAAGATCAGAACTGCCACGAGTCCGATGATCACCATGCCGACGAATGCCGCGAGGCCGATCAGCCAATCGGTTCCGCGATCGTCTCGACCCTCGGGTGGTTCGGGCATCGGCGGCATGTCGGGTAGCGATGGTGGAGACCACTGGGGAATGGCGAGGAGCGACGGATCCATCGACGGCGCCGGCTGACCTGTCGGCCGCACCAGATCCCATGAGTCGTCGGAACGCTTGCCGCCGTTGCTCATGAGCGAACCGTAGCCTTGCGGTCGTGGCCCGCAAGCGCACCGACACCGTTCTGGTCGTCAAGATTCACGGTGATCGTGATCGCCGACTACCCGATCAGTTGGTCGTGGAAGAACCGATGTCGATCCAACTCGACAGCCATCTCGTGGCCACCACGATGCGCACACCCGGTCACGATTACGAACTTGCGGTCGGCTTCTGTCATGCCGAGGGTCTGTTGGCCGGTCATCCGGTGACCGGTGTGCGTTATTGCGCGAACGGTTCAGCCGCCGACAGCAACTTCAACGTCGTCACCGTGGAGACCGGCGGTCGGGCCCCGGTACCGACGGCCCGTCTGGGCACCACGTCATCGAGTTGCGGTCTGTGTGGTTCGCAATCGATCGATGAACTCGCCAGCCGATTGGCGCCACTCGAACTCTCGCGGGTGCCACGTATCGACCGTGCGGTCATCCTCGGGATCCCCGAGGTTGTGTTGGGTGGCCAGGATCTGTTCGGTGAGACCGGCGCGGTGCACGGTGCGGCTGCGTTCACGACCGCGGGCGAAGTCGTTGTCGTGCGAGAAGACGTCGGTCGTCACAACGCCGTCGACAAAGTCGTCGGTCATCTCCTTCTCGATCGGCGTTTACCGGCCCATGAACTCGGCTTGTTCGTGTCCGGACGAGCGAGTTTCGAGATGGTTCAGAAAGCGTGGGCGGCCGGCTTCGGCACGGTGGTGTCGGTGAGCGCGCCGACGGCTCTGGCGGTCCAGACCGCCAAGCGAGCCGGCATCACGTTGTACGGGTTCACACGCGGCGACCAAGCCGTGCGTTACAGCCCGGGCTGATCACTCGGCCGGCGGGAGCACCGGGAGCGGTGCCGCAACGTCGTCCACCTGCTGGTGGGCCTCGAGTGCCGCGACGTGGTACTGCTCGGCGATGGCTGCGAATTCCGGCTGGTGATAGACACGCCCGTCGACCTTGGGTCCGACCGAGTTCTCGATGATCGCCGCCACGTCCTCGCCGCTGATCGTCTTGTGCGTCTCGAGAGCATGGGCAACAGCAAGCACCATCGTCCGTTGTTCGGTGAGCAGATCGCGGGCCTGGTCGTAGATCCGGGTGAGTCGACTCTCGATACGGCTCGAGAGATTGGCTGCTTCGCGATCGATGTTGGTACCAGTTGCAGTGGGGAAGCCGGCTCCGATGGTCTGAATGAGAGCCGGCGCCGAAGAGATGGTGGATCCCATGCCCCACATCGCTTCCATCCACGTGGAGACCGTGGTGGCGTTACGGAGATCGCCGCTCACACCAGCCGACGAATCACCACCGAAGAACAGACGTTCTCCGGCCAACGATGCGAGCGACACCAGGATGTCGACTTCGAACGTGCTCCGCCACCGGAGGAACGTTTCGTCGTCGTAGGTGCTCGAGACGACCCCGAGATAACTGCCACCCGGCTCGATGCTCACGAAGTCGATCACGAGATCCTTGCGACGCATGTAGGCCGCAACGGCATGCGAAGCCTCGTGCAGCGCGATGGCATGGCGCTCGCGCTCGATGTAGTCGACGTGTTCATGTTCGCCGACCTTGCGGAGATAGCGGGCGCGGATGACGTCGTTCCACGTGACGATCTCGCGGCCTTCACGCAAGGCGACGAGCAGAGCCTCGTTGACGAGATCCTTGATCGATGCACCAGTGGAGTAGGGGGTCATCACAGCCAGACGCTCGATGTCGTCAGCGGTGAGAGTGTGCTTCACCTTGGCGAAATAGCCCTCGTAGGTCTTCTTGCGCCCTTCCTTCATCGGATAACCGACCTTGTAGATGCGATCGATTCGTCCAGGACGAAGCAGAGCGGCATCGAGCGCACTCGGGAGGTTGGTGGCGAAGATGTGAAGGATGCGGTACTTCGGCGGCTTCTTGGCCGGCATGTTGAGGAACTGACGCAGGCGACGCGAGAAGAAACCGCGCGGCTTGTTGAGCCCGTTCATCTCGGTCAGGAGCGACTGCAGCGTTCCCATTCCGCCACCGCCCATTCCGGCCATGATGATCCGCTCGCGGAGCGTCCGACGCGGTGAGGGCTGACTGTTGGCGTCGAGACCCTGGGTGGAGGTGCCGCGCAGTTGATCGAGGATCAGATGTTGACTGGCCGGCGAGAGCCAATGCAGATGGTCGACCTGCTCACGCGCGAGTGCATCGGCGTTGTCGAACTGTCCACTGATCTGTCCGCGACTGCCGAGCACGTCGGCTTCGTCGAAGAAGACGACCACGCCGCCGTAACGCAGCGCGAGTTTGCGAAGCCGTCGGTAGAGCCACTTCATCTTCATCGGCGCGACACCCATGAAGGTCTGCACGAATGCCTGTGGATCCACGAACACGTAGGGTCGTTCGGTTTCTCCGGCGGCGGCCTCGGCCATGAGGGTCTTTCCGGTTCCGGGCGGACCCCACAACAGAATGCCGCTCGGGACGTAGCCGCCCTTCGACTCGATGTCCTGGGGCTTCTCGAGGAAGTCGAGATTCTCCTTCACGCGATTCACCACGTGGTCCTGGCCCCAGATGTCGTTGAAACGCGTCTTGATCTCACCGGGTTTGAAGGTCTCGATACCACCGATGAAGAAGATTCCGTAGAAGAAGATGAGATAGAAGGCGCTGAACGTGACCGACAGCAAGATCGAGATCGCGAGTGGTGTTCCGACGTTGCGCTCGACGAAGAGGATGTTGAACCAGCGGCTCGGGGCTTCGGCGAGGGCTTGGAAGAACGGGAGACTCCACTTCCACGAGAGAACGAAACCGAGCAGAGTCACGAAGATGAGCCGCTTCATGAGTCGATTCAGGCGGAATCTCGTGTAGGGCTTGAAGCGCGACATCTGTCGTTCCCATGTGTCCCACACCTTGCGCTGCCACCAGGTGTTCCAGCCGGCTGAACGCTCACTGATCAGGATGTGGAGCTGGCGGAGCAGCTCGATGCCGGCGACGATCCAGACCCACCACTTGGCCCGGGCTTGGTCGCGGAAGGCTTCACCCCACGACATGAGGGGGATCTGGCTCTGTTCGTACGACGCGGTGATCACCACGTAGATGCCGAGAACGACGAACACCTTGATCCGGTCGAAGAAGAACATCTTGCGACGTTTCTCGGGGGGCGCTTCGAGCAACGGGACGTTCACGATCTCGGGAAGATCATTGCCAGGGACGATGTCGGTCACGTTTTCACCAGCCAGGAATCCGCGATCGCGGAGATAGTCGACTCATTGAGTTCGTAGCAGGATGCACTGCAACCAACCTGCAGGACGTAGAGACGGAATCGCTTGGAGTCGTAAGCCGCGCTCACGTCGTACACGGCCTTCCAGGGATCGGTGCCGGAATCACGGAGTCGGAACACGATGCGACTTCCGTTGACGCCTTCGAATCCGAGAGGCTGGTAGTTCAGCACCTCGACTTGCTCGCTTTGGCTGTCGTCGGATGGCAACACCGGATCGAATCCGGTTGGTGACGCGGCGAGACGGGCGAGAGAGGCCGACATCTGCTGATTCAGTTGACCGGAGAGTTCGTAGACGGCGGTGAAGGCGAGGGGCGACTCGGAGCCCACGGTGTCGGGCTCAGGGTCGGGGGCCGACGTACTACCGGCGCGCCAGACGACGGTGGCCTGGGACGTGAGTCCCTCGAGTCGATCGGCATCGGCGTCAGTGAATTCGATCTCGTTCCAGTCGCGCGGGACCCGCAGGAACACCTTTTCTTCGGAATTGGCGATGTAGCGGTTGGACGACTCGCCGCACGCAGCCAAGGTAAGTGTCGCCCCGAGGACGAGCAGGACTGATCGAGTCCGTGAGCCGAGTGACACGAGGGAAGAGCGCGACGACGACAAGACCTTCAGTATCGCATCTGGATAGGGTTTCGGACATGAGCGAGAACACCGGAAACTCGTCGGTTTCGAACACTGGTGAGGTGTCTCCGAGCATCGGTCTGGCTGTCGTGCACTTGTTCGTCAAGCCGCGCCCCGGATACGACGCCGAATCTCTGATCGAGGCGGTCAAGCAAGCCGAAGCCGACGGCACTCAGGTGGTGTGCGTCTCGATGCTCGGCCACAAGGCCGATGCGGCGCTGATGGCCTTGGCCAAGGACTGGCGCCAACTCCGCCGCTTCCAGTCGGCGATCCAGAACTCCGGGCTCGACGTGGTCGACTCGTACGTCTCGCTCACCGAGGTGAGCGAGTACGCACAGGGCATGCCCGAGGCCATGCTTCAGCCTCGTCTGTATCCGCAGCTGCCTCCCGACGGAAAGCCGGCCTTCTGCTTCTATCCCATGAGCAAGCGTCGCGGTGACGAAGCGAACTGGTTCACCCTTGCCTACGACCGTCGAAAGGAACTGATGCACGAGCACGGCACGAGCGGCCGCAAGTTCGCCGGTCGTGTCGTTCAGGTGGTCACCGGCTCGACCGGCATCGACGACTTCGAGTGGGGCGTGACGCTATTCGCCACTCGGCCCGACGACCTCAAGGAAGTCGTGTACACCATGCGCTTCGACGAGGCATCGGCGGTGTACGCCGAATTCGGTGAGTTCTACGTGGGCTCGGTCACCGACGTGGCCGAGCTCGCCCGTCTCCTTTGATCAGGGAGCGCTGATCACACCAATCGATGCGCGGTACGAAGCCCGTCCGTCGTCGTCGAATCCGAAGGTCACGAAAGTTGCGACTCCGGGATCGCCGTTGGCAGTGAGCGTCAAGAGTCCACTCGGTCCGTTGTAGTCGACATTGAGTCCGTCGTCGATCAGGGACAGGCAATCGTCGTACTCACGGCAAGCCGAACCGCCTCGACTCGTTGGGATCATGAGCGGCATGAAGTCGTCCGCGACGTCACTTCGGGCCTGGGTCGCGCTCGAGGCGAGAAGATTCAGGCAATCAATCGTGGCGGTGGCGAACGGGACGCTTCCGGCGTCGATGGCGATGCCGGTGATGCGTGAGCGAGTGGGGCGGGCAAGGTTCGGATCACCCGTGAGATCGGCGTCGGCGAGGGCATCGTTGACGACCACATCGGCTTCGGTGCCGCTCGCAAGGATGGCGCTCACGAAGCGACTGCCACTTTCCTTGTCACCGATCATGGTGATCACCCGCGGGTCGGACGCCAGGAGTTCTTCGACGTCATCGCGATAGTCGTCGTCGGTGGTGTCGTAGGGGAGTTCGCCGGTGAGCGTGATCGATTGCTGCACGAGTGCCCGCTTGATCTCGATCGCGAAGTCGCGGCCGAATGGATCATCGGGATACACGAGGGTCGTCGCGTCGACTCCGGTCTGGGCGACCGTCTGGGCCATGGCCAGTGAGATCATCGCATCGCTCGGAGTCGTTCGCACGAACAGACCATCGTCGGGAAAGTTCGTGAGCGATGCCGTCGTCGCAGCCGGCGAACACACGCCGATCCGGTTGGCGATGAGCGTCGGGAGCACACCGAGAGCGACCGACGAAGAGAGTGGACCGACGACGGCATCGACCCCGTCCTCATCGATGAATTCGTCGACCGCCGAACGGGCCGTCGCGGTGTCGGGCCCCTCGTCGCGGACCACGAGTTCGATGTCCAACTCACCCAACCCCGATCTCTCGATGTCGGCGACCGCTCGCTCGGCCACCTCGACGAGTGGTTCACCGAGTGAGGCGCCGCTTCCGGATCGGGGAATCAGAAGTCCGATGCGTAGAACGCCGTCGCCTCGACGGGGAACTCCTGTCGTCGTGACACGCGGTTCGGTGTCGGCCACGGGCCCGGCACCTCCCGATCCGCACGCCACCATCGTCGAGCCGATGAGCACGACGGCCGATAGGTGAGGGAGAACTCGACGGACAGTCATTCAGTCCGAGGTTAGGTCGGCCGACGGTTGGTAGTCCGATGGTTGGGCGAGGCACACTTGACCATGCCCGACTTCGCCGCCGACACGGATCTCATCTACTTGCGCGACGTCGACGTCCTCGAGTTCGATGCCACGGTCGTGGCCGTCGAGGGATCCGCGCTGGCCCTCGATCGGACGGCCTTCTATCCGACCGGCGGAGGTCAACCGCACGACGTGGGTGATCTCGATGGGGCCAGAGTGCTCGATGTTCGAAAAGGCCCGTCCGGGGACGGGCTTCACCAATGGGTCTGGCACCAGATCGACGGTCCGATACCGGCGGTTGGCAGCACGGTTCGGGGGGTGGTTGAGGCCGAGCGTCGTCATCGGTTGATGCGTACTCATACAGCGATGCACATTCTCTGCGGGGTGATCTGGAACGAATGGCGGGCACCGGTCACCGGCGGCAACATGGAACCGCTGAGTGCACGGATGGATTTCGAGTTCGATCCCGTCCCCGAAGGATTCGCCGCGCGAATCGAGGAACTCGTCAATGCTGAGATCGCCGCTGACCGTCCGGTCCGGGTGGACTTCCTACCCCGGGACACGGCGCTCATGGACGCCGATCTGATCCGCACCAAAGTCTCGCTCATCCCCGAAACGGTCAGTGAGATCCGAGTGGTCGACATCGTCGGGCTCGACAAGCAGGCCGACGGTGGCACCCATGTTCATTCGACCCGTTCGGTCGGTCGTGTCAAGGTCGTGAAGATCGAGAACAAGGGGAAGGGCAACAAGCGGGTGCGAGTCGAGATTCTCGATTCGTGAATCCTTAGCCGATCAGCCGAGGTTCGAAGGCGTCGCGGGCTCCGATGCGCGCACACTTCGAACACTGCGAGATGCGAGGGCGATGAGATTCGCGCCGATCACCACGGCGCCGGCGGTGACCAGTGCGAATTCAGCGCCGGCCCAGGTGGCCAGCGGACCGGCGAAGAAGAGTCCGAGTGGGGACAGGACCGTCGAGCCGAACGCGTCGTAGGAACCGACCCGCGACAACATGTCCTCGGGGACTTCACGCTGAAACGTGGTCATCCAGAGGACGTAGAAGATGTCGAGGGCGACGCCGGCGGTGAAGGCGGCCAACATCACGGCGATCAAGGGTGCACTTCCGGCGAGAAGAAGCATCCAGAGTCCGATCACCGGCAGAGCCGACATGGCGATCACGAGTGGACGACGAGGACGGAGTCGCATCGAGACGACGACGCCAACGATGCTGCCGAGACCGAAGGCCGACATCATGAAGCCCATGTCGCGTGCGCCGTCGAACTCCTCTTTCATCTGCAACGGTGCGAGCACACCGAAGAATCCCTCGTAACACATGTTGGTGAGTGCGAATGTCGCCACGATGATCACCAGCCATCGCTTGCTCACGAACTCGCGCCAACCTTCCTTCATCTGGAAGATCATCGACTCCCGTTCGTGGGATTCGGTACTCGTCTTTTCGACGGACTGCCGAAGTTGCCAGACGAGGAGTCCGGCGATCAGGAACGACCCACCGTCGGCGAGGATGGCCCAACCCGGACCGACGTGACTGACGATGATTCCGGCCGCGCTGGCCCCAATGGTGAAACCGATGTTGGCCCCGAAGCCGAGCACCGAATTCGCCGACTGAAGGTGTTCGGACTCGACGACCTCGGGCATGAGACCGCTGAAGGCCGGATACCAGAGCGCGTTCAGGACGCCGAAGATCGCGCCACTGATGCAGAGCAGAACGATGGAGGCTTGGTGGAAGATGAACAACAGTCCAGTCGCGCCGATGACGAGAGCACCGATGACGTCGGTGCCACCCACCAACTGGGCCCGACCGAAGCGGTCGGCTACGACACCGCCGATCAGCAGGAAGACCACGACCGGGACCATGCGACTCGTGGTGACGTAACTCAGATCCGTCGCGTCACCTCCGGGTAGCGACAGGACACCGAAGGCCAAGGCAACCGGCGACATGCCGTTGCCGATGTTCGACACAAATCGGGCCAACAAGAGGAACCGATAGCGACGGTTGGCCCACAACAACCGCAGATCCTTCAGCAACGCAAACCTTCCTCACCCGAGACGGCTTACAACGTTAGCCCGAACGGTCGGCGTGGATTCGGACTAGTTTGTCGACTCCGTCCGGCGCGAGCCGCGAACCACGAGGAGTTGATCGATGGACCCCTACTCGACCCGACTTCTCGTATCGTGTCAGCGCGTGATCGAACCATGGCTGACAGCATCGTTCGACCGAGTTGTCGTGGCGCAGTCCCTGAGCGACATGGTCGACGCGGATCTTCGGCGGGCGGCGGTCGAACGTGCCACGACGCGAGCACTGGAAGACTTGAATTCACTCTTCGCCGTCGATGTGGTTGCCCAGAGAACGAATCCTCTCGACATTCTTCGTCGCGCCACTTCTCCGGTCACCGATGAACTCGGACGGTTGGGCGCTTCACCGATCGAACGCGACGAATTCCATGTCCGGTCGTTTCCCTCCGACGTCTTCGGCCTGTGTCCGGCCACGTGGGCCGATGTCGACGAGTCACTCGTGGAGCCGGGTCTCGAGTGGGGAGCGTTCAAGGCGGCGTCGGTGATTCAACGTCGTCGGGAGGAGTCCGACGGTCGTTCGTGAACGCTCGATGAACACGCCGGTCGGCGTGGTGACCGGATGTGATCGTGGGCGAGACTAAACCCATGACCGGCCGGCGCGAGGTCCTCGAGAACACGTCATTGCGCGGTGTACGCCTGGCGCGGGAGCTGTCTCGGGCGACCGACGCGTGGCTCTCCGAATTGTGGTCCTCGGTCGTCGGGTCGGTCTCGAAGCGGGCATCGTTGGTCGCGGTGGGCGGCTACGGCCGGGGGGAACTCGCACCGTTCAGCGACCTCGATCTCGTTCTGCTGCACGACGGCGTCAAGAACATCGACGAGATCGCATCGAAGCTCTGGTACCCGATCTGGGACTCCGGATTGAAGCTCGGACATTCGGTCACGACGGTCAAACAACTGATCGAGTTGTCACGGACCGAACTCGATGCGGCCACCGCGAACCTGAGTGCTCGCCACATTGCGGGTGATCGGTCACTCACCGACGAACTACGTGCCGCCGCCGAGAAGGCGTGGCGGGCGTCCGCCGAGACTCGGCTCCCCGAACTGATGCGCCGAGTCCGGGATCGGCAGAACGAACACGGCGAGGTGGCCTTCCTGCTCGAGCCGAATCTGAAGGAGGGCTACGGCGGACTGCGTGACATCCATGCGCTGAAGTGGGCCGAGGAAGCCGGCGTCTCGATCACCCGATCGGATCAGGCGTCACTCGATGGGGCCAGTGACGTATTGATGTCGGTCCGGGTGTCGTTGCATCGCCACGTCGGTCGTGCGAGCGAAGTGCTCCGTCTCGAGGATCAGGATGCGGTGGCATCGCTGTGCGGTTATCCGAATGCCGACGCGCTCATGTCGTCTCTTTCCAACGTCGCTCGATCGGTGTCGTGGGTCGGCGACGAGGTGTGGGCCCGGGTGAAAGCAGCGCGCACGAAGCCGACGCCGGATCAAGCGGTGGCCCCGGGTGTGATTCTGCGCAACGGAGAGATCCATCTCGACGACACCATCGATCCGGCAACCGATCCGAGTCTCGTGTTGCGAGTGGCGGCTTCGGCGGCCCGTCACCGAGCGCGGATCGATCGACCGACGCTCGACCGACTCGCGCAGTCGTCGCCCGCGATGCCGACTCCATGGCCGGTCGGGGCGATCGACGATCTCGTGGGTCTGTTGCTGACCGGTCACGACGCCATCCCGGTGCTCGAGGCGCTCGATCAACGAGGACTCTGGGTTCGCATCCTTCCCGAGTGGGCACCCAACCGCAGTCGCCCGCAACGCAACGCGTACCACCGCTTCACCGTCGATCGTCATCTGTGGGAAGCCACGGCCAACGCGAGTGATCTCGCGCACAACGTGAGCCGGCCCGATCTCCTCGTGCTCGGCGCCTTGTTCCACGACATCGGCAAGGGATATCCCGGAGACCACAACGACGTCGGTGTGGAACTCGTCGGTCGGATCGCACCGCGGGTCGGCATACCAGCCGACGACATGGTCATTTTGCAGACGATGGTCAAACACCATTTGCTGTTGCCCGACGTGGCCACACGACGCGATCTCGCCGATCCGGCCACGATCAACTTCGTCGCCGAGAACGTTTCGTCCCCACTCGTCCTCGATCTGTTGCACGGACTGACCGAGGCCGACAGTTTGGCCACCGGTCCGGCCGCGTGGGGTTCGTGGAAGGCCGAACTCGTCACCGAACTCGTGAAGCGAGTCCATCTCGTTCTCGGTGGTGGCGACATGGATGAAGTCCAGTGGCGGCTCTTCCCCGATGCCGATGTGCTCGAGATGATGGCCAAGGGCACGATCTCGGTGGGGGTGACGGATGATTCGGTGACGGTGGTGAGTCCCGACCGACCAGGAACCTTCAGCCGTGTGGCCGGAGTTCTGACATTGCACGGATTGAGCGTGATCGGCGCGCAGGCGCACTCCGACGAACAGGGAATGGCGGCCTCGCAGTTCCGCGTCCATGTGCCGAGCCACGGACCGATCGAGTGGTCGCCCATCGTCACGAACCTGGAGCGTGCCCTACGTGGTGAATTGGCCATCGAGGCCCGTATGGCCGAGCGGGCCAAGTCGTATCGCCGTCGTCGTCGTTCGGCCGGTGAACTGGCGCCACCCAAGGTCACGTTCTTCGACGAGGCGTCATCGAACGCCACGGTTCTCGAGGTGCGAGCACCCGATCAGCACGGGATCCTTCATCGGATCACCAAGGCGATGGCCGAGGTCGGTCTCGACATTCGCCACGCGTCGGTGCAGACGATCGGTGACGAAGTGGTGGACGCCTTCTACGTGCGGACGGCAGCGGGGGAGAAACTGACCGATCAGTTCCATCGGAACGAAGTTGTTCGGGCGATTCTCTTCAGTCTCACGACCGGCTGACGCGCCGTTGTCGAGGTACTAGCGTGGTCACATGAGCGACGCCAGCCCGGCGGATTTCACGCGCGATCTCGTGCGCTGGAGCGAAACGTTGGCCGGTATCGCACGAACTGGTCTCGGTTTCACCCAGAATCTCTACGAGCGCGAGCGATACGAAGAAGTTCTGCACGTGGCGGCCGACATCAAGGCGGCCGCCGACGATGCACTCGAGGTCCGACGTGAACAGGACCACTTCGTGCAGGAGTGGATGGAATCGATCGGTGAAGGAGTCCCGGGATACGTGACCCCCAAAGTCGCCATCGGCGCGATCGTGGGTAACGACGACGGTGAGATCCTGCTCGTGAAGCGGCCCGATTCCGGTGTGTGGCTGTATCCGACCGGATGGGCCGATGTCGGTTACTCGGCATCGGAGGTCGTGGTGAAGGAAGTCCGCGAGGAAACCGGCATCGAATGCGAACCGACTCACCTACTCGGTGTGGTCGATGGTCAGCGAATGGGTTTCAGCCGATTCGGGATGTACATGCTCTTGTTCCACTGTCGGGCGACTGGTGGATCTCTCCAAGGGCACCCGCTCGAAACCGCCGGAATCGGATGGTTCGGTCGCGACTCGCTCCCCGAGCCGACGGCCGGCGCCAACTGGTGGGGTCCGATAGCGTTCGCTGCGATCAGTGGTGCCGTGGGTGCCGCGAGTTTCGATCCGCCACGCGACAACGTGTGGCGCGGCAATCCTCAGTCGTCGCTCTGACTGCGAAGGAAGCGCTCGACCTCTTCCATGAGGGCGTCGCTGTCGACTGGCCCATCGGGAAGCGGAGTGTCATCGCGCGGACGGTCGTCGAGTGGCAGTGGGTTGTCGTCCTCGGCCGATAGGTCGATCTCGTCATCATCTTCGTCGTATTCGAAGTCTTCGTCGTCGTCGAGGTTTTCGATCCGCTCGAGGTAGCGCGTGAGCGATTCGTCCTGGCTGATCATTTCGTCGATCTGTTCCTCGTAGTGCTCGACGAGTTCACTGAGTGGCAGCGACGGAAGGTCGGTCCCGAGGATCTCTCCGAGTCTTTCGACGAGGGCCAGGGCGGCTTTGGGTGAGGTGATCTGTGATGCGTACGTGGGAGTGGCCGCCCACAGAGCGACATTGGGGATGTCGGCACGATTGAAGGTGTCCCCGAGAACACTGGTGATTCCCGTCGGGCCTTCGTACTGGCTCCGGCGGAGGTCGAACCGATCGATCATGGTTTGGTCGGTTCCGGTACTCAGGATCTGCGTGGGTCGTCGATGGGCGACATCGGCGACGAGTGCGCCGATGGTGACGATCGCCGCTGCCTTGTACGCAGTGGCGATGCCGACGAGCTGATTGCAGAACACCTTCCATTGCATGGATGGTTCGGGTCCGAGGACGAGGATGAGATCTCGTTCGGGGGTACTCGCGGTCCACAGGCTGACCGTGGGCCACACGATGTGGCGTTGCCCCGCATCGGACAGACGCACGTGCGGACGGATCACTTCGAAGTTGGTGAACGCCTCAGGATCGATTTCGGCGAGCGGAGTGGCGTCCATGGTCTCGACCAAGTGACGAACCGCCGTGCTCGCGGCATCGGCGGCATCGTTCCAGCCGGTGAAAGCGGCGACGACGTACGGCTTGCGGAGTTCGGGCCTCCGGATCCACCGAACGTGTTCGAGGTCGGCCATTGCTGACACGCTACCGCGTCAGAGTTGTGGCCGAACGATGAAGGCGCCGAATCCACCGGCGCCCAGAACGTCGTCCATGAGGTTGCTCTCATAGACGTCGTTGGGACCCTGCATCAGGTCGTTCTCGGTCGCGTCGGGTGCCGTGGTGACGAGTGTCCAGGCTTGGCGCTTGTAGGTGAGATTCAGCGGGTGCAAGCGGTGCGCCTCACGCCACCACGGAACAGCCGCATCGGGACCGACGGTCCGCCGGAGGTGTTCACCGAGTTCGAAACAGGCGGCGGCCCGTGCTTCGTCGTCGGACCGTGGCTGACTGCGAGTCACGACTTCGTCGGGTGTGAGCGCGAATGGCGACGCCGAGCCGTGACGAACCCAGTCGAGTATCGCAGCGCGGTATTCGTCGGCGTCGTCGGGGATCGCTTTGACCGCTCGGTACATGGCGTCGAGTCGTTCGGGAAGACCCTCGGGAATCTCCATGTCGCGCAGTGGGCTGCGTTCGATCGAAGCACCTTCGGCCGGGCGCACGAGGTTTCCGTTCTCGTCGATCCAGACCGCCATCGGGATGTTCGTGAATCCGAACATTTGGCCGGTCACATGGGTCGTGTCGACGACACAGGGATGGGTGGGCGCCGCCATCGCGCTCCAAGGCCGTGCGTGTTCGATGTCGATGTCGAGGGCGACGGTGACGACCGTTGCGCCGAGCGGTTCGATTTCGGTGTGCAGTGCCTGCCACCCGGGCAGGCTCGAACGGCAGCCTCAATAACTCGCCCAGGCGACGAACACCACCTTGCGTCCGCGAAGCGACGACAGTTTGAACGTCGAACCATCGAAGTTCTTGAGTTCGGGATCGGCGGCAACGGCCGTCGCGAGGGAGTGACCACCGAGGGTGGCGGGTCCGAGCGACCAGACACCGTGATCGGTGTCGTGAACGAGCGGCATACCCAGACGAGCCGCGGCGATCTCCACGTTCACGTTCTTGCCGTCGAGCGCACCGGGCGCCGGCACACAAATCTCGCCTCGGCAAAGACCCTCGGGCTTGGGCTCCCAACCGGTTGCGGAGGCGAAGTCGGAAGCCGGTACCGAAAGTTGGTCGAGAATCATGGTTGAAGTATGACGGCTGGGCGAGACGAATCAGTGACTCAGCCGAGGTTCTTCTCGAGAACGTGCGCCTTCTCGTGAAACTTGGCTCTGAATGTCGTCTTGATGATGGCGATGTCGGTCATCACCGGGCTGCCGCTTCGGCGAGTTCGTGCGGTCCGGACTCGGGGTATCCCTTCATGGCTTGCACAGCTCGGCTCCATGCGCCGAGTACATCGACGAGTTGGGCGAAGTCATCGCCGATTGCCCGCATGGCTGGTTGCATCTGTTCGTCGGTTCGCACCTCGACCGACTCACGTAGTTCTCGACCCTTGTTGGTGAAGGCTCCTTCGGAGATCAGGCCGCGTGATTCGAGTCGATCGATGGCCGAGGTGTAGTCGTCTTCGCTCCAACCTCTGGTTCGGCTGTACGACTTGAGAGGTAGACCCCAGAACAATTCGGTGAGCAAGCCGATCTCGGTGGCATCGAGTCCGGCTGCGATCCATGCCGCCGTGTGTGAATCACCACGGAATTCGCGCAACATGTCGCCGAAATGCCAGCACGCGCCGAGATCCGAGGCCGGTACGTCCTGCGACAAGGTTCCGGCGAAGAGGGGACGACCTTCCGGTCGGAGCACGCTCACCGCTCGCTCGAGAATCGGACGGATCTTGGCGACACCCCCCGGCTTGGCTCCGATGATTCTTTCGAGTTGGGCGATGGCGCCGTCGCGCCGTGCCGCGCACACCGTGGTTGCGTCGGTGATCTTCCAACCGGCGGTGACCGACGGGATCACGACGATCGGGTTGAACACCGCGAAGGCCGCGGCCACGAGTTCTCCGGGTACCTGACCCATGAGCGAACCACGACTGGTGAAGTACGCGGCTCCTTCGGGGAGCGCGACACCGTTCATTTCACCGGGACTCGGTTGGAAACCGAGGGCTGCGTAATTTCGGTGGCACTCGGGAGAGAAGTAGACCTGGCCGACGAAAGGTTCGAGGGCTCCACCCAGAGCGCGTGCGTTGGCAGAGAGTGCATCCGTTGTCATGCGGTCACGGTACGACACGGCAACCGTAGGATGATCACCGAGCACCCGGAGGTCGGAGTGGCAGTCGAAGTTTCCATCTGCGAGGTCATCGACGACGAGGTCGTGGCCGCATTCGAGCACTTGGTTCCGCAGTTGTCGTCCTCGAATCGGCCTCCGTCTCGAGCAGCACTCGAGGAGATCGCCGCTGATCGAGCGTCGACCCTCTTCGTGGCCCGGCTGCACGGTCGGATCGTGGGCACGCTCACCTTGGCGATGTTCCGCATTCCCACGGGTGTTCGTGCCTGGATCGAGGACGTCGTCGTCGACTCGGAGGCACGTGGACATGGCGTGGGTGAGGCATTGAACAAAGAAGCCCTGAGGTACGCAAAAGACAACGGGGCGATCACCGTCGATCTCACGTCGCGACCGTCGCGCGAGGCCGCCAACCGCTTGTACCAACGACTCGGCTTCGAACTCCGCAACACGAACGTCTATCGCTACACGCTCTGACTTGGTGTGCGCTTCCGTGTGTTCGGTGTAGCCACGCCACGGCAGGAATCTCGGTCGGACTACTTTGGGGGTCATGGTGCAGGTCAACAAGGGTCGATTCACGGCCGACACCGGTGCTGATGGAAAGGTCCTGTTCCTCATCGGCATGCGGATCAACAGCGTGTTGAAAGTTTGGAAGTGGCTACCGGTCTTCGTGGCCATGCCCCGCATGATCAGCGAGCTCATGAAGGACCCGGAACTCGGTCTGGTGTCTCGTCCGCGTCTCTTCTTGTCGGGCCGCACGCTTCTCGTCTGGCAGTACTGGGAGTCGTTCGAGAAACTCGAGGCGTATTCGCGGGACTCTGATCGAGCTCATCTGCCGGCATGGAGGGCCTTCAATCGAAGGATCCGCGACAACGGTTCGGTCGGCATCTACCACGAAACCGTTCTTCTCTCCGATGCGTCGGTCGAGACCGTCTACGGAAACATGCCAACCTTCGGTTTGGCCGGTGTAACGGGTGCGGTGCCAGCCGGTCGCCGCGGTCAGGCGGCGCGAACTCGCTTGCGGGGCCAAGACGTGCCACCGGCTGTCGATCCCTACTGATCGGTGCGTCTGATGCATGTGAGCGCCCTCATCGAGATGGTCGAGTCCGGTTTGGCCGATCGTGTTCTGGTGGTCAGCGGACACCAAGCACTGACCGGTGAGCAGCTCGCCGATCGGGCGCGGCGTGGGGCCTCACTTCTCGCCGATGCAGGGGCACTCGTGTACGCCGGGGAGAACCATGCACAACTTCCCGTTCTCGTTCTGGCGGCCGCCTGGGCGGGAGTTCCATTCGTGCCCGTCAACTATCGATTGGAGGACGAGCAGCTCGCTGCTCTCGTCCGACGTCTGGAACGACCGCTGGTCGTTGCTGACGATCGCACCACACCGCGACTGAGCGCGCACGGTATCGATGCGGTCCCGATCGATTCGTTCCTGGTTTCGACGATCGATGCCCCGTCGTCGACGACTGCGGCCGAGAACGAAGACGACATCGCCATCGTTCTCTACACCTCGGGAACCACGGCCGAACCGAAAGCCGCACTACTTCGCCATCGTCATCTCATGGCGTATCTGCTCGGAGCCGTGGAGTACGCGAGCGCCGATCCCGACGAAGCCGTACTCATCAGTGTTCCGCCGTATCACATCGCCGGAATGGCCAACCTGCTGTCGAATCTCTTCGCCGGCCGTCGTCTGGTGTACCTCGAGAACTTCTCCGCTTCAGGTTGGCTGCAACGGGCGCGAGAGGTGTCGGCGACCCATGCGATGGTCGTCCCCACCATGTTGGCGCGGATCGTCGATGCACTCGATTCCGGTGACGAGCCGCCGCGCTCGCTACGTTCGCTCTCCTACGGTGGATCCCGTACGTCACCATCGGTCATCGAACGCGCGCTTCGTGCTCTTCCCGATACTGGTTTCGTGAATGCGTACGGCCTGACGGAGACGGCATCGACGATCGCTCTTCTCGGTCCCGACGATCACCGTGCCGCAGTGGCGAGCGATGACCCTCTGATTCGGCGCCGTTTGTCATCGGCCGGACAATTGCTGCCGATGGTCGAAGCCGAGATCCGCAATGACGACGGGAGCGTGGTCCCATTCGGAGAAGTCGGCATCCTTTATCTACGTGGCGAGCAAGTAGCCGGTGAGTATTCGTCGGGGAGCCTGCTCGATGCCGACGGTTGGTTCTGTACCCGCGATCACGCATTCCTCGACGAAGACGGCTTCCTCTTCATCGAGGGTCGAGCCGACGACACGATCATTCGCGGTGGAGAGAACATCGCCCCCGCCGAGATCGAAGACGCCCTCACTGCGCATCCGGCGGTCGGAGAGGCGTGCGTCCTCGGCATCGCCGATGACGAATGGGGTCAGCGCATCGTCGCCGCCGTCGTGTTACGACCGGGGGCGTCGGCGACCACCGCCGAGCTTCGTGAGTTCGTGGCCGGCCGGCTGCGAAGTAGTCGGACCCCGGAGCGCATCGATGTCGTCGACGATCTTCCCCGTACACCGACGGGCAAGGTCCTCCGGCGAGTTCTTCAAGCACGCTTCGTCTGACCTCGGTTGTGTGGCGACGGGGACCAAAGTCCCTGTTCGACGGACCGGGGAGTTGGCAACGTGGCCTTGGAACCAGCAGGATTCGTGAGACCCCGAGAGAAGTCAGGTTCGAGATGACGCAGAACGGCTCCCACCCGTCCAACGTGGAAGAAGCACGAGAGAAGTACCGCATCGAGCGGGAGAAGCGTCTACGTGAGGACGGAATCGCCCAGTACAAGGAATTGGTCGGTGAGTATGAGGAATTCGACCGCGATCCGTACGTCGAGCCCGGCTTCACCCGACCGGCGGTTCGTGAAGAAGTCGATGTGGTGATCGTCGGCGGTGGATTCGGCGGCATGATCGCGGCGCAACGACTCACCACGCTCGGGATCACCAACTTTCGGATCATCGAGATGGGCGGCGACTTCGGCGGAACCTGGTACTGGAACCGTTACCCGGGAGCCGCTTGCGACGTCGAGTCGTACGTGTAT
>SYCI01000157.1 GCA_005787035.1 Actinomycetota bacterium | reverse complement strand
GTGAGCACCATCCAGCCGAACTTGTTCGACAACGCCATCAGGATCTGCCCGCGACACCGACTCTGCAGGTTCTCCTCGGTGAGATCGGGCGGACGGCCGTCGAAACTCGGCTCGAGCATCGCGAGGTAGGCCGCGAAGGCCGGTTCGATCGAGATCGTCTGCATGTCGATTCCGAGCGCGTCGGCCAGGGCCCGCGCATCGTCCTTGGAACCTGCTGACGAGTACCGCGACGGCATCGAGACGCCATGGACGTGTTCGCGACCGAGGGCTTCGACGGCCACACAGGCCACGAGCGAGGAATCGATGCCGCCCGACAGGCCGATCACCACATCGGTGAAGCGGTTCTTGCGCACGTAATCGCGCGTCCCGAGCACCAACGCCTCGTACAACTCGTCGAGGTCGTCCTTCACGGGATTCATCGGCGGCACCCGACGATCGCCGCTCGAACGCGGGCTGGCCGAGATCGAGGTGACCGGTAGTGGCTGGAACGCCGGCTTGGCGTCGGGCACATCGATGTCGACCACCGTCAGGCCATCGGTGAACTGCGTCAATCGCGTCACGAGATGTCCGTTGCCGCCGAACACCATCGACGCGCCGTCGAAGACGAGTTCGTCCTGTCCGCCGACCTGATTCACGTAGACGATCGCACAGCCACCCGAGCGCGCTCGTTCGGAGAGCATGCGTTCACGATCCACGACCTTGCCACGGTGGTAGGGCGAACCGTTGATGTTGATGTTCACCTGCGCGCCGCCCTTGGCCTGTTCGGACACGGGGCCGTCGGCCCGCCACACGTCTTCGCAGATCGACACCGCAACCTTGACGCCGCCGATCTCGTAGAGATGATGCGGTCCACTTCCCGGAACGAACGTGCGCTCCTCGTCGAAGACGTCGTAATTCGGGAGGAGTCGCTTGTGGTACACGCCGCGAACTCCCCCGCCCGCGCACACCGCAGCGGCGTTGTGAATGGCGGGACGTCCGGAGGCCGGATCGAGTCCGGTGCCGTGATCGACGAAACCGATCACGGCGACGCACGATCCGGTGGCGCGCGCGAGATCGTCGAGTACGGCTCGGTTGTCGCGCACGAACCCGGGTTTCAGAACGAGATCCTCGGGCGGATAACCCGTGATGGCCAGTTCGCTGAACGCCACGATGTCGCAACCCGCCGACTCGGCTTCGGCATAGAGCGCGCCGATGATCTGCCGATTTCCCACGAGATCACCAACGGTCGGATTGATCTGAGCCAAGCCGATCCGCAGAGTTGCCACGATCGGGCAGGCTAACGCCCGACCCCGAGACGGAATGTCGGCCCCACCTGCACCGACGCACCCGAGCGACGAACGATCACCGAGGGCGGACGGTTCACACAGCGTTCACACAAGGGCAACGGTCGGGAAATCCCTTCCTGCGACATTTCTCATGCCCCCGTCCGAGCGGACAAGATTGCCGGACTCAACCACTACCTGGAGGACCCCCACCATGGCCTACCAAGCCGAATACATCTGGGTCGACGGCACCGAACCCACGCCGTTGCTCCGCTCGAAGACGAAGATCCTCGACGACTCGGTGACCGAGCCGCCGATCTGGGGCTTCGACGGTTCGTCGACCAATCAGGCGCCCGGCGACAAGTCGGACTGCGCACTGCATCCGGTCTTCACCTGTCCGGACCCGATCCGTGGCGGCAGCAACATCCTCGTGCTTTGCGAAGTCATGCTCGCCCAGACAGCCAAGCCGCACCCGACCAACACCCGTGCGGCGTGCGCGAAGGCGGCCAAGAAGTACGCGGCCGACGAAATGATCTTCGGCATCGAGCAGGAATACACCATGCTTCGACTCGACGGCTCGCCCCTCGGCTTCCCGAAGGACGGCTTCCCCGAACCGCAGGGCCCGTACTACTGCGGCGTCGGCGCCGGACGCGTCGTCGGTCGCGACATCATCGAAGAGCACACCCAGGCATGTCTCGATGCCGGTCTCCTCATCGAAGGAACCAATGCCGAAGTGATGCCCGGTCAGTGGGAGTTCCAGATCGGTGCCGCCGACGCTCTGACCGTGAGCGATCACCTCACCGTCGCCCGCTGGTTGCTCCACCGCATCGCGGAGGATTACGACGTGGTGATCTCGCTCGCCGCCAAGCCGCAGAAGGGCGACTGGAACGGTGCCGGTGCGCACACAAACTTCTCGACCAAGGCGATGCGCAACGACAAGGACATGAAGGCCATCACGGCCGCCTGCAACGCCATCGGCAAGAAGGTCATGGAGCACGTCACGAACTACGGCCACGACATTGAGAGCCGCCTCACCGGCAAGCACGAGACGGCCCCGTGGAACAAGTTCAGCTACGGCGTTTCGAACCGTGGCGCGTCCATCCGTATCCCGTGGCAGGTCGAGAAGACCGGCAAGGGCTACGCCGAGGACCGTCGTCCGAACGCCAACATGGATCCGTACACCGTGACCCGCCTCCTGATCGAGACGGTCTGCGGAGCCTGATCCACCGCACTCAGTGAACGGGGCCGGGGCAACCCGGCCCCGTTTGCATTTCCGGCCCAACGGGTCGGTAAGGCCGATCTCACCGGCAGAATGGACCGATGAACATGCTCGATCAGCAGCGTGATTACGTGTTGCGGACCGTGGAAGAACGCGGAGTGCGCCTCATTCGCCTGTGGTTCACCGACGTCCTCGGCAATCTCAAGAGCTTCGCCATCTCGCCGGCCGAACTCGAGAACGCCCTCGAGGACGGCATGACCTTCGACGGCTCGTCGATCGATGGTTTCTCGCGTGTGCAAGAGAGCGATGTGCTCGCCGTACCCGACGCCAACACGTTCGTGATGCTCCCGTGGGCCGACACCAAGGCACCCGAGGCACGCGTCTTCTGCGACATCCACAATCTCGACGGTTCGCCCTTCGGTGGCGATCCGCGGCAGGTGTTGCGCCGCAACTTGCAGCGCGCCCAGAAACTCGGCCTCGACTTCCTGATCGCGCCCGACATCGAGTTCTTCTACTTCGCGCCGCCCGAACACGGTCAACCGCCGCGCCCGCTCGACGAGGCGTCGTTCTTCGATCTCACGACCACCGACGTGACCGGAACGTTGCGCAAGGAGACCATCCGCACACTCGAGACCATGAGCATTCCGGTCGAGTACTCGTTCCACGAGGACGCTCCGTCGCAACACGAGATCGACCTCCGGCACACCGATGCGCTCACCATGGCCGACAGCGTGATGACGTTCCGTCTCGTGGTGAAGGAAGTCGCGGCCGCTCAGGGTGTGCACGCGACGTTCATGCCCAAGCCCCTCGAAGGGGTCCAAGGCAGTGGCATGCACCTTCACTTGTCGCTCTTCGACAACGACGGCAATGCCTTCTACTCCGCCGACGACTCGTACAACCTCTCCGACACCGCCAAGAAGTTCATGGCCGGTCTGCTCTTCCACGCGAGTGAGATCACCGCGATCACCAACCAGACCGTCAACTCGTACAAGCGACTCGTCCCCGGATTCGAAGCTCCCGTGCACGTGTCGTGGGCTCGCAACAACCGCAGTGGTCTCATCCGAGTGCCGGTTCCCAAGCGCGCGAATCCGCTCGCGACTCGTATCGAGTACCGCTCACCCGATCCGGCGTGCAACCCGTATCTCGCGTTCTCGGTCATCCTCGCCGCCGGACTGCGCGGCATCGAACAGGGCTACGAACTCCCGGCCGAAGCCGACGCCAACCTCTTCGAGATGGGTGACGATGCGTTGCAGAAGTTGGGTATCGATCAACTCCCGCAGTCTCTGTCGGATGCCCTTCGGGTGATGGAATCCTCGTCACTCGTGCACGAGGCCCTCGGCGAACACATCTTCGAGTGGTTCCTGCGCAACAAGCGCTCCGAGTGGCGCGGGTACAAGACCCAGGTCACTCCCTTCGAACTCAATCGGTATCTGAGGTCGATCTGAGGTCGCCCATGGATCTCGTCGCCGTCTTCCCCGAGCCACCGCCGCCCGAGTTGGCGCGCACGCTCGACCTCGCGGGCTACCGCTGGAAGGCGTTCGCTTCCGCCGACGAAGTCGCCAAGTCCGAACCGGCCGAGGGCTGGATGGGGGCGATCGTCTGCGCCGATGCCGAGATCGAGAACGCCTGGGCCGTCTGCCGCGCTCTTCGCAAGAAGGACGTGCTGCAGGTGCCACTGCTTCTTCTCGTGACTGGTGCCCAACTCGACGAGCTCACGCTTCGCGACGAGTTGTTCGACGACTTCTGCCTCCTGCCCTTCCACCCACGCGAACTCGAGGCCCGGTTGCGTCATCTGTTCGCGTTCACGGCTTCGAGTCCGCGACCCGATCTCGTCGACTACGGCGAACTCGTGCTCAACCTCGAGACGTATCAGGCGTCGGTCGGCGGTCAACCGCTCGATCTGACCTACATGGAGTACGAACTTCTGAAGTTTCTCGTGCAGAACCCGGGCAAGGTCTTCACTCGAGAGATCCTGCTCTCGCGTGTGTGGGGCTACGACTATTACGGCGGTGCACGCACGGTCGACGTGCACATCCGACGTCTGCGGGCCAAGTTGGGTGAGGAGCACGCCAACCTGATCCAGACCGTTCGGTCGGTCGGTTATCGCTTCGGTCAGTCGCGCTGGGGCAACTGACCCTCAGATACCGGCGAGATCGTGCGGCCCGAAGCCCACGAGTGAATCGCGAAGTGTGAGCCGACCGATGGCTCCCGGCTCGTCGGCCAATGATGCCGGGATGTCCACATGGTGCGGAACTCCCAGGACCCGACAGCCAGCGGCCAGCGCCGAACGGGTGCCGGTGGGTGAATCCTCGATCGCCACGCAATCACTTGGCGACACCCCGAGACGATCGGCGGCGAGCAGATACGGATCCGGATGGGGCTTGCCGCGCTCGACTTCATCGCCGGTGACCGAGACATGGAAACTCCCGGTCGGCAGACACGCGAGAACTTCGTCGGAGAACCGCTTCCACGACATCGTCACCAGCGCGGTCGCGATGCCGATCTCGCGTACTCCACCCAGGAGTTCGCGCGCACCCGGCCGCCAGGGCACGTCGACGCGAATCTTCTCCACCACGCGATCGAGCAACATCTCCACGATCTCGTGCGGAGAACGCTCAACTCCCCCGTGACGACGGATGTACTCACCGGCGTCGAGGAGATCGGCACCCACGAGCGCCTTGGCATGTTCGTGAGTCCACGTACCGCCGTGCGACTCGACGATGTCGAACTCGGCCGCGATCCAGTAGGGCTCGGTGTCGACGAGCGTTCCGTCCATGTCCCACAGCACGGCTCGGGGCAGCTGGTGCGGTTCGGTCACGCGAGACCTTGGATGCGTCGACTCTCGCGATCGTGGCGACGCAACATGTCGTCGAGATCACGATGGACGATCTCGCCATCGGCGACCACTCTCCGTCCGTGCACGATCGTGTGACGGGCACCGATGGGTCCGCACCGCAACCACGCCTCGATCGGATCGGCGAGTGCGCCGGCGAATTGCGGACCAGTGTGGCGCCACACGGCGACGTCGCCGACGGCGCCCACGGAGATCTGGCCGATCTCACCTTCACGACCCAGACACCCGGCTCCACCGCGAGTGGCGACTTCGAGCGCCATGCGCGCCGTTCCGGCCGCCGCACCGTCGCGGAGTTTAGCCAGCAACATCGCCTGCCGCGCCTCGAGCCACAACGATGCCGAATCGGCCGACGACGAACCGTCCACACCGAGCCCCACTTTGGCCCCCGCCGCGCGCAACGCGACCACCGGCGAGATCCCCGACGCGAGGATGAGGTTGCTACTCGGACAATGAGCCACACCGATACCGGCCGCGCCGAGACGATGGACTTCGTCGTGATTCGGCATCACGCAGTGCGCGACCCACGTGCGATCGGTGCACCAGCCCGTACGTTCGAGGTACTCCATGGGCCGACAGCCGAACGTGGCGATGGAGAAGTCGTCGTCCTCGGCGTTCTCGGCGAAATGGGTGTGCAGACGAACGTCGAGTTTCTCGGCGAGTTCGGCCGAGCGAACCATGAGTTGCTCGGTCACGCTGAAGGGCGAACACGGCGCAAGAGCCACCCGCGTCATCGCACCGAACGAACGATCGTGATGACGAGCCACGGCCGCTTCGCTCGCCGACAGGATCTCGTCGTCGTCGGCAACCACGTCGTCGGGAGGTAGGCCACCATCCTTCTGCGACAACGACATCGAACCCCGCGTGGGATGGAAGCGAACGCCGAGTTCGCGCGCGGCCGCGATCTCGGCCGACAGGAGATCGCCGGCGCCCTTGGGGTGCAAGTACAGATGATCGGTGCTCGTCGTGCATCCGGACAGCGCGAGTTCGGCCAAGCCGACGAAGGCACTGACGTGTACCGATTCCTCGTCGATCGCCCGCCACAACGGATACAACGACTGCAACCAACCGAACAACGGTTTGTCGGTCATCGGCGGATAGGCGCGCGTGAGGTTCTGGTAGATGTGATGGTGGGTGTTCACGAGACCCGGTGTCACGAGACAGTCGGTCGCATCGATCACGTCACGGGCCTCGGGTGCCGCTTGACCCGAATCCCCCACCGCCGACACGAATCCGTCCGTGATGGCCACCCAGCCGCCTCGCAATTCGCGCCGTTGGTCGTCCATCGTCGCGACGAGCAAGGAGTTCTTGATCAACAAGTCGGCGGTCTGCGGAATTGACATGATTTCAGTCCAGTGAGTCGAGGATCGCGACGATGTCGTCGAACGTGGTTCGCGGGTTGACGATGCAGAACCGCAACACAGTCTCGCCGTTCCACGACGAAGGCACAACGAACGACTCGCCCGAATACAACTGATCGTCACTCCACCGGCGGTAGTCGTCCGGGCCCCAACCGATGCGCCGGAACACGAGGACCGTGAGATCGGGCTCGAGGAGCAACTCGAGATGCCGACGTCGACCGATCTCCTCTGCCGCCAGGCGAGCGATCGTGAGCGTGGTCTCCATGGCTTCGGTGTAGGCATCGGTTCCGTGGGTGGCCAGGCTGAACCACAGGGGCAGTCCGCGCGCTCGACGCGACAAGTGATGGGCCACATCGGCCGGGTTCATCTCGTGCCACGGGCCCTCTTCACCCTCCCCACCGCGTAGCACTTCGAGATATTCGGCGTTCTGGGTGTGGGCACGCCGACCGTCATGGATGTTGCGATACACGAGCGCACAACAGTCGAAGGGACCAAAGAGCCACTTGTGCGGATCGACGATGAAACTGTCGGCGCGCTCGATGCCGACGAACCGGTCGCGTACCGATGGTGCACACAGAGCAGCGAGACCGTACGCGCCATCGACGTGGAACCAGATTCCTTCGTCTGCGCAGACGTCGGCGATGCCGGCGAGGTCGTCGACCACACCGACGTTGGTCGTTCCACCGGTGGCCGCCACTGCGAACACTCGCTCACGATCGGCCGGGGCCAACGAATCGAACACCGATCGCACTGCTGCTCCGTCGAGGCGACCACGATGGTCGGTCGGGACGTGCACGAGATCGACATCCATGGCGTGAGTAGCCTGCGCGATCGACGAATGCGCACCTTTCGACGCGAGGACCACACCACGAACCTTGTCGAATCGACCGGCATGCCGGCTGCGCCAACGATGACGCGCCGCGATCAATGCCGAAAGATTGCCGGCCGTGCCACCGCTCACGAACGCTCCACCGGCTGATTCGGGGAACCCGGCCAGATCGGCGAGCCAACGCAACGCCTGATTCTCGGCGAACACGGCACCGGCGGCTTCGAGCCACGAGCCGGCGTAGATACTGCTCGCCGAGACCACCATGTCGAACAGAACCGACGCCTCGGTGGGTGCACCGGGGACGAAGGCCAAGAAACGCGGATGGTCGACTGAGATGCACGCTGGCGCGAGTACTTCGGTGAAGAGTTTCAGCGCGCGATCGCCACCGATTCCGGAGGGTGTGATCGTTTGGCCGGCCGCACGAATGAGTTCGTCGTACGGTCGTGGCGCATCGAGCGGGACCGGATCCATGCGTACTCGTTCGAGCGCGTAATCGAGCGCATGATCGGCGAGGCGCGCGATGGCTTGGTCGTGACGGTGCACGGTGTCAGCCTGTCACCCGAACCGACGCGGCGTGGGCGATCAGGTGTTGAGATCGAGGAGTTCGCTGCCTTCGTGGCGGACCTCGGCGTCCCTCCACAGAAGGTGACCGAGAACCGCGGCAATGGCCGCCGTGCTGAGACCCACCACCACCGGGAAGGCCAGCAGAATCACGATGAGAACGATCGCGCCAGGCACGGTAGGAACCCTACTTGCGACGCCGACCGGCGGCCGATTTCTTGGCCGCCTTCTTCGGCGCCGCCTTCTTCACAGTGGCCTTCTTCACCGTCGACTTCTTGGCGGTGGCCTTCTTGGGAGCAGCCAGGGGTTTGAAGGCCCAGGCTTCGATCTCCACCGCACCACCGAAGGGAAGCGCCGCCACGCCGATCGTCGAGCGAGCCGGACGCGAGCCGCCGAAACCGGCGACGTAGGCCTCGTTGAAGGTGGCGAAGGTGTCCATGTCGGTGAGGAAGCACAAAGTCTTCGACACGTCGTTGATGGTGCAGCCGGCTTCGCGGAGCCGTTCCTTCAGGTTCACCACGGCCTGGGCCGTCTGGCCGGCCACGCCACCGGGCACGAGCGAACCGTCCTTGATACCGAGTTGTCCGGAAACGATCACCCAGTCACCGGCGCGAACGACCGGTGTGTAGGGGCCGAGGGGTTTGGGAGCTGAGTTCTTGGCCATGGGCCAACGCTAGTCAATGGCCGGCAATCGTCACTCACGGCTCGCCGGCCACCGGCTCGGAAATCCATCGCGTCGCCACGCTGCTGCAGCCACGGCGGCGAACACCGCATCGCTTCCGTTCACCGGTGGGCGGCTGTCGTCCAAGATGTGCACGGCGACCGGCGGCATGTCGACGGCCCGAAGAACGCCGAACGATCGGATCGTGAGGTCGTGGATCTCCCCCATCGCATCGACGGCTATTCCCTCGGTGCGCACCCAACCGAGAGCCATGTGCGCGGCACCGATGCAATACGAACGAAGCACCGTGTGGTCGAGCACGTCACCACATCGCACCGTGATCTCCACTCCGTCATCATCGATGCGCGCCCAGGCATCGGCACCTTCGGGCGACTGCACATGGTCGCCCCGCTCCTCGGGAGGAGACACCGATGCGATCAGGGCCGACAACTCGGCCCACACCGCGCCGCGAACGTCGAGCGAGGTCAGCGGGCCCGGCACGTCGACCTCGTGAAGG
The DNA here is from genome assembly GCA_005787035.1 of Actinomycetota bacterium. GTDB lineage: Bacteria > Actinomycetota > Acidimicrobiia > Acidimicrobiales > Ilumatobacteraceae > Casp-actino8. The sequence continues at coordinate 46,428 of SYCI01000157.1, read as the reverse complement.
GTCCATGTCGGGAAGCGTTCGGCGATGAATCGGGCCGCGCCCTCCGTGCGACGCAACCACACGATGCCCGAACCATCGGCCCGCACACCCGCGGCCATCGGCGGTCGCTTGGCTCCGAGTCGCACCACGTCTTCGCGCGTCAGTGCGATCCGAATCGGTCGGTCGTTTTCGTCGGCGAGTCGCCGCGCCTCGTCGGCCAACCATGACGAACGCTTGCCACCGAATGCCCCGCCGTTCACGAGCGGACCGACCGCGCGACCACCGGGTTGGCACCACACGGCATCGGGTTCGAGATAGGCGGGCTCGACCCACGTGGTCCGCAAGGTTCGGACGAATTCCGATTCGTCGGGAACCTCGATCGGCCAGTTCAGACCGAGGGTCGAGCGTCGACCCTGCACGATGCCCGCCGCCGCGCGTGCCTCGACCAACGAGTCGTGGACGTGCCAGGTGCCGGCCGCCGAACGCACGGCAACCATTGCATCGGTCGGATACGTGTCGCCGGCGAAACCTCCGTTGCCCATGGCTACTGGGGGTGCAACCGACTGCACCGTGCGCCCTTCGATGGCTGCCCGCGTGGTTGCGTGCTCGCGCTTCACCGATACATCGACCGGATCGAGTGCCGCTTCCACGATCGTCTGCCAACCCGTGCAACGGCACAGATGGGCGAGCAAAGCCTGATCGACCGATTCTTTCGTCAGACCTCCCTGACGGCGTGGCGCGGCGAGCCGCATGATGATGCCGGGAGTGCAGAAGCCGCACTGACTGCCCCCGGTTGCGCACAGACGTTCCGACCAAGCATCGGCCACGGCCGCGCCGGCACCTTCGAGCGTGGTGACCGATCGTCCGCGGACCCGCGACACCGGAGTGACGCACGCGACGCGCGCCTCACCATCGACCCATACCGTGCAACAACCGCATTGCCCCTGCGGTGCACAACCGTCCTTGGCCGATCGGATTCCGCACGTTTCGCGCAAGGCCACGAGAAGCGACGTCCCGTCGGGGACCACAACCTCGTGTCCGTTCAACTCGAATACGACGTCGGCCACACCCCAATGTCACACGTGCACACGAGCCGGCACAAGCACCGACCAATAATCTCCCCTCATGGCCCTCGATCGTCGATCCACCCGGCGCGACGTGTTGCGCATGAGTGGCGCATCGCTCGCCGCCATCCCCCTTGCCGCGCTACTCGCCGCGTGCGCCGGCGAGTCGTCGGGTGACGACGAGTCCGCGACGACCGACGTGGCCATGGGAACCTGGGATCTCGTTTCACGCTGGATACCCACCGAACTCACACCGGGTGAACAACGTCTGCCCGTTTCACTCGCCGGTGCCGACGGACTCGTGGACACCGGTCCGACCCGATTGATCGCCGATCTCGTCGATCTCGACACCGATGAGGTACTGGCTCGTGATCTCTTCGCCGATCGCCGAACTCTCGGTGACGACACCATCCCGTTCTGGGTGTTCCGCACCGTGATCGATCGGGTCGGAACCTTTGCGCTCGTCGTGAAGGGTGGGCCCGAGGAAGGCGCCGCATTCCAGACCTTCGAACCCGACTCGCTCGTGGTCGCGCGAGTCGGTCAGCAACTACCGCCCTTCGACACCCCGACCTTCGACGACCCGCGCGGTGTGGACGAGGTCTGCACGCGAACGCCCGAGCCGTGCCCGTTCCATTCGATGACCCTCACCGACGCCTTGAGTATCGGCAAGCCGGTCGTCTATCTGGTGGGCACCCCGGCGCACTGCCAGACGGGTGTGTGCGGTCCGGTGCTCGATCAGCTCGTGCCGTTGGCCGAGGAGTTGGGTGACTCGGTCGTCTTCGTGCACGCCGATGTGTACGCCGATCGGGCGGCCACGGTGGTGGCGCCCGCGGTGGAGGCGGCGATGCTCACCTTCGAGCCGGTGTTGTTCGTGACCGATGCCCAGGGTGTGATCGTCGAGCGTCTCGACGCGATCTGGGACGTGAACGAGGTGCGCGAAGCGCTCAGCTGAACGACTGACCGCAACCGCAGGTACGCGACGCGTTCGGATTCGTGATGTTGAAGCCGGCCTGATTGAGGCCGTCCTTGTAATCGAGGGTGGCGCCTTCGAGAAGCTGGGCCGAGGCCGGGTCGACCACGACGCGCACGGCTTCACCGAACGTGGCCTGCTGGTCGTCGGCCGCGATGTCGCCGTCGAAGAACATCTCGTACGAGAAACCACTGCATCCACCGGGGCGCACGGCGACGCGCAACGCGAGTTCGGTTGCGCCTTCGGCCTCGAGCAACTCCTTGACCTTGACGGCGGCTGAATCGGTGAGGGTGATCACGATGTGCTCTCCTGTGACGAGTACTCGACGGGTTCGAGCCCGCCGCCCGGAGGAATCGTTCCGGTACCCCGACTTTACTGGAATGATCCGCCCGACCCGACGGCGGAGCCCACCGATACGCTTGGCCCATGTCACGGCCGTTCACGCCGCCCTCCGCCGACGAGGTCACGAATCTCTTGCGGGCCGTGATCGACCCCGAACTCGGCAGCGACGTCGTGGACCTCGGCATGGCCTCGGTCCGGTCGGTGTCGGCCGACGGTTTCGTGGTGATCGACGTGAAGCTCACGATCGGCGGCTGTCCTTTGCGCGCCCAGATCAAAAAGGACATCGAGTCGCGGGTGGTCACCCACCCCGGCGTGCGAGATGTTCGTATCGAATGGGGCGAGATGACGAGCGACGAGCGCTCGGCCACCATGGCCAAGGCCCGTTGGAACGCTCGCGAGAACGCGCCCGATACGGAGGTGCCGGCCACGACACGCGTGATCGCCATCTCGTCGGGCAAGGGCGGTGTGGGCAAGAGCTCGGTCACCGTGAATCTCGCCGCGGCCATCGCGCACGAAGGTTTCACCGTCGGCGTGCTCGATGCCGACATCTGGGGCTTCTCGGTGCCCCGCATGCTCGGAATCGACCAGCGACTCGAGGCCGACCCCGATCCGGAGACCGGCCGACCCAAGATCCGCCCGAACACCCGGGCCGTCGGAACCGGGCTCCTGAAAGTCGTGTCGACGGGATTCCTCGTCGACGACGAAGGAACCGCGCTCATGTGGCGCGGACTCATGCTCACCAAGGCTCTCGAGCAGTTCCTGCGCGACGTCGCGTGGGGCGAACTCGACTACCTCCTGATCGACATGCCGCCCGGAACCGGAGACGTGCAGATGGGACTCGCGCGGATGCTCCCGCGCACCGACATGATCATCGTGACCACGCCGGCCATCAGCGCACAGAAAGTCGCCATCCGTGCCGCCGACATGGCGCGACGCTCGTACCTTCGTGTCGCCGGCGTGATCGAAAACATGAGTGAGTTCGTGTGTGCCCATGGCGAGAGTCATCCGCTCTTCGGAAGTGGCGGCGGACAATCACTCGCCGACGAGATCGGTGCTCCACTCCTCGGACGCATCCCGATCGAGGCATCGGTCGCCACCGGAGGCGACGAAGGTCAACCCGTTGCGCTCGAGGGGAAGGGGCCAGCGGCCGAGGCGTTTCGCGCCGTCGCCAACCTGATCGTGACCGAAACAGTTCCACCGGTACGCATGGCCGACTGCTCGGCGCGCCAGGAAGTGGTCACCAACGTGGCGGTCAACCGGCGCGCGTAAATCCCTAACGTTCGAGGATGTCGTCGTAACCCGGATCGCCGGGCATGAGCAGCGCATCGATCCGGCCATCGTCGGCCCAGCGGACCTTGGGCAGGATTCGCGGTGGTGCGCCCACTTTCCGCGCCGCTTCGATCACCGAATCGACCGATTCGTGGGCGGCGAGGAATTCTAGGTTGGCAATCGTCGGCGGGAGCATCAACAGTTCACCGGCACGGGCACGACGAAGCGCATCGGACGGCGTGACCCACAAACTGTCGACCGTCTCGATGTGATCGTGCAATGGCTCCTGATCGTCGGGCATGGCCACCACGAAGAATCGGGTGTCGAACCGCCGAACTTCACCGAAGGGCGTGATCCAGTGGGCGACCCACACCAACTCCTCGGTCTGGGCCACGAAGCCTTCATCGGCGAGGACACGGGTCATGCTCAGGTCGCCGGCGTGCACACGTCGACGATGGTCGGCGAAACGTGCCTTGGCCATCGGCTCGTCGAAGCGCACGGTTCGGCCCGCAGCGTCACGGGCGAGCAGCACTCCGGCTTCTTCGAAGCATTCACGGATCGACGCCATTTCGTACGACGAATCCTCGTCGTCCACCGCGCCACCCGGAAACACGTACATCCCTCCTGCGAAGGCCGCCTTGGTGGTACGGCGCATCATGAAGACTTCGATGGTCGAAGCAGCCGGGCGAACGAGCATGACGGTCGCCGCCGGACGGATGCGCACCGACGCCGGATCGAAGTCCGGCGTCTGACTCACAGTTCGCCCTTGGGTTCAGTGGAGTCGACATCGACCACGTCGCCCCGCATGCCCGGAGATCGCCCGCCCGGAAAGCCGCCGAATTCAACGAACGAGGTCCCGGGCCGGAGACGTTTGGTGACCACGGCGCGCAGAACCGCGCGCGTGGGCGGGAACAGAAGCAATACGCCGACGATGTCGGAGAGGAAGCCCGGCGTGAGCAACAGGGCTCCGGCGCCGAGAATGAGAACACCGTCCACGATCTCGCGGGTCGGGATCCGACCCGACGCCAGCGATTCGTTGAACCGGGACCACGTGCGCAAACCCTCTCGGCGCACCAGCCAACTACCCACCATGGCCACGGCGACGATGATTCCGAGGGTGTTGAGGAAACCGATCTCCGATCCGATGCGGATGATCACGTAGAGCTCGGCGATCGGCACCACGAAGAACAGGACGAACAGGATCACGTGGTCACCCTACTCACGCTCCGTGACGGCAGTTCCGTCAGGGATAGCGTCCCTTCCGATGTCCGAACCGACCGCGCGGCCACCTTCCGTCGACGCACTCGCGCGCTCGATCTCGTCATCGGGTCTACCCCATCCGCTGTGCGTGGATGCGGCCCGCCAGGCGATCGCCGAAGGAGATCCGAGTCGGGCCGCCGACATCGCGAATTCGATCGCGGCCGCACTTCTCGTTCCAGTTGTGAACGCGACCGGAGTGATCGCGCACACCAACCTCGGCCGATCACCGGTGAGAGTCGATCGGGCTCCGCGCGCTCAGAATCTCGAGTTCGATCTCAGTTCGGGCCAACGCGGCAGCCGGCAGACCGGGATCGGACGACTCATCGCGCGGGCCGTGGGCGCCGAGGATGCGATCGTGGTCAACAACAACGCCGCCGCGGTGCTCTTGGTGCTCGCCGCCCTCGCCGATGGACGCGACGTGGCCGTGAGTCGCGGCGAGAGTGTGGAAATCGGTGGTGGATTCCGGATTCCGGAAGTACTCGAACAATCAGGCGCGCGTCTCGTCGACGTGGGTACGACCAATCGCACGCGTGTGGCCGACTATCGCAAGGCGATCACCAAACGCGGCAACGACATCGCACTCGTGCTCAAGGTTCATCCGTCCAACTACCGCGTGGAAGGTTTCGTCGAGACCACACCCGTCGAACAACTCGCCGAACTCGGCGTACCGGTGGTGGCCGACATCGGTTCTGGACTCATCGACGCCAACTTCCCGTGGCTCACCGACGGTCCGCCCGCCTGGCTCGCCGGTGAACCGGCGGCCCGTCAGACCCTCACCGCCGGAGCCGATCTCGTGACGTTCAGCGCCGACAAACTTCTGGGCGGCCCGCAAGCGGGCGTCGTCGCCGGTCGGGCCGACCTCGTCGCCCAATGCGCACGCCATCCTCTGATGCGCGCCCTGCGTCCGGGCGGGCTCGTGCTCGCGTCGCTTCACGACACGATGCTCAGCTATCTCTCACGTGACGCGTCGACGATTCCTTTCTGGCGTATGGCGACCGCCGGTCTCGACTCACTGCGTACACGCGCGACTGCAGTCGTGAACGCCGCGGGCGTGGGCAGCGTCGTCGAGTGCGCGTCACTTCCCGGTGCAGGCAGTACACCGGGTGCCACCATCGCGTCGATCGGGGTGGCGATCGACGGCGACCGGACCGAACGACTACGTCGTCATTCGCCACCGGTGATCGCCCGCGTGAGCGACGACGTGACGATTCTCGATCTACGTACGATCGATCCGGACGACGACGACGTGATCGTCGATGCACTCCGATCGCTCGACTGACGGCATGCGCATCATCGCCACGGCCGGCCACGTCGATCATGGCAAATCGTCGCTCGTGCGAGCCCTGACCGGCACCGACCCCGACCGCTGGGCCGAAGAACGCGAACGCGGTCTCACCATCGATCTGGGCTTCGCGCACTTCACCACACCCGGCCACAACGTGGTGTCGTTCATCGACGTTCCGGGCCACACGCGGTTCATCAGCAACATGCTCGCTGGCGTGGGGGCAGTGGGATCGAGCCTGCTCGTCATCGATGCCCACGAGGGTTGGAAGCCACAGACCGAGGAACATCTCCGAATACTCGACCTGCTCGGTATCGAGCACGGACTCGTGGTGCTCACCAAATCGGACCTCTGCCCTCCATCCGATCGCGAACAGGTGTCGGAGACCATGCGTCGTCATCTCGAAGGAACGTTCCTCGCAGCCGCGCCGATGGTGTTCGTATCGAGTACCACTCGTGACGGACTCGACACCCTCGTCGAGCGAATCGACGAGATGCTCGCCGCGGGAGCGTTACCTCCCGATCATCAGCGACCACGGCTCTTCGTTGATCGCGTCTTCGCGGCCAAGGGATCGGGCACCGTGGTCACCGGAACCCTCACGGATGGTTCACTCGCCGTCGGCGACCGGGTGATGGCAACACCCATGATGCTCCCGGCACGCGTACGTTCGATGCAGTCGCATGGACGCGATGTTGATTCGGCTCCGCCGGGTTCGCGAGTTGCCCTCAATCTGGCCGGTGTCGAGCATCACGATCTTCGACGCGGTGTCGCCATCGTCCGAACTGACGAATGGCACCTGACCAAGGAATTCGACGCTTCATTGACGACGGTGGTCGGACTCGAACACGCCGTCACCTCGCGGGGCGCGTGGTCGCTGCACATCGGCTCCGACGAACTTGCCGTTCGGGTGCGGGTGATCGGATCGACTCGGATCGAAGCGGGAGGAAGTGGCTTCGTACGAGTCCGCCTGCCCTACGAGGTTCCGTTGATTCCCGGCGACCACTACATCTTGCGCGAGAGCGGTCGGCGCGAAACCGTCGGCGGTGGTGAGGTTCTGGACGTCTCGCCCGTCGTGCCCGTGACGCGGGCCGCACCCGATCGAAGCGTCGAACGAGTGGTGGCCGAACGCGGCTGGGTTCGGGCCGATCTGTTGCGACTCCTCACCGGAGAGGCGCGAACACCGACCCTCGGAGATTGGGTGATCGACGCCTCGGTGCTGGAGACGATGCGCGTCGATCTTCGTGGTCGCGTGGCGCGGTCCGGTAGTGAGGGGATCCGAGTGGAGACTCTCGACGAACGCGAGCGCATCGTGATCGAGACCTGTGCCGACGTGACCGTGACCGATGGATTCGCGCGGGTCGCAGGTACGTCCGACCCATTGCTCGATCATCCGGCCGTCGCCGCGTTGGCCCGAGGTGGCTGCGCTCCCCAACCACCCGTCGCGATCACGGTGGCCGAACTTCGTCGCCTCCAACAAAAGGGAGTTATCTTCGAGCGCGACGGAGAGTGGTTCCATGTGTCGGCGCTCGAGACGGCTCGGCAAGTCGCACTCGCTCTACTCGCCGCCAACCCGGAAGGCTTCACCCTGTCGCAGTTCCGTGAAGCCGTGGGCAACACCCGCAAACACGCGGTCCCACTGGCCACCGAGCTCGATACCCGCGGCATCACGCGACGACGCGGTGACGTACGCATCGCCGGGCCCCGACTCGAAACTCAGGTGAGCAACTCGGGGTGAACCCAGCGGAACGTGAGGTTGATCCGCGCGTCGACCGGTTTCTTGGTCTTGGGAACTTCGTGCATCCAGCAGGCCTGCGACAAGCCACTCATGAAGATGAGCGAACCATTCGCCGGATCGATCTCGACGGTCTCACGTGAGTCACGGTGGCGCATGCGGAATCGGCGTACGGCTCCGAGGCTCAGCGAAGCGATGGCCGGCTCGGGTCCGAGTTCGCGCTCGTCGTCGGCGTGCCAACCCATGCTGTCGTCTCCGTTGCGATAGAGGTTGATGAGCACGCTGTTGAACCGGGCGCCCGTGAGTTCTTCACAACGCTCGCGCAAACTCGTGAGCAGTGGTGTCCAAGGGCGAGGGGTCATCGAGATCCCCGAATAGGTGTACGGCACGTCGCCGTACCACGAGTTGAGTCGGGGCTGGGCAACCTCTCGCCCGAACATCACGATGCTGCGCTGCTCCCAGTCGGTGTCACGCAAGAGCTGCTGCATCACGGCCTCAGCCGACGAATCGCCGAGTGCCCACTCCCAATAAACAAGACTGCCGTCCCGCGGTAGCCGTTCGACCGGGGTGTCGTCGCCGAACAACTTCACGATTCGGTCGTGGTGGCTCCATCGGCCGCCTTCGGCCGCCGTTCGCGGTAGTCGCGGGCGCCGCCGGTTTCGGGTTCGACTTCGAGCACGACTCCGTCGATACCGGTCACTCGGGCCGACTCTCCCGCCTTCACCGGGGTGGCGCGGTTGGTGCGAGCCTTCCAACGTGCCGAGCCGATCTGCACGGCGCCATCGGGGGTGATGTCGGTGACTGCACGTCCGACCTGTCCGATCAACTTCTCGCGACCGATCGTGGGGGTGGCAAAGCGCGTACGGGTCATGCTCGGCATACCGGAGATGAACGTGAGGGCGATGCCGCCCACGCCGACGAGAAGTGTGAGCCACGAGGGGCGCAGATTGTGTTGATCGATCGTGGGGAACAAGAACCACGACCCGACGACGAACGATGTGAGGCCCACACCGGTCCAGAAGCGTGGTATCCCCACTTGAACATCGACGGAGAAGGCGACCATCGAGAAGACGATCAGTCCGAGCGCCCAACCACGATCGGGAAGTTCGCCGAGTCCGTAGAAACCAAGAAGCAAGCAGACCGCTCCCACCAAACCGGCTACGCCGATACCGGCGGTGAAGAACTCGAAGACCAAGAGCGCCAGACCGATGATCAAGAACAGATACGCCACCGGTGGACTGGCCGCCGTGTGGAACATCTGGGCGACGAGACCGAGTTTCTGGAAACGAACGGTTGTGATGTCGTTCGACACCGTGCCGTCGTCGTTGAGGGTTTCGACGGCGGTGTCGAGTTCGATGCCGTCGAGGGTGAGCCCGTCGAGTGCGAACACCATGTTGCGGATGGTCGGCGCGCCTTCGTCGCTGATCTCGAGCTTCAGTGCACCCTGACGACGTGCGTCCTGGAAGCCGAGAGTGCCGGTGCGCAGGAAGTCAGTGGCATCGCCGAACGACACGTCATCGAACAACGGGACGCCCGTCTTGCCGATGCGCGCACCGGGCGCCATACCGGTGGCATCGGCCGCCGAGAGAAGTTGGGCCAACAAGCCGGTGGCTCGAGCGCCCGACGGACCGACCCAGATGGCGATCGGTACACCCGCGTCGCGGATCTCGGCGTAGAGATCTTTCATGGCGTCGCGACCGATCACTGAAGCCTTCGAGTTGATCTGCAGGATCAAGGCTTGCGCGTCACCGGACTCGGCTCGTTCGATCGCCTGACCGACTTCGTCGGCCACGATGTGATCGAGAAGCCCGCTGATCTGCAGGACGTCGACCGGTGCGAGCCCGAGATCGACATTTTCGTCATTCGTGTCGGTGGGCGGAGTGGACGCCGGACGGGGCGAGGCCGATGACACATCGGCGAATCCGAGCAGCGATCCGAGCAACAAGAAGAGGATCGCTAGTCTGCGCACGAGTGCCTCCGAAATCATCGATCAAGAGCCGGTTGTTCGACACCGCCCGTTTGTTGGTGGTGGCCGGCAAAGGGGGTGTCGGCAAGACAACGGTAACTGCTGCGCTTGCGGTTGCCGCAGCCGACAGCGGACATCGGGTACTCGTTGTGACCATTGACGGCCGCCCCGGTTTGGCACGGCTGCTCGGCGCGTCCGATGGTGCGGGATCCACGTACGAAGGCGACACGATCGTGAGCGGGCGCGGACCGGGCCGTCGCGGTTCGATTCACCTACGCACGATCTCGGCGGCCGAAGCACTTCAGGACTATCTCGGAACGCAGGGGTTGGCACGGCTGGCCAAGCGTCTCGTATCGACCGGTGTGGTGGACGTGGTCGCGTCGGCTGCGCCGGGTATCGACGATCTGTTGGTGCTCGGAAAGATCAAGCATCTCGTCGGCTTGGCCGGAGCCGATGGGCCACATGATCTCGTGATCGTCGACGGACCCGCGGCCGGTCACGCGTTGAGTCTTCTCCGCTCACCGCAAGCCATGGCCGAGACGGTGCGGGGTGGTCCGCTGCGTTCGCAGGCCATCGAGATCCGCGACATGATGCGCGACTCTCAGAAGTGCCGCGTGGTGTTGGTGACTCTTCCCGAAACCACACCGGTGAACGAACTCCTCGAAACATCCGCGGTTCTGACCGATGAGATCGGAGTGGCTCTCGGACCGGTGGTCGTGAACGGAGTGGATCACGCCGACGAAGTGGAGGCGTTGGTCGCGGCGGGCGGGCTCGCCGAAGGGGACCTCGCCGAAGCAGCTCGTTATCGCGCGAGTCGTTGCGCGGTGCACCGACGCGAGGTGGCCCGCATCGACGCAACGAGTGATGAGGGGTACCTCGAACTCCCCTATCTCACCTCCGGCTCCGTGGATCACAAAGCGATTCGTACGTTGGCCCATGCTTTGCTCGACCAGATCGGGAGCGCGTCGTGAAGGCGTCGGGCTTCGCCACGCTGGTGGACGACGCGTCGATCATCGTCTGCTGTGGTTCGGGCGGAGTGGGCAAGACAACGACTGCTGCGGCGCTCGGACTCGAAGCGGCTCGACGCGGGCGCAAGGTGGTGGTGATCACGATCGATCCGGCGCGCCGCCTGGCCGATGCCCTCGGTTTGGCTGATGGACTCGGCAACGATCCTCGTCGTATCGAGTTGCAGGCCGATGGCGAACTCTGGGCGATGATGCTGGATGCCACTCAGACCTTCGACGACGTGGTTCGCGAGCATTCTCGTTCTGCGCAGCAAGCGCAACGAATTCTCGACAACCCCTTCTACAAGAACGTGGCCAGTCGACTCTCGGGAAGTCAGGAGTACATGGCGGCCGAGAAGTTGTACGCGCTCGACCACGACGAGCGGTTCGATCTGGTGGTGGTGGACACTCCGCCGAGTCGTGAAGCACTCGACTTCTTGCGCGCACCGCGGAAACTCTCGAACTTCCTCGACCACCGTGTGTATCGCTGGCTCATGGCGCCAGCGCGTGGTGGACTGCGAGTTCTGAACATCGCGGCCCAGCCGATCCTGCGCACGATCGGACGGGTGATCGGTGCCGACGTGCTCGCCGATGCCATCGACTTCTTCCAGGCGTTCGAAGGCATCGAGAGCGGATTTCGCGATCGGGCGATCGCCGTTGAAGGTTTGCTTCGTTCCGATCGGACGCGATACGTCGTGGTGGCCTCACCGCGGAGCGACACCATCGAGGAAGCTCGGTTCTTCATCGACGAACTCCGTACGTTGACGATCGCCGCGAGTGGATTGGTGGTGAATCGCCTGCAGCCGCGATTCGGTTCTGGAACCTCGGCCGCCGCCCGCCGCGACAGCAAGGCTGCCGCCGAAGCAGGCGACCACAAGGCTGAGGTGCTCCTACGTAATGTCGCCGAGATACGCAAGGTCGCCGAAGCCGAGGAGAAGGCGGTGGCACCCCTCGTGTCCGCCGCCAAGGGCGCGGCGATCGCCCGTTTGTACCTGCGGGCCGACGACGTGCACGACATGGAGGCCATCGCATCACTCGGACGCGACCTCCTCGCGGCCACGAATTGACTCTTCTCCCCCGGCGCTGTTCGTCGGTGGCGAGGGCCGGGGGGTAGCGTCGAGGCCGTGCACGTGATCCTCGCAACCGATGCCGACTGGCTCGTCGACGAAGTGACGGCGGCCCTCGGTGGCCCCGACACCACATTTACTCACTGTCGTGACGGACGCTTGGTGGCCGGATCGGTGAAGGAGCGCACACCGGATCTCGTGGTGCTCGACATGCAGATCGGAACCATGGGTGGAATCGCCGTGACGATGGATCTGCGACTCGACGAGAGCAGCAACTCGTTGCCACACGTTCCGATCCTCGTATTGCTCGACCGAACGGTCGACATCCACATGGCTCGCCGCAGTGGCGCCGATGGTTGGCTCATCAAGCCACTCGACTCGTTGCGCCTCCGTCGGGCGGCCCGGGCGATTGCCAGTGGTGGTTGCTACGGCGAAGGTCTGCCCGAGGTGGACGGACCGGCCGAATCGGCCGAGGCGGAAGCCGAACCCGCCCTGTAGCCTCATCACTCGCTACGGGGTGTAGCGCAGTTTGGCTAGCGCGCCACGTTCGGGACGTGGAGGCCGGAGGTTCAAATCCTCTCACCCCGACCAACTCGTGAAGGCCCTCTGCTTCGGCGGAGGGCCTTCAGTCTTCGAGGGAACACTCGCGTTCCATCGACACGACCATGCCGGGCAGGATCGGTGAACCACAGGTGAGGCAGGAACGACGGCGCACGTGCACCTGGTCGCCCTTCTCCCCCCATTCCTATGGGGCGGCAAACACACCGATGGGTCGGAGTCCGCGTAGGGTTGGGTGATCGAATGTTGTCTTTGAGGTGAAGAACTGGCCATGACATCGTCCCGCCATTCGTCGATCCGTCGCTCTGCGATGTCGTTGGCCGTTGTGATCGTGATGTTCCTTGGGCTGCTGGTCGTTGGTTGGCCGGCCCAAGTGTCTCAAGCCTCGGCCCCACCGGAACGTCTGACCGGTTCGACGCCGGCTCAGGTGGCCGTCGCCATTGCTCGACGGGTTGCCGGAGGCGACCTCGGGAACCTCACCCGTCTCGTCATCGTGTCGGATCGATCGGTTGTCGATGCCTCGCTGGCCGCCGGTTTCGCGGCGCTCGCCGATACTTGCCCGACCGGCACGACGTGTCGGACGGCAGTGCTGGTCACCTCCTCCGGAACGCTCGATCCCGACACCGCTCGCGCGATTCAGGAGTCGAGGCTGACACCAGCCGATGTGATGGTGATCGGTGGATCCGGCGCAGTGAGCAACGACGTTCTTTCAGCGATCGCCCGCCAAGCCGGTTGGAACGGCGAGGGCGGCAATCCCGTCGCGCGGATCGGCGGTGCCGACCGTTACGAGACGTCACTCGCGCTTGTTCAGTGGATGTCGGCCAATGGTGTGGATCTGGGTGACACGGCACTGGTGGTCAACGGTGATCGACCAGCTGATCTTCTTCTCGCCGGCTTTCTCGCTCACGGTGAAGGCGCCCTGCTGGTGCTCAGCCGCACCGACGTTCTTCCGGAATCGTCGAAACGACTTCTCGAATTGGCTCCGCCACAGAACATCGTGTTCATCGGCGGACTCTCGAGTCTTCCGACCTTCATCGAGTCACAGGTGGATGCACTCACCAATGACTCGACAATCGAACGGCTCGCCGGCACGGATCGATTCGAAACGTCGACGCTTGTCGCAAGCAGGCTGTTGGGTGACGGCCTCACCTCCGTCGCGTTGATGTCGGGCGCGAATCCCACCGACTCCCTCACCGCCGGACTTCTCGGTGCGTCGGGCAACGTGATCCTTTTTGTCGGACCCGACTCACTGCCGTCGGTGATCAGGCAGTGGTTGGCCACCCATCGACGGGGCAGCACCGTGCTCATTGGTGTTGGAACAACCACCGGAGTTCAGCAAACCGTGCTGGACGAAGCTTCGAAAACACCAGCCAAGCGACCCACCGGAACGAGAGCCCCGGAATGCATGGATATCGTGATCGAAACAACAGACTCCGACCGCACCATCACCCTGCCCGTCCATACAACTGATGATCACGATTCGTTCGACGTTGTCGTGTCGTGGGGCGATGGAGAGTCGGAGTCTTTCGACTCGGATTCCGTTCCCCCCTTTGACCACACCTACACGAGCACGGACGAATACACGATCAACATCTGCCGTGGTGAAAGCGAGGGGCCATGGATGCCCGGATTCGGGGACGCGGCGTACACGGGAGCCTCATTGATCACCCGCGTCAACAACTTCGGGGATCTCGGCCTCACCGATCTTTCGTATGCATTCAACGGCGCCTCGAATCTCACCTATGTGGCGGATATTCCGCTAGGGATCCAACTCCTCGCCCACACCTTCGGAGGCGCCACAAGTTTCAATCACGACATCGGGAATTGGGACACGAGCGATGTCACCGACATGTCGTACATGTTCAGCGGGGCATTAACTTTCAACCAGGACATCTCGGCTTGGAATACGCAAAGTGTCATAGATATGGAAAGCATGTTCAATACCGCGCTGAGTTTCAATCAGGACATCGGCGATTGGAACACCGGGAACGTCACGAATATGGCCGGGATGTTCGCGGGAGCGGCTTCTTTCAATCAGGACCTCGATGATTGGAATACTGAGAACGTAGAGCTGATGTACAACATGTTTGCTTCTGCCCTTGACTTCAATGGAGCGGTGGGGGCATGGAATGTTTCCGAAGTTCTGACGATGTATGGCATGTTCGATGGTGCTGCAAGCTTCAATCAGGACATCAGTGGATGGGAAACTGATCTTGTCAACGACACGCGATACATGTTTCAGAATGCAGTTGCGTTCAATCAGAACATCGGCGGGTGGGACATGGGCGGAGTCCAGTATTCGAACAGCATGTTCAAGGGTGCATCAGCCTTCAACGGAAACATCGGTAGTTGGGACACTTCTGCGAATCTCGACATGGGTGGGATGTTCGATGGAGCATCTGATTTCAACCAAAACATCGGGGCTTGGGTCACTGACAACGTCACCAACATGCAAGAAATGTTTGATGGAGCATCCGATTTCAATCAGAACATCGGGGCTTGGGACACTGACAACGTCACCAACATGTACGCGATGTTCCGAGATGCAGGATCCTTCAATCAGAACATTGGGGCTTGGGAAACCGGCAACGTCACCAACATGCAAGAAATGTTCACCCGGGCAACGCTCTTCAACAGTGATATCTCCGGCTGGGACACCAGCAGCGCAGAATCGATGGCCTACATGTTCAAAGATGCGTCGGCTTTCGACCAAAATTTGTCCGGCTGGTGCGTCGAATTCATCGACCCTGCGCCCACGGACTTCGATACCGGCGCTGGATTTGCCGGTCAAACTGCGAAGCAGCCTGTTTGGGGGACACCAACGGGGTGCCCCGCCGGGTGACGGCTTCGACTCGGCATTTCTCGTCGCACCTTGGATGTCGACTGCGGGACAGTTCTTCATGGCGAGTCGTCGCAGTTTGAGGACGGCTCACCACTGACCACTCAGGTGAGCAGAGATTCGGGCGTCGAACTACTCGCGTTCCATCGACACGGCCATGCCGGGCAAGATCGCCCACGGCTGACGGTCCACGCACCACGCTTCGACGGTCGGCTTCACATCAGAGACGTCGTCGAGGGTGCCGGCCTTCACGGCGATCACACCTTCGCTCAGAACGATCTCCGACAGGATCGGTGAGCCACAGGTGGAGCAGAAGCGACGGCGCACGTACACCTGGTCGCCCTTCTCCCCTCGCTCCTCGTAGGCGGCGAGTTCACCATTCACCGTCATCTGCGACGACATGGCGATCAGGTTCACCGAGAAGGCACTGCCGCCTTGCCGTTGGCAGTGACTGCAATGGCAGACCGCCGTGGCGATGGGATCGCCTTCGAGTGTGTACGACACTTTTCCGCAGAGGCAACGTCCGGTCTTGGCCATGAGCCGACCGTATCAGCGGCGGACAACCCTCTTCGACAAGGGTCCGTCGGAGTCAGCCGGCGGCCGACTCGGCCCGACTGATCACTTCACGAAGCGGAAGCCCGAGGGCGCTGGCGGCACGAGCCGCATCGTCGTGCTCCACTTTCACCCGGCCATCGGCGATCTTCACCCGGATCTCCTGACCCTCCACCACCACCAATGATTCGATTCGGCGTTGCGGCCAGCGCTCCACGAGCGACCCCCGCACCCCGAGGGTCCCTGTTTCGCGTACGAGAACCCCGGTCACCGCACTCTCGATCGCCGGGTCGCACAACGCACTCACGGTGAATGCTGGTCGACCCTTCTTCATCACGATCGGTGTGGCCCAAGCATCGAACGCGCCGGCCGCGAGCAGCGCCCCGATCGTATGGGCGATCACTTCGCCGGTCACGTCGTCGACGTTGGCTTCGAGCAAGCGGGCGATCTGCCCGGTCGACATCTCACGGTCGGAGGCATTGCCGATCACCACTTGCACCACGTTCGCGCGGTCGGCCGCGTCGAGGGATCCGGCACCGAATCCACGTGCCGACACCTCGAGCGCGGGCATCCGGCCGAACGACTCGGCCAGCGCCACCAACACCGCCAAGCCCGTGGGTGTGGCGAGCTCGCGATGGTCGTCGAGGCCCACGAGCGGCACCTGACGCAATGCGGCCAACTCCACCACGGCCGGCGACGGATTGGGAAGCACGCCATGTTGGGTGCGAACAGTGCCATGACCGGTACCCACCGGACTACCCACGATGCGCTCGATTCCGAGATCGTGCAAGGCCGCGCACACGCCCACGATGTCGACGATCGAGTCGACGGCCCCGACTTCGTGAAACTCCACGGTGTCGGAATCAACCCCGTGGATCTTCGACTCCACCGCCGCCAACTCGGCGAACACCCGCAAGGAGTCGACGCGTACGCGTTCGGGAAGATCGGCGGCTTCCAGCATCGTGCGGATGTCGCGCCACGAACGATGATGAGGCTGATGGTCATGATCGTGCACGGCCACGACGGCGCACGTGCTCCGAACGCCGGCCCGCTGCGTGGACTCGAAGGTGAGGGCGTAGTCGTCGAGGGGCAAACCACCGAGCACCGAGCCGATGGCCACCGGATCGGCACCGGCATCCACGAGCGCGGCGAGCAACATGTCGCCGGCCACGCCGACCGAACAGTTGAACCACGCCACCCGGGTCATGAGCCACTCCCCTGGGTGCGGGCGATTCGAGCCGCCGCGCAGGCTGCGCCGTAACCATTGTCGATACCGACCACCGTCACGCCACTCGCACAGGTGGCGTGCATGGCGAGCAGTGCGGTGACTCCTTCGAGCCCAGAGCCGTAACCCACGCTCGTGGGTACCGCGATCACCGGCTTGCCCGTGAGCCCTCCGATCACACTGGCCAGCGCGCCTTCCATACCGGCCACCACCACCACGACATCGGCCGCCATCACATCGTCGAGTCGCGCGAGCAGCCGATGCAGCCCCGCCACCCCCACGTCGGTGATCCGAACCGGATCGATGCCATGCGCGCGCAGAGCGAGTACCGCCTCATCCACCACCGGCACATCAGCCGTACCAGCCGACACCACGAGCACACGACCTCGCGACCACACGGTGGGGCTGCGCCACAGCATCGAGGTGTGCGCGGTTTCGGCCACACCGTGCGCGGCCTCGAGCGCCTTGCGCTGATCCTCGTTCACCCGCGTCACCAGAACGGCACAATCGCCGTGGTCGAGCAACTCGGTCACGATCCGCACGCACTGCTCGGGCGACTTGCCCGGCGCGTACACGGCCTCGGGTGCGCCCTGCCGAACGTGTCGATGATGGTCCACCAACGCGTCCCCCACATCAGCGAACGGAAGGCGAGCCAAGCGGGCCGCGGCATCGTCGGGTGACACGCGACCGGTCGACACGTCGTCGAGCAGTGCTCGCAGGGTGTCGGCATCCATGTATTCATGCTTACACGCCCGACCCTTCGCCGTAGCCTTGAGGTCATGACCCCCGCTCGTGACTCCGGACGGCCGCCCCGTGTGGGCTTCTTCGGCCCGTTCGGCACCTTCACCGAGCAGGCGGTGCGTTCTCAGGCCGATCTCGCCGCGGGCGAACTCGTCGCCTACCGGACCGTCCCCGATGTGCTCGATGCGATCGCCGAAGATGTGGTGGACGTCGGCGTGGTGCCGATCGAGAACTCCATCGAGGGAACGGTCAATTTCACCCAGGACGCCCTGGCCTTCGACTACGAACTCCTGATCCAACGCGAGATCGTGCTCGACATCGAGCACTGTCTGCTCGCCCTGCCCGGTGTGCAACTCGCCGACATCACCGAGGTTCTCTCCATACCGGTCGCCACTGCGCAATGCCATCGCTATCTCCGCGAGAACGTTGCCCATGCCGAAGTGCGCGCCGCCAACTCCACGGCCGATGCCGCCAAGACGATCAGTGAAGCGAAATCGCGCCACCAGGCAGCCGTCGCACCGCGCAATGCCGCTGCGCTCTACGGACTCGAAGTTCTCGCCGAGAACATCGAGGACCACCACGGCAATCAGACCCGCTTCGTGATGATCGGCCGCGGCTCGGTGCCAGCACCGAGTGGTCACGACCGCACGGGTGTGGTGGTGTATCAGCGCGCCGACGAACCCGGCAGCCTGATTTCGATCCTGCAGGAGTTCGCCGCACGCCGGATCAACATGAACAACCTCTTCTCGCGTCCCACCAAGGACGGCGGCCTCGGCGACTACTGCTTCATCATCTACTTCGATGGTCACATCGCCGACGAACTCGTGGCCGATGCCCTTCGGGCCCTGCACGCCAAGCAAGGCGGGGTGAAGTTCCTGGGTTCGTACCCGGCCTCGGGCGCTCACGCCCATTCGGCGCGTGAACACGCCGATGCTCGCTGGCAACAGGCCGACGACTGGGTCGACCGCTTGCGCGACGCCATCACGCCCGACTGATCGGCTCCACCGCTCCATCGGTCTAGCGTGCGGGCATGAGCACCGCTGCCAACAATCTGCCCGTCGCCGTGGTCACCGGCGCCAACTCCGGTATCGGTCGGGCCACCGCCGTTCACCTCGCGGCCAATGGCTTCCGAGTGATCGGCACCGTGCGCAGTCTGAGCAAGATCACCAAAGCGGACGCCATGGCGAGCGAGGCTGGCGTTCGACTCGAATGGGTCGAAATCGACGTGGCCGATGACGACAGCGTGGCGCGTGGTTTCGACGAGATCTTCCGCATCGCTGGTCGGGTGGACGTGCTCGTGAACAATGCCGGCGTCGGCGGCAACGCAGTGGTGGAGGAATGTCCACCCGCGCTTTATCTGGAAGTGATGAACATCAACCTGTGTGGAGCATCGCGTTGCGCACAAGCGGTGTTGCCTTCGATGCGCGAACGCCGAAGTGGCACGATCGTCAATGTGTCGTCGGTGGTCGGACGATTCGCAGCACTCGCCCAAGCACCCTACGTGGCATCGAAGTGGGCGCTCGAAGCGATGTCGGAGGGTCTCGCACAAGAGCTCGCACCGTGGGGAATCCGGGTGGCGATCGTGGAACCGGGCATCACCAAGTCGGCGATCTTCGCCAAGAATGTGGACGCACCGAACTCGAGCGGCGCCTACGACGCGCACTACCGACGCCTCTTCCAGTTCTACGCGGCTGGCATGGCCAATGCGACCGACCCCTTCGAAGTAGGGGCCGTGGTGCTCGAAGCCATCACCACCGACGCCCCACGTCTTCGCTATCCGGTGTCGTGGGGCGGACCCGAGCTCCTCGAGGCCCGGACGCGCACGACCGACGACGAGTGGGTGGCGCTCGGCGCGCTCGCCGATGACGCGGCGTACTACGCCGAGTTCGAGCGGCTCTTCGGAGTCCGCATCGCCCCCTGAACCCTTCGGCTCCGTCGCTAGCCTCCACTGCGGAACGGTGGCAGAGCGGACAAATGCAGCCGCCTTGAAAGCGGCCGGCTCGAAAGGGCCCGGGGGTTCAAATCCCTCCCGTTCCGCCAATCGGCCCGCAGGGGTCGAACCTTGGTAGCGGTACACTCACCGTTCTGCCTGGGAGAGGTGCCGGAGCCAGGTTGAACGGGACGTCCTGCTAAGACGTTGACCTCCTAAAAGGGGTCCGTGGGTTCAAATCCCACCCTCTCCGCCAGAGAAAGTCCTGCTCAGAAACGCTTTCGTTGCGATTCCGAGCAGTCACGACCACACTGACCTCCGGCCTTTGGCCGTGGAGAAGGTATGGGTACGTATCAGGAGTCCTCGCTTCCCGGCCCGCTGGAACCTCAGCGGCCCGGACGCCGTCGTCCGACCCCGGGCGGTCGGATCCCTCCCGCGCCTGCCGACCAGTTCACTCGGCGCCTCGTTCTCATCGCCGTGATCGGACTTCTGCTCGCGCCCGTGGTGTGGGCCATGCGCGGCGACGGGGAAAAGATTTCCGGCACCGAGACGGGTGGCGCGGCCGCCATCGTGCAGATGGATGGTTCCACCGATGTCTCGAGCACGTCGTCGACCCTCTCGGTGATCATCACCGCTGCGGCCACACTCCCGCCCACCACCACCGCCGCTCCGGCAGCCCGCGTGTGCGCCCAGAAGTACATCGTTCAATCCGGTGACTCGTGGTACGGCATCGCCGCCGAAGCCGGTGTGTCGGCGAGCCTCATAGCCGGATCCAACAACACCACGATTCAGGCTCCGCTGAGCCCGGGTCAGGAGATCTGTCTGCCCGCCAATGCCACCATGCCCCCTGCGCAAACAGCTTCGGCGCAGAGCGAATCGAGTGAGCCGGCATGCGGTCTCGAGTACACGGTGCAATACGGCGATTCGTGGTACGGCATCGCTTCGCGTGCGGGCGTGAAGGCCGGGCCACTGGCCGCACTGAACGGCAAGACTCTGTCGTCGCCGCTGAAGGTGGGTCAGGTGATCTGCTTGCCGCCGGGCGCCAAGCGACCGTCAGCCACGACCACGACTCAACCGCGCGCGTCGTCGGGCAACGGATCCACCACGTCGAGTGGCGACATGCGCACCGTGACGAATCCGTCGGTGCGTTCGTACAGTCGCACCGAAGTGGAGCAGATCGTGCGCGACATCTGGCCCGACAACCTCGAGAACGACGCGCTGTTCGTCGTGGAGCGCGAGAGTCGCTTCAATCCGGGCAGCCGGAGCTATTGCTGCATCGGACTCTTCCAACTCAATTGGTCGGCGCACAAGAAGTGGATGGCCAACTACGGGGTGACCGACCCCGCCCAGTTGCTCGACCCGACCACCAATGCCCGCATGGCGCTGGTGGCCCGAGAGCGAGCCGGGAGTTGGCGCCCGTGGTGCACCAGTTCGTGGTGCCCGGCGTCCTGACCTGCAGGTTTCCGTCGGGCCGAACCACCCCTACACTTGGGGGCACTAGCGCTCGTAGCTCAATGGATAGAGCATTTGACTACGGATCAAAAGGTTAGGGGTTCGAGTCCCTTCGAGCGCGCGAGAGTCTGATCGACCGCTATCGGTGAATCGTTGGGTGTGAAGGCACTGAGCCGCCGATGATCGAAAGTCCATGAACGGTCCCCCAGCGTGTACAACTGTCTGTGGAACATCCGCCATGGCCACCTCAAATTCACCCGACCCGTCCACACGCGAGCGCCTGATCTCAGCGACCCTCGAACTCATCGATGAACACGGTGAGTCGAAGGTGAAGGTCAACGATGTCGTCGATCGGGCCGGCACCACCACCGGCTCGCTGTATTGGTTCTTCGACAGTCGCCAACACCTCATCAACACTGCGCTCTCCGAGCGATATGTCGGCCATATGCGAGTGGTTCTCGACACCGTCCGTGAGATCGTCAGAAGTTCAACCGACCCCTTGGCGACTATCGCCGGAACCTTCGTGGACCCCACCGAGCCGGCCCGAGTCACGGCTCGTCGACACCAGATTCGAGTGCTTGCCGACGCGCTCCACGATCCGCAGCTCGGAGTCGAAGTTGCGCGGGTTCAGAAAGATTTCCTCGGCATCGTGACCGGCATCATCGAGGAAGGGCAACGAAACGGTCAAGTGCGCCAGGACATCGATGCCTACTCCGCGGCCCTCACGATTCAGTGCATCGCCATCGGCCTCGCCGTGGCCGACCTTTCACCCGAACTCATGCCGAACCCGGTGGACTGGTCGGAGATCAATCGGGGCCTTTTCGAAGGACTCGCCCCGCCCAAGCCCTCCGACCAAAAGAGTTAGTTCATCCGTCGTTCGAGATAGGGCGAGAAGTAACCGCAGTATCTCGACCGGAGTTCAGGAATTCGCCAGTCGTCTCCTGTCACCTGCCCCCGGCACGAAGTCGAACCGCACTCACAATCGAACAGAACTTCTGGGTACCCGTCGCACATCGCGTAGTCGAATGTGAGTTGCTCACCGACCTCGATCGGCCGGAGAGCAACCACCACGATCTGTCCGGTGAGTCCGCAGTTCGGTTCACACGAGTGGTTGACCATGTCACCCGGCTCGGGCTCGTCGCCCGACATGAGATACAAATCGTCGTCGATCTGAATCGAACGCGCCCGGCGATCTTCACTCGCTAGTAGGAGATGGCGTCGATCGACGACCCAGCCACCGAAAGCCGCCACCACCTCATCGCGATCGATCGATTCGATGGCGAACGAGCCTGAGCCACGCCCCGACCCAACCAACCGAACCTCGGCTTTGGGAGTCAGCCAGTTGCAGTACAACGAAGTGAGGCCTTGCGAGATCGCTCTACGACATGAATGCTTCGAGGGGAATGTCGCAGGCCGACAGCACGTCGAAGATGTTGCCCATCGCAGCAGTCGGATCCACGCTGTCGTCGCCCTTCAGGCCGGCGGCGAACAGCTCTTTAAAGGCATCGTCCTTGGTGAATTGCTCGGCCATGCAGCCAGCTTGCTCTTCGGTCATGGCGCCACCGCCCTGCTCCATGAAGGCATCAGTGAGCAGCTTTTCGAAATCGAAGCAATCACCGTCGAAGAGGAGATTCAAGAAGTCGTTTGCCTGTTCGTCGGTCAGGGTCTCCATGGAGTCGAGGCTCGCGCCACCCTCGATATCGGCCGGAGACATCCCCGCCGCCTCGAATCCATCCACGCCGATCACCTTCACCACGCCCTCGGCGAGGCAACGAACCTGACTTTCGTCGAGAGGCAGCGTTTCGTCCTGTTCGAACGTCGCCATCAGAGCATCCACGTAGGGATCTTCGGCCGCGTTCGCGCCGCCCGACTTGCCTCCATCGCTTCCACCACACGAGGCGAGCAACAGAACTCCAACCACCACCGACGCCGACTTCATCCGATTCATGATTCCTCCGTTCGGAACCCGACCCTATTACAAACCTCTCGTTGCCTCGGGGAAGGACCAATCCAGCCCATCGATGACGAAGGTCCCTCACGCGGAGGCGATTCCACTTCCTACTCTCCACATGGTGCCGTCCGACCAGCCGTCCATTTCCGTACGCGGGCTCACGAAGTTCTATGGCAAGCGACTCGGAGTGGAGGACGTCTCGTTCGATGTGCATCCGGGCCAGATCATGGGATTTCTCGGGCCCAATGGTTCGGGCAAGACCACTGTGATGCGCTTACTCATGGGCCTCCTCAAGATCACTCGTGGCGATGGCCTCGTGCTCGGTCACGACATCGCGGATCCGAGCGGACTGGCTCGTCGAGAAGTCGGCTATCTCCCCGGAACACTCGCCCTCTACGAGAACCTCACGGTGGAGGCCTACCTGCGACTGCTGGCCGATCTGCGTACTACCGATTGCACTACGTCGATCGGTGAAATCTCCGAGCGACTCCAACTTCCGTTGTCGGCACCGATCAAGAGTCTCTCCAAAGGGAACAAACAGAAGGTCGGCGTCGTTCAGGCCCTCATGCACCACCCGAAGGTTCTCGTCCTCGACGAGCCCACGGCCGGTCTCGATCCGATCGTGCAACGAGTGTTCGAAGACCTCGTCCGCGAACAATGTGAACGAGGTGTCGCAGTTCTCCTCTCGTCGCACGTGATGAGTGAGGTCGAACAGCTCGCGTCCGATGTCGTGATCCTCGATCACGGTCGCCTCGTCCTGCAGGACCGGCTCGATCGACTCAAGAATCGGATCGAACGTCGCATCCGATTCGACTTCGCCGAGCACGTCGACCGCCTTCCGTTCGAATCGTGCGCCGGCGTCACCAAGGTCGAAGCCGATGGCCGCTCGATCGTGTGCACCGTGGTCGGACCCGAATCTTCGGTTCTCGGTTGTGCGGTCAAAGCCGGGGTCATCACCGTGCAGACATTCGAACCCTCGCTCGACGAAATCTTCCTCGCCGTGACGGCACGGAATTGACGTGATCACTCGGCTCGTTCACAAGTCCCTCGCCGACCGGCGGCGCGGTCTTCTCGGTTGGGTCACGGGCATCGTCGGTCTGGTGGCCATCCAGATGGCCGTGTATCCGACGGTGCGCGACTCGGCCTCCGATTGGGGCCAAGCCACCGAGTCGTTCCCGGAAGTGATGAAGGACATCTTCCGCATCACCGACTACACCTCGGAGACCGGGTATCTCTCCACCGAACTGCTGTCGTTCATGGTGCCATTCATCTTCATGGGGCTCGGAGCCAGTTGGGGGTCTCGGCTCGTGGCCGAAGACGAAGAAGCCGGAACCGCCGACATTCTCTTCGCCCTCCCCCTTCGACGACGATCGATCCTTGGCGCACGAGCCGCCGCCGGACTGACCGCCCTCTTGCTGTGTGCCGGGGTGTTCGTGATCTCCCTCGCGGTCGGAGCCCGAGTTCTCGACATGTCCATTCCCCTCGGCCACTTCGTGAACGCAGGCCTGATGGTGTTCGAAGTCGGCCTGGTGTCGTTCGGGATCGCCGCGCTGGTCGGCACGTCGTCGGGTCATCGAGGTGTGGGGCTCGGCGTCGCCATGGGGTCGACCATCGCACTCTTCGTCTTCTATTCCCTCGCTCCACTCGTCGCGATCTTCGAACGCATCAACCCGTACAACCCGATGCAGTGGACCCTCGGCTCCGACCCTCTCCTCGAGGGATTCCACGCCGACACCTTCGCCTACGTCATCTCGTGGCTGGCCCTCGGACTCGTCGCGACCGCTCGGATGCTGGATCGACGAGACATCGCCGGTTGAGCAAGAGAACGCCGGCCTCCACTACATTCGCTCCATGACCGAGCCGGAAGATCGCTGGACGTTTCTCAGCAATCATGCCCACGTTCTGGTGTGCCTCGCCGACGACGCCGACGCTCTGGTGCGCGAGATCGCCGAGCGAGTGGGCATCACCGAACGGCGGGTCAATGGCATCATCGCCGAGCTCGCCGCGGCCGGCATCGTCCGGATCCGCAAGGTCGGCCGGCGCAACCATTACTCCATCAATCGGCGGGCGCGCCTACGCCATCCGATCGAGTCCCACAAGACCGTCGACGACCTCCTGAAAGCGGTGTCCTGACCCGCTGAGTCCGACTTCGGCAGGAAATTTCATCGGCAATTTGTTTCCGGTAATCAATTGCCCATAATCTCCCTGGGATGTCACTCGCCGACCTCGTTCAGGACAACCTCACGTCGCCGGCTGTTCTGGCCTTTGTGCTGGGCTTTCTCGCCATCCGAGTACACGGCAACCTTCGCCTCCCCGAGCAGATCGCCACCGTCCTCTCGACCTACCTCTTGCTCGCCATCGGCATCAAAGGCGGACTACGACTTCGCGAGGCCGTGTTGGCCGACATGTGGGCGCCCATCCTCGCCACCCTCGCCCTCGGCGTGATCACTCCGCTCATCACCTTCGTCGTCGCTCGACGATTCCTGCGCTTCGATCACGCGAACGCCGCATCGTTGGCGGCGCACTTCGGATCGGTCTCGGCCGTCACCTTCACCGCCGCCGAGACCTTCGCCCGCTCGGCCGGCACCCTCGAGGAGGGATTCCTCCCCGCGCTCGTGGCGATCCTCGAAATTCCGGGCATCGTCATCGCACTCCTGTTGGCCAGCCGGCATTCAGCATCGTCGAAGATGAAGGACGCGATCCACGAAGTCCTCACCGGCAAGAGCATCCTGTTGCTCATCGGCGGACTCGTGATCGGTTCGCTCGGTGCCGAGACGGCCGTGGCCAAGGTCGAACCGTTCTTCATCGATCTCTTCCCCGGTCTGTTGTGTCTCTTCCTTCTCGATCTCGGATCACTCGCCGCCGAACGGTTCGCCGAAGTGCGTCGTGCCGGTGTCCGGCTCATCGTCGTCGCCGTCACACTTCCCGTGGTCTTCGGCTCGATCGGTGTCGTCCTCGGACACGTGAGTGGTCTGTCCACCGGCGGAGCGATGGTGCTCGGCATCATGGCCGCGAGTGCGAGTTACATCGCGGCGCCGGCGGCCGTGCGTGTGGCCTTGCCCGAAGCCGATCTCGGACTCAGTCTCGGCGTGGCCATCGGTGTGACCTTCCCGTTCAATCTGATCGTCGGTATCCCTCTGCTCAGCGAGATCTCCGAACTCTTGTCGTGACTCGTCCCCCGAGTTGCTTCGTGGGGCGACGGGGAGAATTTGCGCATGCACATGCGTACACACACGAGACAAGAGCCCACTGATTCACCCGTTCGCCACTGGATCGTCGTGGTCGAACTCAACGACGATGCACCCACCGGTCGGCTCCGACGCCGCCACCGGTCGCTGCCCAACCTGCACGTGGCCGTGACGGTGATCGAACCCGGTCCGGCCCTCGATCGGCATTGGGAACTGGCCCGCAAGAAGAACCCCGGCGTCTATGGCCCGATCCGCTACGACCTCATGGAAAAGCGAGTATCGAAGTCGAAGGCGGCGGCCGATCGACGTCGCGCCAATGTCGTTCGCTCGTTGATGAATCGAGGCTTCACGGTCAACGGCGACCTGACCATCTGGAGTACGTACGTGATCGAGCTCGACCACTCGCACATCCCCGACTGCCCGGGTTGGTTCTACGTGGGGATGACGTCGAAGCCGGTGTCCCGGCGGGTGTGGGAGCACATGAAGGGCATCCGCAATGAGCGGGGGCCGCTCTTCAGTCGCGATGCCCACAAATACTTCGTGCGTTGGCGACCCGATTACGGCCGCCCGCACTCGCATTTCTCACGGGAAGCGGCGCTGCAGGCCGAGTCCCGCTTGCGGATCGTTCTGGAGGACCGTGGCTACCGGGTGAGCGGGGGGACCGAGCGCTACGACGATCTGCGATCACGTTCGGAGCGCCGGAAAAACCCCACGTCAGAGGGTGAAATCGATTAATTCGTTTGCGGTCGGCCACTCGGCATGGTTTCCTTGGCACCGCTTATGTCATCGATTGCCCGCTCCCTGTCGTCGTCCGCCGGCCTCGCCGGTGATTCGTCGCGCCGTGGCAACTCGTGGCATCACGGCTCCGTGGCGATGACGGCGATGTATTCCAATAACGCCGCCGCCCAGGCTGCCGTGTTTGCAGTGAAGCCCGGCTTCGCTGCCACCACCAAGCGCCCGCCCCAGCGGCTCGGGGAGCTCCTCACGTAGGTCACACACCACGTCGAGAAAGGCACCGAGGCCGCTGGGATCCGAACCCGGCGGCCTTTTCGTTTTCCCTAACCAAACCAACCAATACCAACCGAAACCAACGAACCAAGGAGACATCACATGACCACCATCGAGATCACCCCGAGCATCAGCGAACTCAAGTCGGCCCGCTGCGGCGACGGCCACGGCACGCTCACGCCGCTCTTCTTCAGCGACGACCTTGTCGACATCGCCCGCGCCAAGGCGATCTGTCAGCGATGTTCGCTTCGGGCCGAGTGTCTGAGCGGTGCTCTCGAACGCCTCGAACCATGGGGCGTCTGGGGCGGGCAACTCGTCGAGAACGGCCGTGTCGTTCTGGACAAGAAGCCCCGCGGCCGTCCGGCCGTGTTGCCCCGTCCGACCCTCGTCATCGACGAAGACCGCACGATTCGCGCGGTCGCCAACGTTGAAGACAAGAGCGAGTACGAGGTCGCCATTCGGGTGGCCTGACGCACTCTCTTTCTCGGTTGCGGGTGACGCACAGACGAACCCGCGACTTTCCCGGGAGACGCCCGCGGCACTCCGAGTCTCGATCCCCCCACGAGATTCGGAGTGCCGCTGGGCCCCCAACCAAGTTCACGAGGAGCGACCCCCGAGCCCAGCACAGGCGTCACTAGCCTGACCACGTGGTCGTGAGGAATCTGTTCGCCCGTCTGGTGGTGCGACCGATCGTCCTCCTCGGAGCCACGGCCGTGATCATCGCCGCCGGCGTCACCATGAAGACCCTCTGGGACGAACGCGACGACGTCGAGACCGTCGTGCTCGACGAGCCAGGCGAATACCAAGAGCCAGGTATCGGAACGAATACCGATCTCACCGGCCAACCGATGCCGATGGCTTTCGTCGAGGACCTCGACGGTGGCAAGGTGGGCTCGCTCGAGTTCCTCATGAAGGGCAAGCCGGTGCTCGTGAACATCTGGTTCTCCACGTGCCAACCCTGCAAGCGCGAGATGCCCGCGCTACAGGCCGCCCACGAGAAGTACGGCGACCGCATCGAGTTCGTCGGCATCAATCCGCAGGATTCCGTGGCGCGGCTCGCCGAATTCACCGACGAGTTCGGTGTCACGTATTCGCAGTTCCGCGACCCGAGTTCCGCCTTCGTGGTCGCCGCCGGAGTGGCCACCTTCCCTTCCACTCTGATCATCGGTACCGACGGCAACGTGGTGGCGCAGTTTGCCGGCGAGATGACATCGGCCGAGATCGATGCCGCCCTCGCCTCGGTCGTGGGGTAGCCCGTGAGCGCACTCATCGCCTCCACCGCCGACCGGCTCTGGCTCAGCTTCGGCGGCGGCCTTCTGGCTGCGGTGAACCCTTGCGGCTTCGTGCTGCTGCCCACCTATCTCATGTACTACCTCGGCACCAGCGGTCGGTCCGACGAACCCACCGAGATCGGAGTCGGTCGCGCGATCCGTGTGAGCCTGTCGCTCTCGGCCGGTTTCATGGCCGTCTTCGTGGTGGTCGGATCGGTCAGCCGACTGTTCACGGATTGGCTCAATCAGAACGCGAAGTACCTCGCGCTCGTGATCGGTCTCGCCCTGTTCGTTCTGGGTATCGCCATGCTGTTCGGATACCGGCTTCCGTTGAGTACGCCGAAACTCGATGTCGGTGACCGCGCCAAGGACCGCACATTCGTCTCCATGTTCTTGTTCGGAGTGGCCTACGCGATCGCATCGATCGGCTGCACGATCGGGCCGTTCTCGGCCACCGTGCTCGGCACCATCGACACCGATGGCTTCGCCACCGGACTCGTGGCCATCGCGCTCTACGGCGTCGCCATGTCGTTGTTGGTCACCGCGCTGACCGTCTCGATGGCCCTGGCCAACTCCGGGCTACTTCGCTTTCTGCGCACCGGGATGAAGTACGTCGAAGTCGCGTCGGCGGTCATCATGATCCTGTCGGGTCTCTATCTCGCGTGGTACTGGTACAACGACATCCGAGAGAGGTACGACGACGATCTCACCGGCCGGGTGATCGGTTGGCAGGAGCATCTGTCGCGCTGGATCGACGGCAACCGTACGACCCTCGCCGTCGTCACCGTGGTCGTGATCGGATCGGCCGTCGTCGGTAGCACCGTTGTTCGCCGACGGAATCGCATTCACTGATCATGTCGCGATTCCGTGAACTCCTCGATCACCCCGAAGTGGAAGAAGTCTGTGTGCTGCGCGGGCACGAACTCGCCCGTGGGCAACGGATCGGTTTCATGGCCTATCACGGTGGTGGGCTCGAAGAAGTCACCGAGATCGTGGCCCAGGCGGCCGCCGAACGAGCCGGGGCGAGTTATTACGGCGTGCATCAACCCGTCGGTATGGAGCGGCACATTCCCTCGATCGAGGTCAGTCCGTCGGTTTCCGAGCATCTGCATTCGTTCATCGAACACGTGCACAGCGTGATCACCATCCATGGCTTCGGACGCATGGGTTTCTTCGCGTCTCTCTTGGTCGGAGGTCGACACCGCGATCTTGCCGAACACGTCGGTGGCCATCTGCGCCGACATCTCCCCGCCTACGACGTCATCACCGACATCGATGCGATTCCTTCCGACCTACGCGGACTGCATCCGCGTAATCCGGTCAATCTTCCGCCCGGGGCCGGGGTGCAGATCGAACTACCACCGCGCGTCCGGGGCACGAGTCCGATGTGGTGGGACTGGGAGGGTCCGGATCTCAATCCGCACACCGCATCGCTCGTGAATGCACTCGCCGAAGCCGCCGGCACGTGGGTTTCTGGTGCGGGTTCTTCACCTATACGGTGAAAAATCATCACCAGAACAACGAGTCAGGGGGCGAGGCGGGTGATGGTCCAGGAGTTGTCGGCTTGGCGCGAGTAGCGGAAGCGATCGTGGAGCCGGCTCGGACGCCCCTGCCAGAACTCGAAGCTCACCGGAACGAGCCGCCAACCACCCCAATGCGGTGGGCGGTCCACCACCCCGGGGAACCGAGCCGCCACGGCGGCCAATTCTTCGTCGAGCACCGATCGATCGCTGATGGGCTCGCTCTGGGGCGATGCCCAAGCACCGAGCTGGCTGTCACGAGGTCGCGATGCGAAGTACGCATCGCTCTCGGCAACCGACAACACCTCCACCCGGCCGCGCACCCGCACCTGTCGATGAAGGGCGAGCCACGGAAACACCGCTGCCGCCATCGGCGTCGCCGCGATCTGCTGACCCTTGGCGCTCTGGTAGTTGCCGTAGAAGCAGAGGCCGCCGTCATCGACCGCGCGTACCAACACCACTCTTGAATCGGGAAGGCCATCGGTATCGACGGTACCGATGACCATGGCGTTGGGTTCGGGCAGGTCGGCTTCCACCGCCTCGTTGTACCAACGGTGCCACTGGGTCACCGGAGACGAATCAAGGTGTTCGAGATCGAGGCCGGCGGTCTCGTACTGCACGCGACGATCGCGCACGTGGTCGTGCCGACGGTCGTCGCTCATCGGATCAGACGGTGATGCGCTCGAGGCCGCGCATGTACCGACGCAACGCTTCGGGGATCACCACGCTGCCGTCGGGTTGATGGAAGTTCTCGACGATGGCGGCCCACACCCGCGGCACGGCCAGGGCCGAACCGTTCAGAGTGTGCACGAGGTGAGTCCCCTTCTCGCCGGCCCGTCGATACCGGATGTCGGCGCGGCGACCCTGATAGTCGCTGAACCAGCTCACCGACGAGACCTCGAGCCACGAATCACAACCCGGCGCATACACCTCGATGTCGAAACTCCGATGATGGCTCTGACCCATGTCGCCGGTGCAGATCTCGATGATCCGGTACGGCAGACCGAGACCGGCAATCAGTCGCTCGGCCCGATCGCGGAGTTCGATTAGCATCGTGGCCGCCTGCTCCGGCGTGGCCAGGGCCAGAATCTCCACCTTGTCGAATTCGTGCGCCCGAAGCATGCCGCGCGTGTCGCGACCGGCTGACCCGGCCTCGCGTCGGAAACACGGCGAGTAAGCCATGAGACGCACCGGCAAAGCGGCCTCGTCGAGGATCTCCCCCGAATACAGCGAGGTGAGCGGAGCCTCAGCCGTGGGGATGCACCACAGGTCGTCACGCTCGATCGCGTATGCATCGTCGGCGAACTTGGGCAACTGACCGGTCGCCGTGAGGGTCGCCGTGGTCACGAGCGACGGCGGACGTACTTCTTCGTAGGCGTCGGCATTCATGTCGAGCGCGTACTGGCACAGGGCCCGCGAGAGCATGGCCCCGGCCTTGCGCGGCATGGTGAACATCGCGCCACTCAACTTGACCGCCCGTTCGCTGTCGAGGATGCCGAGCCGGGCCGCGGTGTCCCAGTGGGGAATGCGCTGCTGGTCGGTGAACGATGCCGGCATCTGCAACGGACCCTTCACGACCGGGTTGTCGTGATCGCTCGCACCATCGGGCGCCTCCGGGTGCGGAACGTTCGGGATCCGCAAGAGGATCTGGCGGAGTTGTTCCTGGAGTTCATCGGCGCGAGCAGCGAGTGAATGCTCTTCGTCACCGAGTTCGCGGCTCTGCTTCTGCAGATCGTCGGCAGCCGCAGTGTTGCCATCGCGACGGGCGGCACCGACCTGCTTGGAAAGTTCGTTGACACGGGCCCGGATCGCGTCACGCCGAGTTCCGATGTCGCGCACTTCGATGTCGAGGGTGATCGCCTCGGCGAGTTGATCGAGAAGTTCGGGCTTGCCACGACGGGCGAGACCCGCGCGTACCGCATCGGCATCCTGACGAAGTAGACGAACATCGATCACAGGTGACAGAGGCTACCTGTCGTACCTGCGGGAGGTCCGATGCATTCGACCACCACTAGTGTTCACGAGGTGGATCCGGTTGCCCCGCCCGACTCCCCCACGCCCGATGTCGGAGCGATCCGCGCCAGTCGCATCGTGTCGCGCTCGATCGAGAACGTGGTCGAAGTCGACGGACTCGTCGTGCGCTACGGCCGGGGTGATCGCGGACTCACAGCGGTCGACGGTGTGTCGTTCACGGCCCGCGCCGGCCAGGTGACCGCCGTCCTCGGCCCCAATGGAGCCGGTAAGACGAGCACCATCGAGGTCTGCGAGGGTCTGCGCAACCGCGCCGCCGGTTCGGTGCGGGTACTCGGCCTCGATCCATCGGAACGATCCGACCGACGGAACCTCCGGCCGCGGATGGGCGTGATGCTCCAAGAAGGCGGCGTGTACCCGTCGGCCCGCCCGATCGACGTCGTACGACAATTCTGCGGGCTGTATCACCGGTCCGACTCCAGTGCCCAAGATCCGCGGGAACTCGTCGAGATGGTCGGCCTGACCGATCGTCAGCGCACACCGTGGCGACGACTCTCGGGCGGTGAGAAGCAGAGGCTCTCACTGGCCCTCGCGCTCGTCGGTCGGCCCGATGTGGTGTTTCTCGACGAACCCACGAGTGGAGTCGACGTGAACGGGCGCGACACGATCCGCGCCATCATCCGTTCGCTCACCGATCGCGGCTGTGGCGTGGTGCTCGCGACGCACGAACTCGACGAAGCCGAGAAAGTGTCCGACCGCGTAGTGATCTTCGATCGTGGTCGCGTCCTGGTGGAGGGATCACTCGACGACGTCCGCAAGGCCCGACAGGCGGTTCGGCTGCGCACCACCAAGCCCCTGCGCCTCGACGACCTGCCAGCCAACATCGCCGACTGGCTCGTGGAAGTCGAGCCGGGTCACTACACGATCGAGGACGCACCCCAAGGCCTGGTGGCGGCTCTCGCCGTGTGGTTGAGCGAACACGGAATCGACGTGATCGAACTCCGAGCCGGTCTGGCCAGCCTCGAAGACGTGTTCAAGAAACTCACCGGAGATCGACCGTGAGCGGCCCCTTCCGATCACAACTCGGAGCCGAAGTGCGCATCCTCGCGCGCAACGGTGAGCAACTCCTTCTCACGATCGTGATTCCGGTGATGATCTTCGTGTTCTTCGGACTCACTGAAGTCCTACCGAGTGGTCTCGACGACCACATGGACTTCCTCACTCCGGGAGTGATCGCCCTCGCCATCATGAGTTCGGCCATGGTCAGCCTCGGTATCGCCACCGGCTTCGAGCGCAGTTACAAGGTGCTGAAGCGTCTTGGTGTGACGCCGCTCGGTCGTCCCCGATGGTTGGCCGCCAAGATCCTCACCGTTCTCATCGTGGAGATCATCCAAGTCGCGCTGCTCGTACCGATTGCGCTTCTCCTCGATTGGCAAGCCGACGACGCGCGGTGGCTTCTGGCCCTCGGCGCCGTCGGACTCGGAACGGCAGCCTTCGGTGGGCTCGGACTTTCGATCGCCGGTCGACTGCGCGCCGAGATCAACCTCGCCGCGCAGAACGGCTTGTACATCGCGCTGCTGTTGCTCGGCGGCATGGTGATTCCGTTCGAGAACCTGCCCGGGCCCATGGAATCGGTGGCGAAGTATCTGCCGTCGGGTGCGTTGGCCGATGTTCTGCGTGATGCGCTGATCGGCCCGGGTGCGGCGACGCAGCCGGGAACTTCGTGGATCGTTCTGGCCGCTTGGGCCGCGGCCATGCCCCTCGTGGCGGCGGCGACCTTCCGCTGGGAGTGACTCAGGCCAGCGAGCGACAACGCGCCCACACATAAGCGGCGCGTTCGAACGGATCGGGAAAATCCTCGATCAATTTGGACGAACGGATCTCGAACGAGATCGGCACGTCGGGCACGGCCGACAACAGCTCGGCGATCGGCAGGTCGCCCTCCCCGGGGCACGTCCGACCGTTCATCGCCTCCCAGCCGAGGGCTTCGACGGTCTCGGGAGACGCGGCTGGGGCATCGGCGATCTGTACGTACGGAAAGAGCACGGGATCGAGAGTACGCACATCGGCCACCGTGGATCCCGAGCGGGCAAGATGCAGGTTGTCGATGAGGACACCCGAGTTACGCGCACCCGATCGCTCCACGATCTCTACCGCGAGCGACAGGTTCTTCACCGGAAAGAGCGGCAGGAATTCGCAGGCGATGACGACCCCGGACGACGACGCGTGAGCACACAGTTCGCGATAGCGCTCGATCGATTGCTCGAGTTCGGTCAGTCGGGATGCGAAGAGCACGAATTTCGCGCCGAGTTCGGCAGCGACATCGATCAGCGCTTCGCCATGATCGTCCCGGCCGTCACTCGGGATGATCGGTTCCACGTCGAGCACCGCCAACCCGGTGTCGTCGAGACGACGCCGAACCTCACGCGTGGTCGTTGCGTCCCAGGTCTTGTGATCGAACCAGATTCCGCAGGCCGGCCAGCCGGCTCGTGCGCACACCGACACCATGTCGGCCGGACCGATATCGGTCATCACTCCGGCGGCCAGCGACAGAGTGCGCACGTTCCTAGCGACGCTCCGACTCGCGAATGGGCTCGCTCTCCTCGAAGGCCTTCTCGACATCGGCCATGGTGAGGGGTTTGCGCACGTACCCGCCCTCGTTCTCGGCCCGGAACGTCTTCACGAACTTGTTGATGAACAAAACGATGATGATCGCCCACAAGAACGCGGCGCCGCCGATCTTCATGATCGCACCGGCGATCTGTTGGTCGTCGGTGACCGAGATTCCCCACACCCGCCACGGGATGTTGTAGTGCTTGTACACCACACCTTCGGCGAAGGTGAGCCAGCCGGCTGGAACCGTGGCCACCACACTGTTCATGAACAGATAGATCATCTGCCCCATGTAGCCGATGTGGAATTCCTTGAATGGTCCACACACCGGCAACCACATCAGGATCGCGCTCGACACCAAGAACACGTGGATGCCGTAGTGAAGAGGGCCGTTGGAGACGGAGGCATTGACCACACCGGGTACGTGGCTCACCATCACCGCGACGTTGAACAAGAACGCCGCCCGCACCGGATGGGCCATGAATTTCATGAACCGGTAGAAACCACCATTACCCACCAGCGTTCGGGCGAACCATTCGGGGGTGGCCAGCACCACGAGCGGCGGCATGAAGTACGTCAGAGCCATGTGCTGGAACATGTGTACCGAGTAGAGATATTCCTCGGCGATGTCGTGCATCGGCCAGTCGGATGCGAACCACAGCACGGCGATACCGGCCACGAACGCGAGCTTCTGGCGGCCCGTCACCACCACCCCATCCGGACCGACCGCGCGGGGTCCGAGGACGCGCACCATGTAGACGTACGACGCCACGAGGAAGGTCACGAGCAGCCAGACCTCGATGTGGGCCTGGAACCGCCACGGCTCGGCCAGATCGGCCGCCAACATGATCAGCCCTTCTGCAAGAAGAACTTGAACGTCGCCAGAGCGCCGCAATACACGGCAATGGCGAGGATCAGGCCCGTATAGAAGAGGTAACTGAAGAGCTTGTTGTCGAACTTGAGGTGCATGAAGTACGAGACGACGATCACGAACTTCACGGCCATCAGCACGAAGAGCGTCGGCATGAAGAGCGGGCCGAAGTCGACGTAGTACGTGGAGACCTCGATCGCGGTGAGGGCCGCGAGGATGAGCGCGATGACCACGTACTGCTTGTCGGACGCACCGTGTGACTCGTCATGCGAGTGATCGGTGTGGCCGGCGTGTTCGGTGACGGTGCTCATGAGATGTCCTTAGGCGTCAGGAGGGAATCAGATAGACGAGGGTGAAGATCACGATCCACACGATGTCGACGAAGTGCCAGTAGAGGCCGATCAACTCGACCGTCTCGGCTTTGCTACCCGGAATGCGGTTCCGGCGAACCATGCCCACGAGGGCCATCAACATGATGATGCCGACGGTCACGTGGACTCCGTGGAAACCGGTGAGGGTGTAGAAGCTCGAGCCGAAGAGGCTCGTGGTGAAGCCCAGGCCTTCGCGGTAGAAGGCGGTGAACTCGTACACCTGGCCACCCACGAAGGTCGCACCGAGGAGCGCCGTCACGGTGAGCCACAAGTTCGTGTTGCGATCGTCGCGACGATGCGCAGCCGACACCGCGAGCACCATGGTGAGCGAGCTCATGAGGAGCACGAACGAACTCACCGAGGTGAACGGGATGTCGTAGATCTGATCGGGCTGCGGACCGGCCGAGACACGACCCTTGTAGAGCATGTAGGTGGAGATCAACCCACCGAACAGCAGACACTCGGATCCGAGGAAGATCCACATACCGAGCTTGTTGTTCGACAAGCCGGTCGTGGTGTGGGGAGCGCCGTGATCGGCGCCGTGCGCGAGAGCGGTGTCAGCCAAGGGGAGCCAGCTCCTTCGTGTGACCGCCACCTTCACCGGGTGCCGGCGGATCGAAATCGTCATCGGGGGCCGTGGAGGGCTCCATCGCCCAGCCGAACATGGTGAGCAGCAAGAAGGCCGCGCCGACACCCATCAACAGACGGTTGTAGATGAGTCCGTAACAGATGATCGGCAACGACAGCGACACGAGGATCGGCCAGTACGACCGCGACGGCATGTGGATGTGCTCGTCGGGGTGGGCGTTGAGTTCGGCCAGAACTTCTTCGGCGGTAGCCACCTGACGCACCTCGTGGGTGTTCGGGTCCTCGGCGTACTTCCGGTGGAAGAACTCGTCCAGGTTGTTGACGGTCGGAATGGAATCGAAGTTGTGTTCCACGGGCGGGTTGGCGGTCATCCACTCGAGAGAGCGGGCGTCCCACGGGTCGAGCGGGGCGATGGCGACTTTCTTCGACTTGTGCGTGTAGATGATGTTGATGATGAACAGCAGGACTCCGACCGCCAAGATGAACGAGCCGAGCGACGCGATGCGGTTCCAGAATCCGATGTTGAAGAATCCCTCTCCGGCGCGGGCCTCGGTCCAGACCTGCATACGACGGGGCTGCCCCTGCAGACCGAGGATGTGCATCGGGCCGAAGGTCATGTTCATGCCGATGACCATCAACCAGAAGTTCCACTTTCCGAGGCTCTCACTCAACTGCTTGCGGAAGATCTTGGGCCACCAGTAGTAGAAACCGGCGAAGAGACCGAAGATCGCGCCACCGAACAACACGTAGTGGAAGTGCGCCACGATGTAGTAGGTGTCGGTCTGCTGAGTGTCGCTCGGAGCGACCGAGTGGGTCACGCCGGAGAGACCACCGATCGTGAACTGCACCACGAGACCGATGGCGAAGAGCATCGGCACCGTGAAACTGAGCTTGCCGCCCCACATGGTCATGATCCAGTTGACGATCTTGACGCCGGTCGGAACCGCAATGGCCATGGTGGCCATCGAGAAGACAGCCACCGACACCGGTCCGAGGCCGGAGGCGAACATGTGGTGCGCCCACACACCCCATCCGACGAATCCGATGGCCGCACCCGACATGGCCACGATCGGGTAACCGAAGAGCGGCTTCTTGGAGAACACCGGGATGATCTCCGAGACGATGCCGAACGACGGCAGGATGAGTATGTACACCTCGGGGTGACCGAAGATCCAGCACAAGTGCTGCCAGAGGAGCGGGTCGGCTCCGGCTGCCACATCGAAGAACGTTGCATCGAACGAGCGCTGGAACGAAAGAAGGAAGAGCGCCACCGTGATGACCGGCATGGCGAAAAGGAGCAGGAACTGCACCACGAGCGTCATCCAGGTGAAGATCGGCATGCGCATGAGCTTCATACCCGGCGCCCGCATGTTGAGCACGGTCACGATCAGGTTGATCGCACCGGTCAAGGAGGCGATACCGGTGATCTGCAGACCGAGCACCCAGAAGTCGATGCCGTGTGATGGCGAGAACAATGTCGACGAGTTGGGGGCGTACATGAACCATCCACCGTCAGCCGCGCCGCCGAGGAACCACGACGTGTTCAGGAAGATGCCTCCGAACAGCCAACACCAGAATCCGAACGCGTTGATCCTCGGGAAGGCGACGTCGCGCGCTCCGATCTGGAGGGGAACGAAGTAGTTGGCGAACGCCGAAACCATGGGCATCACGAAGAGGAACACCATGGTGGTGGCGTGCATCGTGAACATCTGGTTGTACTGATCGGCGCTCAGGATCTTGCCCTCGGGACCGGCCAACTGGAGACGGATGAGGAGCGCTTCCACTCCACCGACGATGAAGAAGAAGAACGCGGCAACTCCGTACATGATGCCGAGCTTCTTGTGATCGACCGTGACCAACCAGTCCTTCCAAGACGTGGAGGCGGCGGGGCGCTTGAAGACGCCGAGAGCTTCGCTCGGCTTCACACCCGAGGGTGCGGCGCCAGCAACGGCGATTTCAGCCGAGGGACGTTCGATGATGGCCATCTGGGTGTTCTCCTCTTACTTCCGCTCGAGTAGGTAGGCGACCAGTGCGTCGATCTGGTCTTCGGTGAGTCCGAGCGCGGGCATTCCTCGGTATTTGCCGTCGGTCGCCTGCAACTTCGTGGGGTCGGCGTACATGGGCTTCTTCTCCGGGGCATTGCGCAACCACTCGCGCAGATCCTTCTGATTGAGGCACTCGGCCGAGACGCCGGCGAGATACCTCGCACCGAATTCCTCGGTATTCGCGTTCCAAACGTCGTCGCGGCATTCCGGGGTCAGGAGATCCCAAGCGGCGCCGGCGAAGGTGTTGCGGGTCATGAGATGAGTGAGATTGGGTGCTGCTCCGGAGACCATGTATTGCTCGGGAGCCGCGATGATCGGTGCCCCATCGGCATTGGTCAGTCCGTTCACCTGATGGCAGCGGCTGCACTGCTGGATGAAGAGCGATTCGCCCTCGGCGGCCAGCGTTCCTTCGGCCGGCGACTCGTAGGGCTTCAATTGATTCGCGACCCATGCATCGAAGTCGGCGCGGTTCAGGACGACGGTTTCCATGCGCATGTAGGCATGCGAGAGTCCGCAGAACTCGGTGCACTGTCCGGCATAGATACCGGGCTTGGAGCCTTCGAGCCGGAGCAGGTGCACTCGGCCGGGGACGCCGTCTTTCTTTCCGTTCAGCTTGGGGATCCAGTACGAGTGGATGACGTCGCGGCTCGTCACGCGCAGCAGCACCTTGGTGTTCTCGGGAATCACCAATTGGCCAGAGGTCACGATCGGATCGACCACACCGTACGACTCGGCGTTGGCTCCGGTGGACGGGTAGTCGTATTCCCACCACCACTGCTGACCCGTGACGTTGATGACCATCTCGGTGTCGTCGGTCTTGGCGAGATCGAAGATCGTGCCCGCGGTCGGAATGGCGACGCCGATGAGGATGAGCACCGGAATGACGGTGAGCGTGACCTCGAGAGCCGGCTTGCCATGGGTTTGCTCGGGGATCGACTGACCACGATCGCGATAGCGGATCACGACGAACGCAACGGCGAGGAACACGATGATGCCGACGATGCCGGCCACGAGGAACACCGGCTGCTGCAGGTTGTCGATCTGCTCCGCGTTCGGACCGGCGGGCTGCCACGTGTCCTGCGGAGCGTCCTTGGCGCAACCGGCGAGGAACACCAGACCGGCCATGAGGCCCACGGCAGCCATGATGCGGCGGCGCGGCGACTTGTTCATCGGTACTCCGTCTCGTTCGTCGGGTGAATGAAAAGTAGGCATCTCAGCTCGATCGTCTCCAGAGGGGTGACGGTGACTCACGGCACCACCAGGTCGATCTTGGTTCCCTCCACACCAGGAACCGTGATCTCGAATGGTTCTTCACTGGCATAGGAAGGCTTCGGCACCGTAAGGGTCACGGCTTGCTGACCGTCCTGTTCAACCTTGGAGGTGCACGCCTCGAGCTCGGTCTCTCGCTCGACTCCACCACCGAGATCCTCCACGACCTTGCCGTACTTCACGACCATCCGATGAGGTTCGGCATCACGGTTGATGAAGAGGATCGTGCTCGGGTTGGAGCGCTGCAGCGTGATCGATTGCTGAGCGCCTTCGAAACCGTCGACCTCGGCGTAGAGCATCCCGCCCTCGAGGATCACCGTGGCCTGCACACTGCTCTTGGCCGACACGGATTGCGATGCGTTCTCGTCGGCTTCTTCCTCTTCTTCACCGCATGGGCGATGGGCAAAGTGATCTTCCTCGGCCGCCTTGGTGAGTTCGGGGCGCTCACCATCGAGTGCGGTGGCCACACCAACACCAGCCAGCGCGGTGAGAGCCACGCCGCAAATCGCTCCGATCACGCGCGTGCTGACGGAGCGACGGAAGCCCACGAGAGTGCCGAAAGCGAGGATCACCGCACCGGCCACGGCGAACACCAGCGGGCCGGCCGAATGCGAGAGCGACAACATGATGCGAGAGAACGACAGCACGATGACGGCCAGCAAGAGCGCCCCACCAACCGGAAGTTCGAGAGGATGAACGACGTAGTCGCGAATCTTGGTGTTGTATGCCGCGTCGCTGGAACCGCGCTCGCTCCAGTTCTGAATCATCCACTCGCCGAGCATGGCGATGAGGAGTCCGATGCCGACCTTGAAGATCCCGGGCGAACTGATGAGCCCCACGACGACGAAGCCCATGGCGATCGCCGTGCCGAGTGGCCAAATGCTGTTGCGTACCCCACGTTGCGCAGCGCCCGAGGACGCGTGCGACGCGGTGTCGGTGGACAGCACGTGTCCGTCACGTGTGAACGAGGCGATGGCGCCCAGGAAGACGAGCGACATCGCGGCGAACAACAGTGCGACCGAACCGATCGAACCGCCGTCGTTGGCGATGAACCAGACGATCGATGCGACGAGCGAGCCGGCACCGAGTCCGTAGAAGAGTTTCGAGCTGGTGGTGATCATCGGATTCGCCTCGTCACTTCTGCACGTAGACCACGAACCACAGGGCCGAGAAGGCTGCGGTGAGGAAGTACCAATAAAGGGCATGAGCCGACACGATCTGCACGTCGGAAGTGCCGCGTCCGAGGTATCGGAACGCCGCCACTGCTGTGTAGACGATTCCGGCCACCAAGAGAGCCATGAAGGTTCCGGTCAGGGCGTAGAACATCGAGTGGAACGCACCGTCGCGGGCGATCACACCCATCTGGGTCCAGATGAAAACCTGTGAGTTGAGCGCCGCGAGTCCGATCAGAGCCGACATGCCGAGCGCCATGGCGGTGTGCGTGCGATCGCCACGCTTGGCCGACCACACCGCCCACTGGGCCATGATGCAGACCACGAAGAACGCGATCAGCATCATGTTGGCGGCGACTTCGGGAACCACGATCTTCTCGGGCATCCAGTCCTTGATCAGACCACGACGCGATGATTCGCGATACGGGGCGTCGGCACGGAACTGCAGCCACACGGCCAACATGCCGCCGAGGAGCATGGTGCCGGCCGCCGAAGCGAGCGCAGTGCCGACGAAGAGCTGGCGCCTCGGCGCCGGCTGCGGAGTGGGGGGCAATGCGAGCATCAGCCGACCTTCCCTGACGAGTTCTTCATGTCTGCGAGCGGATACTCCGAACCGACGACGATCACCTCGGAGAAGTTGTCGGCCGGAGGCGGCGACGACGTTGCCCACTCGAGAGTCGTGCCATCCCACGGATCGTCACCAGCGGCCTCACCCGCGGTGAACGACTTCGCGACCAGGCCGATGAAAGCGAGGCTCACCAGGAGCATCAGCACGAACCCGATCGCGGTGAGCGCGTTCCAGAGTTCTTGCGGGCCGCCGTACGAGAAGCCATCGAGCACGCCCGCCGGCTGATCGGCGAAACCGGCGATCATGTACGGAAGCGAACCGAGGGCCGTGGCGACGAAGGCGAGCAGTGCGAGCGGAAGCGCTGCTTTGTCGGGCACCCGGCGACCCCAGATCTTGGGTCCCCAGTAGGCGATGGCACCGAAGGCCAACGTGACAGATCCGAACGTGACCGCGACGTACGAGCCGGCTTCGAAGATCGTTCCAGCGAGTCCGGCGTCCTGGATCGCATACACCACGTGCGACGCTGCACCGAGAAGGATCGTCAGCAGGCCGAGCACGGCGAACACGAGCGGCGAAGCAACTCGAGGCTTGGCGCTCTTCAGCGTGAGAGCCACTCCGCCGAGCACGCCGAGCAGACCGAGGAGCGGAACGAGGTTCAGCAAAGCGAACGGAAGGAGATCGGCGATCTTGTCGCCGAGGCCCGAGAAGAACCCGTCTCCTTCCCACGGAAGCGTGACGGCCGACTGCGTGGTTGCGGTCAGGAGTCCGACCGCCACGAGACCGATCGCCACGTTGGCGGCCGCGCGCTGCGGAAGACGCGAACGATTCATCACCGGGATCGCGTCGAGAACGAATCCGAGCAACGGGATGGCGAGCACGTAGGTGAAAGGCTGTGAGAGCGACCATCCGATCCAGTGGTTGACGCCCATGTTGCCGCCGAAGCCGGCGCGGGCGTAACGGTGGTCGACGTAGAGATACACGCTCGTACCGATGAAGACCGGCAGGCTCAGCAAGAGCGCGATCGAACCGACGAACGACGACCACGAGAAGAGCGGAGCGCGCAGAAGGCCCATACCTGGGGTCCGTGCGGTGAGGGCAGTGGTCGCCACGGATCCGGCGACCATCAGACCGCCGAGAGCGAGAACCACCAGCGCAGCGAGATAGAGATCGACCATCTCGGCTTCTCCGCCACCGGGTCCACCGTTGCCGATGATGGAGGCCACAGCGAGGCCGAGGCCAGTGAGCCAGAACCAGAAACCCGTGGCGGCGAGGCGCGGGAAGGAGATGGAGCGTGCCCCGAGTTGGAGCGGCACGATGGCGACGACCATGCCGAGAACGAGCGGCACGACTGCGCCGTAGGTGAGCAAGAGACGGGCGGCGGCGAGCACTTGGGAGGCCGTGCTCTCATCGAGGAGTTGGAAGCCTTCGGCATCGATTCGTTCGACGGCGACGAGAACCGCGAGGACGAGTCCACCGAGCAGACCGACGAGTCCCGAACCGATGAAGAGACGACCCACGTGCTTGTGGTCCGCCGATGTCAGCCACGTGGCAACGGCGGGCTGTGAAGCCGCTCCGTCGACCGCGTGGTGGGTGTCAATTGATGTCATTCGAAGTGGCTCGCTTCACGCGCACGGCGGGCTGCCGAGACGGCCCGCGGTTGAGGTTGGCAGGAGGGAATCCAGCCACCGACATTACCCATTTCTCCCTGCTCAGACCGAAATCCCGACCCCTTCGCGAGGACTCGGAAACGGGTGTCACACGCCGTGTCGAATGAGCACATCGGCGGCCAACGCGCCGAAAAGAAGGGTCACGTACGAGATCGAGAACCCGAACAGACGCATCGATCGAGCCGGGGTGGGATGGCGACCGAGATCGATGGTGCCGAGAACGAAGAGCACACCCAGAACTCCGGCCACGATCATGTACAGCGGACCGAGATCGGCGACCGGGCCGAGCACAAGCGAGCAAGCGGTCAGCGCCACGGCGTACCCGAGCATGTGGCGGACCGTCTGGGCCATCGGGACGACGGTCGGGAGCATCGGGACCTGGGCGGCCCGGTAGTCGTCGGCGTGTTTGATGGCCAGGGCCCAAAAATGGGGTGGGGTCCACAGAAAAATGGCCGTGAACAGGACAAATGGCGCCCAACCGAGTGAATTCTGGACCGCCGCCCAGCCCACCAGAACCGGAACGGCCCCCGCCGCACCCCCGATCACGATGTTCTGACGGCTCGTCCGCTTGAGCCACAGGGTGTACACGAAGACGTAGAAGAGGGTCGCCGACAGGGCCAGGACGGCGGCCAATAGGTTGGCCCCGGCCCAGAGCACAGCGAAAGCGGCCGCTTCCAGGGCCAACGCGAAGACCAGAGCCGACCGAGGATCGATCAGACCGGTCACGAGAGGTCGACCCTTGGTGCGCTCCATCAGTTGGTCGATGTCACGGTCGACCACCATGTTGATGGCATTGGCGCCGCCGGCGGCGAGGGTCCCGCCGAGCAGGGTGACGACAACGAGCCCCCAACTCGGCCAGCCCTTCTCGGCCAGAACCATGGTCGGGATGGTGGTGATGAGGAGGAGTTCGATGATCCGCGGTTTGGTGAGGGCGATGTAGCCGCCGATCACCGTCGTGGGAGCCCGCCTCGGGCCGTGTGCCGACACTCCACCCGGCGCGAGCCGCGAAGGAACGAGGGGGCGGGAACCGACGGACATCACCGACGATCGTACGGGGGTGTCAAACACCCGACCAACCGCAACAATGATCCCGTGGACGTCGATTGCGTGACTCCCGTCGCCGTATCCGCCTCGACGATCGTCAAACCCGAGTCCGACACCGACACCGATGTCCAGTCCGACAACCCGTGGGTCGTACTCGTCTGGAACGACCCGATCAATCTCATGAGTTACGTGACCTACGTGTTGCAGAAACTCTTCGGTTACAGCCTGGAAAAGGCGACCGAGTTGATGCTCGATGTTCATCACAAAGGTCGCGCGGTGGTGAGCGCCGGAGCGCGCGAGAAAGCCGAGATGGACG
The DNA here is from genome assembly GCA_005787035.1 of Actinomycetota bacterium. Taxonomy (GTDB): domain Bacteria; phylum Actinomycetota; class Acidimicrobiia; order Acidimicrobiales; family Ilumatobacteraceae; genus Casp-actino8. Next base: position 1,763 of record SYCI01000157.1, on the reverse strand, counting down.
TCTTTCGACTCCACGAACACGGGCTCTGGGCCACGATGCAAAAGGACGGATCCGGCGGTGGTGATTCGTGATCCGCCGTCAGCGTCAACCGATACAGCGCACGCGAAACGGATTCGTTCTCCAACTCGATGCCGACGAACGCCACCTACTCCGGCGACTTCTGGGTGAGATCCGCGATCTCGTGACCACGGCGCCGGTCGGCGACGCAAAGATGCAACGGCTCTTTCCGCCGGCCTACACCGACGATGCCGAAGGTGAAGCCGACTATCAACGGCTGATGCGCGAGGAACTCGTGGCCAGTCGACTCGGCTCGATCGAGATCATCGACGCGATCCTGCAGGACGATGAAGAGCGCACGCTCAGCAGCGCCGAAGTCGACGCCTTCGCCCAGAATCTGAACGCGGTCCGCTTGATCCTCGGCACGCTCCTGAACGTCGGCGAGGACGACGACGATGCCGATTCCCCGGAGATGGCGCTCTACCAATTCCTGTCGTGGCTGGTGGATTGCGCGATCACGGCCCTCATGCGGGCCTGATTCGTCGCTGATCAGACACCGTGACCAACTGGACCCCAGATCTCGATTGCCCCGCCGTCCTTACCCGACGCCACCAGATTCGCGACCGGCGACCAAGGGTTGGTACCCGTGATCACACTCGTGTGATCGGGAATCTCCACGACGCACCGGAGATCCGTCCAGTCCCAAACCCGCAACGTGTGATCGTCACTTCCACTCGCCAAGTAACGACCGTGAGCCGACCACGCAAGGTTGCCGACCCAAGTCGAGTGGCCCACCAAATTCGCGAGCAATCGACCCGCGGGATCGCGTACTTCGACGTCACCTTCGCCCGAACCACAAGCGAATCGAGTTCCGTCCGGTGACCAAGCTGCACTCGCGAAGCGGTCTGCTGTCCGGAAGCAATGCTCGAGCCGGGGTCCACCGTCGATACGCCAGAGGTGCGTCGTCCCGTCGCTGCTCACCGTGACGAGTCGCCGACTGTCGGGTGACCACCGCGCCTGCCACACACCTTTGGTGTGACCGCGCAAGGTTCCGAGCAGCCTTCCATCATCCGAACTCCAGACCCGCACGATCGGTTCGTGACTCGCGGTAGCGAGCATGCGTCCATCGGGTGACCAGAACGCACCCCACACCGACTTGAGATGGGCGCGACGCGTGAAGTCGACCTGACCGGTTGCGACATTCCACACCCGGAACGAACCGTCCTTCGACGCCGATGCGATTCGTCGCCCATCGGGAGACCAGAAGACCGACCAGACGACGTCGTCGTGCCCCGACAACTCGCCGACGATGCGACCGTCCGACACCGACCACACTCGGATGGTCGTGTCGCTCCGATCGTCGCTCACACTCGCCAACCATTCGCCGGTCGGCGACCAAACCACTTCGTGCACGACACTTCGATGCCCGTGGAGAGTGAACGTCGGTTCACCCGTGTGCGTATCCCACACCCGGACCTCGCTTGTCGCAGCTCCAGCCAGGAGACGACCATCGGGCGACCAATTGAGTCCGAGCACCCGCCCGGAGTATCCGGTGAGTTCTCGAAGTCGGGTCCATCGTGTCTCGTCCATGGAGGTGACAACGACCGGCCGAGCGCCGTACGTGCCGTCCGGATCGGGCTCGGTCGGACAGGTGGGACGGCCGGTCCGACCCCGCTAGGCTGACGACGCTCTCAGCAGGACAAGTACCTAGCCCCCATCGTCTAGTGGCCTAGGTCACCACCCTTTCAATGTGGCGGCACGGGTTC
>SYCI01000156.1 GCA_005787035.1 Actinomycetota bacterium | reverse complement strand
TCGGGAAGCCAGTTCGCGCAACAGAGCATGAGCTTCGTCGGGTGCGTCGTCCCAGTGCGCTTTGCTCCATTCGGGATTCGCATGAAAGGTCACGGCGGGCAGGTCGGAGATTCCTTTGGCCTGATTGTCGCCGATCCACGAAAACACGTCGTCCGGGTTCTGTCGGCCACCCACGCCCAGTGAAGTCGTCGGTCGGTCGAGTACGGCGAGTAGGCCGAGTGCGCGGTCGTAGTCGGTCATGATCAACTCACGTGGAAGCTCCACGCCCGCGGTGACGAGAAGTGAGTACGACTGTGGGAGCGGACACGTGACGATCACTCCGTCGGCTTCGTGTACCGAGCCATCGTCGAGAGTCACGTTCCACGTGCCGTTGGCCGATGCGGCCACGGAGAACACGAGCGAACTCGTTCGCACATCCAATCCGCGTCCGATGTGTTTGGTGAGACCTGCCATACCATCAGTCGCCACGTAGCGAGGATGTCCGTCATCACGTTCGAATCCTCGACACCATTCGCGCACCACTCCGTCGGCCATCCATCGGCCGATCAGTTGTCCGAAGCGAGCGTCGCGCACCGTGAAGAATTGGGCGCCATGATCGAAGCGTGCCGTTCCGCGCCCTTCCACTTCGATGCGACGGGTGGCCATACGCCCACCCAGGCCGCGCCCCTTGTCGAACACCGTGACGGAGATTCCGCGCTCGCTCAACTCGCGCGCGGCCGTGAGACCAGCCAGTCCGGCTCCGACGATGATCACTCGCGATTGGTTCGACATGTGGTGACGGGTGACCCTCGGGTCAGGATGCGGCGCGGACGGAACGCAGTTTCGGACGCTCGACCACCGGCGTGCTCTTGGCTTTCCACGCCTTCTCGGCGCGACCGAGGAAATCGCCGAGCACCCGATTGAAAGTCGTCGCGTGTTCGATCATGAGTCCGTGCGCGGCGCCGGAGAGAACGATGAGTTCGGCGGTGGGAATGCGATCCACCAGTTCTTCACTGTCACCGCGGGGCGTGAGGATGTCTTGGTTGCCGACGATCACCGAAGTCGGAACCGAGATCGTCGAGAGAAGTTCGGTCATGCCCTCTTCGACATCGAGCAATGCCTGCACCTGCCCGTTGAATCCGTGCGACGCGCGCGCGGTGGCGATGGGACCCAACCAGCTGACTGCGGGCCAGAGTCGTCGAAGTGATCGTGGCCCCATGACCCAACGTGCGGCCTCGGCGGTCATGGCGCTCATTCCCTCCGTGGTGGCCTTCTCGGCCCACGAACGAAGGAGGTCACGACGCCAATCGTGATTCCGACACGCCGTGCACACGAGAGAGAGCGAGCGAACGCGATCGGGGTACTTGATGGTGAGATATTGCGAGATCGCACCACCCATCGACGCGCCGACGATATGAGCGGTCTCGATGTTCTCGGCGTCGAGAACGGCGATGGCGTCGTCGGCCATCTGCTCGAGGTTGTAGGCGCCGAACGGCTTGTCGCTCTTGCCCGCGCCTCGGTTGTCGTGAGCGATCACCCGGTAGCGAGTCGAGAAGTAGAAACGCTGGAGATCCCAGAGGTGCTTGTCGGCTCCGAGGCCCTGGATCATCAGAACGGGAGCGGCCGACCGCAGACCGAGAGTGTCGTAATGAATACGGATGCCGTCGGAGGCCTGCGCCCAACTCACGACGCGACCTCCCACGCCTGCTTGGCGGGAACGCGGACGACACCTTCCCAGGTGAAGAGCGAACGCATGACGTCTTCGGTCGACATCTCGGGAGTCCAACCCAGCAGGTGCTCGCACGACGTGCTGATGGCCGAGCGACCCCGATGCAGGAGTTCCATGACGTGTTCGGGCACCGGTGCACCCATGAGGTGCGTGACCCGGCGGGTGATGGTCCATTCCGGACCGACCAGCGGAAGCGGCAGACGACGTCCGTGACGTACGGCCGAGAATCCACTCACCGCTCCTTCACCGACGATGTTGATGGGGGTTCCGGGTTGGTGGCGGGCAGCCAGTACGAATGCCCTTGCCGCATCGGATTCGTGAAGGAGGTTGAAGGCGGGCGAGCGCAGGGCATTGAAGGGAACAACCGGAAGACGCAAGAGTCGACCGAGCGGACTCGGCACGTGCGGCCCCACGACGGGCGCGAGTCGGAGCGATGTGATGCGCGTGGTCGTGCCATTGAAGGCTCGGTCGGCCGCGTGCTCGAGGTACATGAGCATGCGTCCGTACTGCGACGTCGGCCGGGTGGTTGCGGTTTCGTCGGGTACGTCCTTGCGACCACCGCCGCGTCCGTAGACCTCGAGGCCCGAGCGCAGGATCACGTGTTGCAGAGCAGGTGCTCGGCGGGCGGCAACAAATACCGATTCGGCCGACTGTTGAGTGAGAAGTTCGGCGGTCTTGGGGTTGACGCGTGCGTCGGGCTCCCACACACCGAGATGAACGATGAGATGCGGGTTGAGTTCTTTCACGATGCCGGTCGTCCGAACGGCGTCACCGGGTTCGATCAGATGGAAGTCGGCCCGATCGAGGCGGCGACGGGGCGGGTCGACATCGAGGCCGACGATGGCCGAAACCCACGGTTCGTGTTCGAGTTCACTCGCCACGAGAGAGCCGAGCTGGCTTCC
>SYCI01000155.1 GCA_005787035.1 Actinomycetota bacterium | reverse complement strand
ACTTCTACTCGGGCCTGATCTATCAGGCGATGGGATTCCCGGTCTCGATGTTCACGGTGCTCTTCGCCATCCCGCGTACCGCTGGCTGGCTCGCCCACTGGCAGGAACTCCTCGGCGACAAAGAACAGAAGATCTCGCGGCCGCGCCAGTGGTACACGGGTGTCGAGTCACGCGACTACGTGCCCATGCACTCCCGCTGACGATGTGAATCGAACGCTCCCCCGACGACTCGGCGGACTCGCCGGCCTCGTGAGTGGAACGTTCGCGGTCGCCGTCGGCGTTCTGGTCGCCGCATTGTTCGAGCGGCCGTCCCCCATCGACGCCGTCGGGAGCTCGTTCATCGATCGCACGCCGACGTGGCTGCGCGAATGGGCGATCGACACCTTCGGCACCTCCGACAAGGCGGTGCTCCGAGGCGGTATCTACGTAGTTCTGGCCCTCGCCTCGTGCGGCCTCGGTGCACTGAGCACCACCCGCCTGAGCCGATTCGTGCTCGGGGCGGCGATCTTCGCAGTACTCGGCTCGGCCGCGCTGGCCGAACGACCGGGCCATGGTTTCACTTCGCACCTCGCGCCGTGGGTGGGAATCGTGGGCGGAATCGGTGCCTTCACAGTGGTGACCGAACGTTGGCGCGAACTTTGGTGGGATCGGCGGACTCCCCACGAATCGCGGGCGCCGCTCGGCTGGGATCGACGACGATTCTTCCGGACCACGGCCACCATCGGTGCCGCGGCCGCCGTCACCGGAGTCGTGGGACGCGCCGTCTCGACCCGACGTCGCGACGACTACGCGGCTGCGGTACCCGATGCGTTACCCGCCGTCGACGATCCGGGAACTCCGCTCGTCGACGAGAGCTTTCACCCCACCCAACCGTTCGTGACCCCGGTGGGCGATTTCTATTGCATCGACACCGCGCTCTCGATCCCCTACACGAACGTCGACAAGTGGAGTCTCTCGATCGGTGGACTCGTCGATCGGCCACTGGTGCTCACCTACGACGACCTTCGTCAGCGACCCCAAGTCGAGCGCATGATCACGATTGCCTGCGTGTCGAACGAAGTCGGCGGCCGCTACGTGGGCAACGCGGTGTGGCAGGGCGTTCTGCTCGCCGACCTACTCGACGACGTCGGTGTCCGACCCGAAGCCGAGCAATTGTTCAGTCGGAGCATCGACGGCTGGACGAGTGGATTCCCGATCGAGGTCGCTCGAGACGGACGCGACGCGATGATCGCCATCGGAATGAACGGCGAGTCGCTGCCCTTCGAACACGGATTCCCGGCCCGACTCATCGTGCCCGGGCTCTACGGATACGTGTCGGCGACCAAGTGGCTGTCGTCGATCGAACTCACCACCTGGGCCGACGACGTCGGCTACTGGGTGCCACTCGGTTGGTCACGACTCGCGCCGATCAAAACGCAATCGCGGATCGACGTGCCGCGCTCCGGTGAACGCGTGAAGGCCGGACGCCATCGGCTGGCCGGTGTCGCCTGGGCCACCCATACCGGTATCGAACGAGTCGAGGTCCGCATCGACGAAGGCGACTGGCAGGAGGCCGAACTCAGCCGCGACGTGAGCGACGACACGTGGCGTCAGTGGATTCTCGACTGGGATGCCACTCCGGGCGAGCACCGCGTCACGGTGCGCGCCACCGACCGCAGTGGCTACGTGCAGACCTCCGAACAGCGGGCACCGGCACCCGATGGCGCGACCGGCTGGCACAGTCGCTCGTTCAAGGTCGAGGACTGACCCGACACGCAGCGGCGTCGAGTGGTTCGGTGGCTGCGGTGATGCATCCGGCTTCGATCATCTCGCCGATCGTGCGGGTGTAGACCTCGCGTAATCGGGGAATCAGGTGACGACGCGCGAGTTCCTCTCCGAATTTCTCTTCGAGGTGCGTTCCATCGGGCCGTTGGGCGCGCCCCTCATCGGATTCGGGATCGGCCAGCAAGTCGTCGTAGGGAACCACCGCCACCGACGACGCGGCACCCCACTCGTTCATCACGCGATTCCAAGCGGCGCGGGGTTCGGCCGTGTCACCGTTCATCATCGGTTCGTCGCCCACCCGTGGTGATTCCAACACCAGAATCGGCACACCACGTGGATCCAACACATCTTGCAGCGAGGCGACGAAGACATCGAGATCGCTGCGGTAGCGGTCCGAGCCCACCACGACCCGATCGGTCGAACCGAGAGGTTGGTAGTCCCATTGGTTGGCCACACTCGTCACGATGAGTAGGAAGTCGATCTCACCTGCGTGTTGCGCGACGAGATCGACGTTGTCGGGGCAGTACGCGGTGGTCTGGTTCTCGTCGATGCGTCGGTACACCATGGTGACTTTCTGCAGCGGACAACCGAGAACTCCACCCGAGATCACTCCGAGTGATCCGTCCGATGCATGGGCGAGGGCGAGGGCCACGTTCTCGGCACTCGAATCGCCGATCACGAGAAGGTTCAACGGACCATCAGCGATCGGAGATGAGTCACTCGTCGGAGCCGACCCGGGCAAGGTCGTGAGCACCCGCGCCTCGGTGACCACCTGCGATCCCGGATGGGCCAGCGCCACGAGTGGAAGGGCGATGACGGCCGCGAACGTGGCGAGCAGCACCCGAAGTGCCCGGCGGTTCGAGTTCAGGATCCGGCGACTTCGTATCGGCTGCTCCACCAAGCGATACATGAGACCGGCAATGGCGAAGGTGACGACCACGCGTACACCGAGCAGTGGCCAGCCGGCGATGCCCACGAGGTCCTCGTCGACCCACACGTACACCGGCCAATGCGCGAGATAGATGCCGTAACTCATTCGACCCATGAGCGTGAGGGGCGGTAACGACATGATCCACCGCATCGGCCCGGGCACCACGGCCCCGATGCAGAACACGATGTTCAAGAGGGCGAACGAACCGAGCAGACCGGTGTAGAGCCACGACGATTGGTAGTCGACGATCCGCGAGAACCACACGAAGAGAACGAGTGGGATCACGAGCAACGCGAGCGGCCAACGGAACCTACCCTTGGCCCACTGCTCGAGGCGCGGCCCGAGGAAGCACGCGAGCGCCGCGCCAGCGAACAACTCGACGGCGCGGGTGTCGGTCCCGTAGTAGATGCGGTCGTGCCCATCGGCCAGCACCGACGCGAGCACCGACAGGGCCGATGCGCCGATGAACACGAAGCCGATCCCCCGGCGTCGCAATCCGACCGCGAAACTGATGGCGACCATGAGCGGAACGAGGATGTAGAGCTGTTCCTCGATCGACAACGACCACAGATGTTGGAGCGGGCTGGCGTCGGCGAAGATCTCGGCGTACGAATGACCCGACGAGATCGACCGCCAGTTGGCCACGTAGGTCGCCGCCGCCACCGCATCACCGCGGATGCGCCCTTGCTCGACCCCGGTGCTCAGCCACGTCGAGAGTCCGACCACCACGAGCAGAGCCACCAGGGCGGCGGGCGCGAGGCGACGTAGTCGCCGCGACCAGAAGTCGCGCAACGAGACCCGACCGTTGGCCTCGCCCTCGAAGACGAGCAGCGAAGTGATGAGATAACCCGAGAGCGTGAAGAACAACGACACGCTGATGAATCCGCCGGGAATCCAGTCCGGATTCGCGTGGAACAACATGATCATGATGAGCGCGCACGCGCGCACACCGTCGAGTCCGGGATGATGGGCCATGCCACGACTGGTCGTGGCCGATGGGTCAGCCATGCCCGGGTGAGATGTCGATCAGGATTTTGCCCGTGTTCGCGTTCTGGGCCATGGCCTCCTGGGCAGCCGCGATGTCGGTGAACGGGTAACGACGATCGATGACCGGATGCAACGATCCGGCCGCGAACAACGGCAGGACCTCACGGATGAATCGCTGGGTCACGGCGACCTTTTCCTCGATCGGCCGCGCGCGCAACGTGGTACCGATCCAACGCAGACGCTTGGCGAGGAGTAACCCCACGTTCACGTTGGTGGATCCACCGCCCATCAGACCCACTTGCACGATGGTCCCCTTCGGGGCCACGGCGCGCAGGTTGCGATCGACTTCGTCGCCACCCACCACATCGAGAACGACGTCGAATCCCGACGGCACCGACTCTTGGACTTCGGCCAACCAATCGTGCGGTGAACGCTCCACGACGATGTCGGCGCCGAGAGCGCGACACGCTTCGATCTTGGCCGCCGAGCACGTGACGGCGATACTCGCACCGATGGCTTTGGCGATCTGGATGGCGGCCGTCCCGACACCCGAGGCTCCGGCGTGCACGAGTGCCCACCGGCCCGATGTGAGTCCACCTTGCACCACGAGCGCGTCCCACGCGGTGAGGAACACCTCGGGGACGGCGGCGGCGTCGGCCAGAGCCACACCAGCCGGAACGGGCATGAGTTGCCGCTCGTGAGTGCAGATGAGTTCGGCGTACGCACCGCCGGCTTCGATGGCCATCACGTGGTCGCCGATCTTCCACGACGTCACACGGGAACCGACTCCCGCCACGACACCGGAGAACTCGAGTCCGGGGATCTCGAACGCGAGACCACCACGGGGGTCGGGATAGCCGCCCATGCGTTGCAGGATGTCGGCGCGATTCAGGGCCGTGGCGACGATGCGCACCAGGACTTCATCGGGTCCGGGTGTCGGGTCGGGAACGTTCTCGAAGGTCAGGACCTCCGGGCCACCGTGTGCGCGCAGAACGACGGCTCGCACGCGGTCACTTCATCTTCTGCTGCAAGCGGCGATCGAGCGCCGCGAGGTAATCCTCTGTTGTCAGCCACGGCTGATCCTTCGAGATGAGGATGGAAAGATCCTTGGTCATCTCGCCGCCTTCGACGCTCTCGACGCACACGCGCTCGAGGTTCTCGGCGAACTCGATGAGCTTGGGGTTGTTGTCGAGCTTGCCGCGGTGCTTGAGGCCACCGGTCCAGGCGTACACCGAAGCGATCGGGTTGGTGGAGGTCTTGTTGCCCTT
>SYCI01000154.1 GCA_005787035.1 Actinomycetota bacterium | reverse complement strand
GGGCCACGTAACCCAACTCGTTGGTGCAGACAGGCGTGAAGTCCTTGGTGTGGCTGAAGAGCACTCCCCACGAATTGCCGAGCCACTCGTGGAAGTTGATGGTGCCCTGGGTGGTGTCGGCGGTGAAGTCGGGGGCGGTGTCGCCGAGGCGGATGGCCATGGAATCTCCTTGGGTCAGAATGACGCGGGTACTCGAGTGGGCGGGACGCTAACCCCCTAATCCCGACTCAACAACTCGGGAATTGCGGAAGGGCGATTCGTCCTGCTCACGGGCGGTCTAGGGTGCGATGCGACGAAGGGGGAGTCATGCCTGGGAAGAACGTGCCCGGAATCGATCGGGCTTCGGCGGACAAGTTGCTCACCACCACACGGTCGGTTCGCAAGCGCCTCGACCTCGAACGACCGGTGGAGCCGGAGGTCATTGCCGAGTGCATCGACATCGCGTTGCAGGCGCCCACGGGTACGAATGCTCAGAACTGGTCGTTCGTCGTGGTGACCGATCCGGCCAAGCGCAAGGCGATCGCCGAGGCGTACCGACGCGGCGGCGAAGTGATGTCGGGTTCGGGTTATCCGCCGCCGTTGCCCCCCGGAGATCCGCGCGAACACGTGATGCCCAAGGTGATGGAGTCGGCCACCTATCTCGGTGAGATCCTCGAGCGCGTACCGGTTCATGTGATCCCATGTGTTCAGGGGCGAGTCGAGTCGGTGCCGATGGTGGTCGCCCAAGCCAGCACCTACGGATCGATTCTTCCGGCCGCCTGGAGTTTCATGCTCGCCTTGCGCTCGCGTGGTCTCGGCACGGCGTGGACGACGATCCACTTGTTCCACGAGAAGGAGATCGGCGAACTTCTTGGCATCCCGAGCGAATGGACGCAGACCGCGCTCTTCCCAGTCGCGTACTACACCGGTGACGACTTCAAGCCGGCCCATCGTCTGCCCACGTCGTCGATGACGCACTGGGACTCCTGGGGTAGTCATCGTTGAGTATTCGTGTGGAGCCGGCGGCGATCGCCGACCAACTCGCCGATCGCCCGTACGCCTTCGTGCTCACCACTTCCGACGACCGCGTTCACGTGGTGTCGTTGCGTCCGCGTGTTTCGGCCGACACGGTCGTGTTCGGATCCGTCGGCCGTTCGACGACGACCGATGTGGAACGCAATCCACAGGTGACCGTCGTGTGGCCCGGTGGAGCCGGGCCCGGTGAGCACGCCGCCTATTCGCTGATCGCCGATGGTCGGGGCGAGATACGCGCGGGAGAACTCGTCGTGGTGATCGATCGAGCGGTGTTGCACCGGCCCGCGTGACTCGAGGCGCCGGAACTCAACCGACGAGCGCTTCACCCAATCGGCGTATCGAACGTTCGTCGATGGGGTTCGCCACGAGTATCACCTCGTGGGCACCGGCCTCACCGAGTTCTTGCACTCGGCGGGCGACATCGGAAAGTGTGGCCTCCGGATAGGTCTCGGGTTTGGGTCGCTCGTTCGCATCGTCTTCGACACGCACCAGCACACACGCGCTGCGCTTCACGTCATCGGGGTCGCGCCCGACTTCGCGGGCGATTTCCGAGATCCGGGCGTTGGCCACCGCGAAACCCTCGGCCGTGTTACCGAACCAGTCGAACCAGGTGTTCCACCAGTGCACACGGGGGAGAGTTGCGCGCAGGACGCGCTCGCCGGTCGAGCCGACCATGATTCGCTGCTCGTGCCGCGCGGGTGGTAACGACACCACGTCGTCGACCGAGTGAAAGCGCCCCTGCAGGCTGACCCGCTCGCCGCGCGTCATGCGATCGATGATGTGAAACGCCTCCTCGAAGCGGGCGGCGCGTTGGTCGAACGGCAAGCCGAAGGCGTCGAACTCGGGTTGATTCCAACCCGCTCCGATTCCGAGGATGAACCGACCGCCGCTGACCTCGTTGATCGTGGCGGCCATCTTGGCGATGACGGCCGGGGGATGAAAGGCGAGGCAGGCCACGAGCGGACCGAGATCGACACGTTCGGTCTCGGCGGCCAGCGCCGACAGGAGAGTCCAGGCTTCCCACGGTCCGCGTTCGGGGCGGCCGTCGCCGCGATACAGCAGGTGGTCGCCCATCCAGATCGACGCGAAACCGGATTCCTCGGCGGCTCGGGCCATTCGAACGTATTCGGACCAGGTCACGACGCGCTCGACCTCGGGGAGTTGGATGCCGACTCGTGCGGGTGTCATCCGTTGGAGTCTGCCACCGCACCGACCACTACGGTCTCGTCCGTGGGCCAAGGAACTTCATCGTCGAGTCATTCGTTTCCCGATCATCTCGGCGTGCGTAGCGATCCGGAGAAGATCGAGACCGAATGGATGCGCGCGGTGCTCGAAGCGACGGGAGTCGCCGGCGGAGCAAAGCTCGAACGAAGTGAGTTCGGTGGCTACGTGGGAACGGGCCAGACCGGCTGCAACGCGCGCTTTCACCTGACCTGGAGCGATCCGACCGGCCGACCGGCGACGATCATGGGCAAGTTCCCGTCGCGCGACGAAACGGCGCGTCTCACGGGTTTCGGCGGTAGCGCCTACATCACCGAGTGGAACTTCTATCGCAACCTCGCGCACACGGTCGATGTTCGGGCTCCGCGGTGTCTGCACGCGGCCTTCGATGCCGCTGAGCCCGGCTTCTGCCTGATCATGGAAGATCTCGCCGGATCGGAACAGGGCGACCACTTCGCCGGACTCACCGCCGACGAAGCTGCGCTCGCGATCGACCAAGCGGTCAAGTTGCACGCACCACGTTGGGGCGACCCATCACTCGCTGATTCGTGGCCGCAACCCTCCACCGAGGACGAACGCGCCGAACGATTGCACGTGCTGTATTCGATGCTTCTCCCACCGTTCCTCGAGCGTCTCGGATCGCGACTCGACGCGTCGATCGTCGACTTCGTGCAGAAGTTCGCAGCCGGTGTGGGTCGGTGGGCGCGGGGTACCGGATCGCCACTGACCGTCGCGCACTACGACTTCCGACCCGACAACTTCCTGTTCGCTCGCACGCCCGGTGCGCCGCCACTCGTGATCGTCGACTGGCAGACCGTCAATCAAGGGATGGGCATGGTCGACGTCGCTTACCTCGTGGCGAGCAGTTTCCATCCGGACCGTCGGGCCGACGTCGAGCGCGCGCTCGTCGATTCGTACCGGGAGCAGTTGACGGCCCGGGGAATCGCCTACGACCCCGACACTTGCTGGCGCGACTACCGGTTCGGCGCCTTGTGGGGACTCATCATCACCGTGTTGGCGACCTCGATGGCCGCCCGCACCGAGCGGGGCGACGACCTCTTCGTCTACATGGCCACTCAATACGGCCGGCAGTGCATCGAACTGGAGTCGCTCGACCTGCTCGGGTGACCCACCGACCCCCGAACCGACTAAAAAGGGGAGATCGGTCGCGCCAAGGGGGAGTCATGACGGCACAGCAGGGGACCACCACGTTCGATCCCGACGCGTTGCGCGACAAGTACCGACTCGAGCGCGACAAGCGGTTGCGCGCCGATGGCAACGAGCAGTACATCGAGATCGCCGGCCAGTTCGCTCACTACTTGGAAGATCCGTACGTGGCGCCGGTGGAGCGCGGCCCGCTCTTCGACACCACCGAGGTGATCGTGATCGGCGGTGGCTTCGGTGGACTTCTGGCCGCAGCTCGACTGCGGGAGGCCGGCATCGAGGACGTGCGCCTCATCGACAAG
>SYCI01000153.1 GCA_005787035.1 Actinomycetota bacterium | reverse complement strand
GGATCCCCGAGGAGATCCTCACCGCCATGGGTGAGGCCGCCGTCGAGGTGGCCCGGGGGTGCGACTACGTGAACGCCGGGACCGTCGAGTTCCTGTACTCCGACGGCGAGTTCTTCTACCTGGAGAGGAACACCCGCCTCCAGGTGGAGCACCCCGTCACCGAGGTCATCACCGGCATCGATCTCGTCGAATGGCAGATCCGGGTCGCCGGCGGCGAGAAGTTGCCCATGACCCAGGCCGAGGTCGCCGCCCGCCGCAACGGGCACGGCATCGAGATCCGCATCAACGCCGAGAATCCGGCCGGCGGCAAGTTCCTGCCCTCCCCCGGCAAGATCACCAAGCTCACCACGTCCGATGGTTTCGGTGTTCGTTTCGACTCCGGTTACGAAGCCGGCGACGAGATCAGCCAGTACTACGACAACCTCGTCGGCAAGCTCATCGTGTGGGGCAAGGATCGTCCGACCGCCATCGCGCGCACCATCCGCGCCCTCGAAGAAATGGTCGTGGAGGGAATCGCCACCACGATTCCGGCCGACATCGCGATCCTTCGCCATCCCGATTTCGCCGCCGTCACGCACTCCACCAAGTGGGTCGAGGAAGTTCTCGACCTCAGCGGTGTGGAAGCGCCCAAGGCGCCGGCCACCGAAGAAGGCGCCGAACCTCTCGTGCGTCGCAACACCACGGTCGAGGTCAACGGCAAGCGTTTCGACGTGGCCATGTGGGTGCCCGAGCAGACTGCGATCGCCGTGGCCGCCGGTGGTGCGAAGGCCGCCAAGAAGCCGACGCGCGCGTCGGGTTCGGGTGGCGCGGCCGGTGGCGGCTCCGGTGAGGTGTCGGCACCGATGCAGGGAACCATCGTGAAGGTTCTCGTGGAAGTCGGCGCCACCGTGGAGGCCGGTCAGTCGGTCGTGGTTCTCGAGGCGATGAAGATGGAGAACCAGATTCAGGCCGAGAAGTCGGGCACCGTGAAGGAAGTCCGCGTGAAGGCCGGCGACACCGTGGGTGGCGGCGACATTCTCGTGGTCATCGCGTAATCGACTCTTCGCGCGGCCAGAACACCGCGAGCCCGGCCACCACGAACGCGATCGAACCGATCGCCCAGACCCCGTTGGCCGATGGACCCCAGGCCCACCACCATTCGCGATTCTTGTCGAGGTCGAATCCGTAGACCTCGATGCCGGTCACGTAGCGGCGGATGTTGGCGTGGAGTGCGAACGCGTGAGCCAGCCCGATGAGCGACACTCCGACGAGTAGTCCGCGTCGCGACACGATCGAGCCTTTTTCGGCACCTTCGGCCAGCGAACACATCACCAGAATCGGCAGTAGCGGCAGCAGGTAACGCGCCTGGAATCCTTCGCCCACGAAGCTCCGATCGAGCGCCATCAGATACATCGGGATCACGAACAACGCGGCGAGAACCACGTACACCGGACGACGGGCCACCCGTGATGAACGCACGATGCCGGTCACCACGAGTAGCACGACGATCGACGTCATGATGAACCGCGTCATCTGCGGCACCGGTGTGTCGAGCCAGCCGAGCGGCTGATCGCCGAAGGCGCCGGTCCACAACTGCGACACCGATCGCAGATTCTCGAACAGGATTCCCGACAGCGTGCGATCGAAATCTTCTTGTCGCATACCAACGGTGATGCCGGCTCCCGGGTACCGCGTCACCGCGGCCACGACGATTCCCACGAGCGCGAGCGCACCCACCCCGCCCAGAAGTCGATGGCGCAGGGTCTTCGACACGGTGTCGGGCGCGGCCACCACCACCGTGGCCAAAGCGATCACCACGTAGATCCCGGCATCGGCGCGCATGAAGAGTGCGAGCACCGTGGCGAACGTCGCCAGCCCGAGCGACTCGTTGCGCAGCCGTCGATCGGTGTGTCGGAGTCCGGACGAGTAGCCGATCCATGCGGCCGGTACGGCGGCCACCACCATGCCACTCGGGTTGGTGGAGGCGAAGAGGAACAACGCGAGCGGAACCGAAGTTGCGACGAGAGCGACGATCGCGGTGCGACGGATCGTGGGAGTGGCGAGCGCGATGGCGCCGATGAGCAACGCGAAACAGACGATCCAGTTGACGAGCCTGATCTCGGCCACCGACTGGGCGACGTTGGTCGAAGCCAACGGACCCATCAGCCAGTAATACCCGTCGGGATAGAGATCGTCGTTGGCCTGAGCCCGCACGCGCTCCGACGATGGTTCGGGTTGGCAACCAGCCGACTCGAAGTAGTTGTAACGGAAACACGCCATGTCGTCACCGATCGCGATCGGCACCTCCACGTCGCGATAACCATCACGGTCGGGCGATGGGCCGAGGTCGGTGCACAGCGAATCGTCGGCCGTGGCGCTGCACCAGATGCTCGGCACGTGGAACGTGTCGTCCGGGCTCGAACCCGGGGGCGAAGAGAGGCTCCAACTCGCACCGACGGCCAGAAGTGCAACGACGAAGACCAACCAACGCAAGGTGCGTCGAGTCCGCAGGCGCACGATGAGGGACGACCAACGGTTCATGGCCACTCTCCCCCTCGCTCGAGCCGATCAGAACGTGGGCGAGCCTAACAACATCGGTCTCGCCCAACGATCTAGACGCGCACCACCACGGTTCCAGCGGCTGCGTCGTGCAGGCCTTGGCGATACGGGTGGAAGAAGGCCCGCACGTACACGGCGATGTTGAGTGCGAAGCCGATCACCGGGATGAGTCCGGCGACGGCCGGGATCAGGGCGCGCACGGCGGCGTACGACCAACTCACGGCCGAGCCGTCGGTGCGATTGACGACTTTGATGCGCACCAAGCGCTTGCCGATCGTGGCCCCACGAGTGGCGATCATCGCGGTGTTGTAGAAGAGATTCACTCCGAGCCACAGTGCGGTGAGCACGACCAGGTTGTCGTTGTTGGCATCGGTGATGTCACCACCCCACGCGAGAGTGAGGACGAACAGCGGTATGCCCACCACCAGACCGTCGACGACCTGCGCGAGGGCTCGACGGCCGATGGGCGCCAACTGATCGCTGCGCTCGGTGGGGGGTGGGAAATCGGTCATTCGGCGGCCTCCGCGAGTGCTTCGGAAAGCGCCGGGTGCACCAGCAGGCTCTCCACGATGTCAGTGACTTTGAGATTGGCCGTGACCGCCAAGGCGATCACGCTGATGAGTTCGGCCGCGTGTCGACCGACGATCGATCCGCCGAGCACCACGCCGGTGGCCGGATCGGAGATGATCTTCACGAAACCACGCGAATCGTTGTTGATGAGCGCTTTGGGCGTGGCCGAGAACGGCACCTTGGTGACCCGGATCTTGCGGCCCGACGCGAACGCCTCGGCTTCGGCGAGTCCGACGTCGGCGATCTCGGGTTCGGTGAAGATCGCCGAAGCCGCCTTGTCGTAGTCGAGGTGCCGATGTTCGCGGGTGTGCAGTCCCATCACGTGCTCGGCAACCTTGCGGCCTTGCATCGAGGCCACCGACGACAACGGCAACTTGCCGCTCACGTCACCGGCGGCGTAGATGTGTTCCACATTGGTGATGCAGTGGTGGTTGATCGGGATGTATCCACCGCCGTCCACCTGCACTCCTGCTGCGTCGAGACCGAGGTCCTCGCTGTTGGGGACCGATCCGATGGCGAGCACGGCATGCGAGGCGCGCACTTCGCGACCGTCGTCGCATTTCACGACCACGCCGTCGTCGGTCCGTTCGATCGACTTCGCGCGCGCGCCTTTCAGGAGCGACACCCCACGTCGCAAGAAGTCGTCCTCGAGGACGGCCGCGACTTCGGGGTCCTTGCCCGGGAGTACCTGCTGACGGCTCACCACGAGGGTGACCTTGGCTCCGAACGACGAGAACATGTGCACGAACTCCACACCGGTCACACCCGATCCGATCACGCACACGCTCGACGGGAACACACGCGGTGGGTAGCAGTCGCGAGTGGTGAGAATGCGGTCGCCGTCGGGCTGAACCCAGTCGGGGATCCGCGGACGTGAGCCAGTGGCGATGAGGCACGCATCGAAGTCGATCGATTGCGCACCTTCGGTCCCTTCGACCGTCACGCTGTGGGCCGAGGTGAAGCGCGCCGAACCGCGAACGATGCGCACGCCCTGGCTCTCGAGAAGTTGCGTGGTGTTGTTGCCGAGGTGCGACTTGATGGCCTCGATGCGCTCGGTCAGGGCCTCCACGTCGACCTCGGTCTCGACTTCTTCGAGCCCCATGCCGTGCAATCGACGACTGAAGGTCATGGCCCCGCCGGTGGCGATCATGGTCTTGGACGGAATGCAGTCGAGCAGATGGGCGGCTCCACCCACGAGCTCCCGCTCCACCATCACGACGTCGGCTCCGAGCCGGGCCGCGAAGGTTGCCGCCGTGTTGCCGGCCGGACCGCCTCCGATGATGAGGAATCGCACCGCCATGCACACGAGGCTAACGAGAACCTCGATGAAGTGCCGGGCAGTCGGTCAATGAACGAGCCCTGATGCTCCGAATTCCACTACCGTTCAACCTCTGTGAGCGATGTTCCGACCAACGACGCGTCAGTCGACGAGAACGACTCGAACGAGTTGACCGGAAGTGGCCTGGCTGCCGAGAAGGCGCGTCGACTCGATCGGATCGCCGAGATGCGGGCCCGCGGCGTCGACCCCTATCCGTACCGCTTCGACCGTTCGCACACGCTCGCCGAGGTACGCGGGCAATGGGGCTCGCTCGAACCCGGTACCGAAACCGAAGAACGGGTTTCCGTCGCCGGACGCGTGATGCTGAAGCGCGAGCAGGGCAAGTTGATCTTCGCCACCGTCCGCGACCGTGGCGACGAGATCCAGTTGTTCGTCTCCAAGGCCGTGGTGGGCGACGATTCGTTCGCCGACATCGGTCACCTCGACCTCGGCGACTGGGTCGGTGTGGAGGGCACGGTGATGACCACCCGCAAGGGTGAGTTGTCGGTCAAGGTCGAGCGCCTGCAGCTGCTCGCCAAAGCCGTGCGGCCGATGCCCGACAAGTGGCGCGGGCTCTCCGACACCGACACCCGTTTCCGTCAGCGCTACGCCGACCTCATCGTGAACGAAGACGCGCGACGCGCCTTCGAGGTCCGGCATGCCGTGATCTCGAGTTTCCGCCGCACTCTGGCCGGCAAGGGTTTCATCGAGGTCGAAACGCCTGTGTTGCACGTGGAGGCCGGCGGCGCGCATGCCCGGCCGTTCCTCACGCACCACAACGCCCTCGACATGCAGTTGTACTTGCGAATCGCGCTGGAACTTCATCTGAAGCGGTTGATCGTGGGTGGCATGGAGCGCGTCTACGAGATCGGCCGCGTGTTCCGTAACGAGGGCATCAGCACCCGCCACAATCCCGAGTTCACGATGATGGAGCTCTATCAGGCCTTCGGTGATTACAGCGAGGTCATGGCGGTCGCCGAAGAACTGATCGTTCAGGCCGCGCGCGATGCCATCGGCACCACGGTGGTCGACATCTTCGACCACGAAGGAAATCCGCATCGGGTCGATCTCGCCAAGCCGTGGCGCCGCGCGCGCATGATCGATCTCGTGGCCGAGAAGACCGGCGTCGAGGTGCACCCGTCGCAGCCGGTGGCCGATCTGCGCGCGCTCGCCGAGAAGCACGGTGTGCGTTGGGAACCGCGTTGGGGTTCGGGTAAGTTGATCGAGGAGATCTTCGAGGCCGTCGCCGAGACGTCACTCATCGAGCCGACCTTCGTGACCGGACACCCGGTGGAGATCTCGCCCCTCGCCCGCGCCGATCGCCACGACCCGCTCCTCACCGAGCGCTTCGAACTATTCGTCGGCACGCGCGAACTCGCCAACGGTTACAGCGAGCTCAACGATCCGGTGGAGCAGCGCCTCCGCTTCGAAGAGGAACAGGCGGCCAAGGACGCCGGTGACGCCGAGCGCGGCACGGTCGACGAGGACTACCTACGGGCCCTCGAATACGGCATGCCGCCCACCGGCGGACTCGGCATCGGGATGGACCGTGTGGCCATGCTCCTCGCCGGGGTGACCTCCATCAAGGAAGTCATCTTGTTCCCGACTCTTCGTCACGAAGTCCTCTAGTCCGAAAGGAGACGTCATGCCCGCAGCTTGGGGTCACGCTCTCGTCACCCGCGTCGCCGACGGATCGAGCAACGACGGCCAAATCCTCGACGCTTGGTTCCACTCGCTCGCATGGGGCGAACGCGCCGAAGCCGACTCGCGGCCCATCGATCGTCAGTTGCACGCGTTGCGCGCCGTCGCCGTCTCTACGGAGACGGTCACGATCGACACCGATGCCGCGCCGGCCGATGCGGTCGACGTTTATCTGCGCCTGCACCTCTTGTCGCACCGACTCGCCAAGCCGCGATCGCTGAACCTCGACGGCGCCTTCGGACTGCTCGCCAACGTGGCCTGGACCAATCTCGGACCGGTGCTCCCCGATCGAGTGGACGAAGTCCGCTGGCAGGAGAAGCAGAGTGGCCGCATCCTGACGGTGCACGGCCTCGACAAGTTCCCACGCATGACCGACTACGTGGTGCCGAGCGGCGTGCGCATCGCCGACGCCGATCGTGTGCGTCTCGGCGCCCACCTCTCCCCCGGTACCACCGTGATGCACGAGGGTTTCTGCAATTTCAATGCCGGCACCCTCGGCGCGTCGATGGTGGAGGGTCGAATCTCGGCTGGCGTGGTGGTGGGCGACGGCAGCGACATCGGCGGTGGTGCATCGATCATGGGCACCCTGTCGGGTGGTGGCAAAGAAGTCGTGAGCATCGGCGAGCGCTGCTTGCTCGGTGCCAATGCCGGTATCGGGATCAGCCTCGGCGACGAGTGCATCGTGGAAGCCGGCCTGTACGTCACGGCCGGCACTCTCGTGGGTCTGCCCGATGGTTCGGTGGCCAAAGGCCGCGAGTTGTCGGGAGCCAACGGGCTCCTCTTCCGTCGCAACAGTCGCACCGGTGCCGTGGAGGCTTCGCCGCGCACTGGCAGTTGGGGTGGACTCAACGCCGCCCTGCACAAGAACTGACATGACCACGCTGCCGGCGGGCTTCCGCAGTTTCGTCACCAACGTGGGCATCAAGGACGACTCGAAGGACTTCACGATCGTCGCCTGCGATGCACCCGTGGCGGCGGCCGGAGTGTTCACACGCAGTCTGTTCGCCGGGCCGAGTGTGCTCGTGAGTCGCGAGCACCTCACCGATCATCGGGCCCGCGCCGTGGTGGTGATCTCCAAGAACGCCAACGTCGCCAACGGTCCGGTGGGACTCGCGCATGCGCGCGAAGTCACCGAGCGCGTGGCGGCTCATCTGGGTTGCGCGGCCAGTGACGTCCTCATCGCGTCCACGGGTGTGATCGGGCGGGTGTACCCGATCGAACGCATCCGCGCCGGTCTCGCGGCTCTACCCGCGCCGTTGCCGAGCAACGACGCCGACGACGTGGCGCGCGGCATCATGACCACCGACACCGTTCACAAGATCGCCGAGGCATCGGCCGGCGCGGCGCGCGTGGTCGGGGTGGCCAAGGGCGTGGGCATGATCGAACCCGACATGGCCACGTTGATCACGCTCGTGTTCACCGACGCGCTCATCGACGGCGCCACGCTCGACGCCATGTGGCGTCGGGTCATCGACCAGACCTTCAACTGCGTGTCGGTCGACACCGATACGTCCACGAGCGACACCGCGATCGTGTTGGCGAGCGGTGCCGCCGGTCCCGTGGACCACGCGGCGCTCGAGAACACGCTCTTCGAGGTCGCGCGATCGCTCACCAAGCAGGTGGCGCGCGACGGCGAGGGTGCCGAAACCCTCATCGAAGTGCGCGTGGACGGGGCGCGCGACGTCCGCCAGGCCAAGGTCGTGGCCAAGTCGATCGTGAACTCACCGCTCGTGAAGACGGCGATCCACGGCGCCGACCCGAATTGGGGACGGGTGGCCATGGCGGTGGGCAAGTGCCACGACGAGACCGACATCGATCAGAACGAGGTGATCATCCGCTTCGGATCACAGGAGGTGTATCCGGTGGCCGTCGACGAGAAGGGACTGGCCCGCCTCGCCGATTACATGCGCGGGGACGAGGTCCTGATCCACGTCACCTTGAACACCGGAGACGCGCAAGCGACCGTGTGGGGTTGTGACCTCACCGACGGCTACGTCCGCATCAACGCCGACTACACGACCTAAGGCCGGTGTTCTGGTGAGGTTTTTTCACCGTATGGGTGAAGAAACCTCACCAGAACACCAAGAAATCACTTGGGTGGCATGCGAATGCCGCCATCCACGCGGATGGTTTCGGCATTCATGTAACTGTTGGTCACGCACTCCACGACCATCGAGGCCAACTCGGTCGAGTAGCCGAGGCGGTTCGGGAAGAGCACTCCGGTCTGGAGCTTCTCCTTGAACTGCTCACTGCCCTCACCCTCGCCGTAGATCGGCGTGTTGATCAGACCGGGCGCCACCGTGTTCACGCGCACACCGACGGCCGCGAGATCGCGGGCCACCGGGAGGGTCATACCCACGACGCCACCCTTGGAGCTCGAATACGCCGCCTGACCGAGCTGGCCGTCGAACGCAGCCACCGATGCGATGTTCACGATCGCTCCGCGCTCACCGTCGGCGAGCGGCTCGGTCACGCTCATCGCCGTGGCGGCGATGCGGATGCAGTCGAAGGTACCCACGAGGTTGATGGCAATGACCTTCTTGTAGGCGTCGAGATTGGCGGCGGTGTCGTACGAACCACCCTTGCCCACCGTGCGCTGGGCCCAGCCGATACCGGCCGAGTTCACGAGCACGCGGAGCGGTCCCATCGACTTGGCCATCTCCACGGCGTTCATGATGTCGTCGGTCTTGGTCACGTCGACTTTGCAGAATGCACCACCGATCTCGGTGGCCACCGCGTTGCCCTTGTCTTCCTGCAGGTCGGCCACGACGACCTTGGCGCCCTTGGCCGCCAAGAGGCGGGCGGTGGCGGCGCCGATACCCGATGCGCCGCCGGTGACGATTGCACTTGCTCCGTTGATGTCCATGCCGGCGAGGCTAGGAGGAAAGTTGCTTGAGCGACAAAGCCAGAGCGTCACAAATCGCCGCTGGTCCGCCGATCAACACTTGCCGCTTCACCGCAGCGAGCGCATACTTCGTCTCCCCCGGTAGTTCTCCACACGGTGGTACGAGCAACAACGGCGCCGCATCGTCGCGACCGGCCAAGAAGGGTGCCGATGTCAGCGAGTCGATCGGCGACTGGCCCGATGCCATGCCCACGAAATCATCAGCGAAGGCCGACACGTTCTGACGCGCCCAGATCACGGCGGCGGCCGATGTCGCGTAGCGATTCGGTCCGGCGAGTCGAGTGACCCGATCGGCCGGCACACCAAGTCCGGTGATCTGCCCCTCCACCGCAGTCGGCAGGACCGTGGATCCACCCACCAACACCACGCGGCCGCCTGCGTTGGCCGCCCACCATTCCTGAACGAAGGCCAAGGTCGCTTCGTCGAGTCCACTCGGACTCGCGAGCACGAGCGGTTCGCTCTCGGCGAAGGCCGCCGGGGCGATCGAGAGTGCATCCACTTGCGACGCACCACTCGCGATGAAGAGGAACGACGAGTCGTTCATCACTTCACGCGCGAGTTCGAGAGCCGTCGCGTACCGATTCGCACCTTCCACCCGACGGACTCGAGCTCCGTCGACCGCCGCCTCGATTTGCTCGAGCACGGCATCCGACACTGCGTTGGTTCCACCCACCACCGTCACGCGGTCGGGGCGGTTGTCGCGTAGATACGCCAGAACCTCGTCGGGCAACCCATCGGGACGAGTGAGGAGCACCGCGGCGTTCACCGAACCCGCAAAACCCGAAGCGGCCAAGCCGTCGACGGTTCCGTTGCCGCTCACGATCACCACGTGGTCGGTGTCGACCGCATCCACCGACACTGCTTCGTTGGCGATCTGCACGGCCGTGGAGTAGCGATTCTGTCCGAACACTCGGGCCTGCTCGATGGGTCCCGATGAGCCCACGAGTTGATCTCGGATCCACAGCGCGAACTGCGCCTGACCCGAGGTCGTGAGGTGTACGCCATCGGAGTACCAACGATTCTTGGGGCCACCACTACTCGCTGCGTTCCAGTCGACCACGCGCAGGATCGACCACTTCTTGGCCGCCTCGCGCAACGCGCGATTGTGCGCGGCGTACGTCGCCGAACCGTTCGCCTGGCGGCGCTCCGACATCGTGACCCACATGACGAGGCGCACGCCCTTGTCGTCGAGGGCCTGCATGACCTGCTCCACCCGACCGGCGAACGCGCTCGCCGAGTCGTTGTAGCCGAGTTCCACCATCACCACATCGGGTGATCCGGTGAGCCCACGCGCCACACCGAGCCCGTCCAGTTGGCCCGACACGCAGTTGCCCACGGTGCAACGGCTCGACAGGGCGTCGTACTTGGCCGAGGCGAACACGCCGCTCAACAGCGACGGCAAGGCACCACCGCCGCCACGTGGCGCGATGCTCTCACCCACCGAGTCGGCGATGAAGGCGAAGTCGTCCTTGGAGACGAGACCGCGCGACACGAGCCTCGGTGTGAAGTTGATCGACGGCAGCCCGTACGCCGATCGCAGATCGTCGTGGCTCACCACCACCGACTTGCTGCCATTGAAGAGGCGCATCCGGTTCGACCACATGCCACCGAACCCCTTAGACGTCAGGTTCGGATCGGATTCCAGTTTCACGTCGGTGATGTTGGAGAGTCCGTAGCGCGAGGCCAGCGCCGACACGTCGAGCACGCGCGTCCAGCGCCACGGGTTGGCGTCGATCGCGTCGCCGGCGTCGTCGACAGCCGGGAAGGCCCCGCCCGCCGTGCGATCGCCGTTCGACGACGAGAACTCGGTGGACACCGGCGCCGTCGGCGCATTGGAACGGACACGAATGGAATACGCCGTGTCTTCGATCGCTTCGTCGCTGCGCGAATCCTCGAGCACGGTTGCCGCACCATTGGCGAAAGGTCGGGTGGCCGCACCGCCGTACACCTGACACGAGTCGGTGTCGCACGACTTGGCGTACGCATACCGACCCTGCGCGAGTCCGTACGAGCGCGCGGCCACCGACTGGGCGCGCAGCGCATTGATGCCCTTGCCACCGGCGGCATCGGCCCACGAGGCCGGCGATTCGCGCGGAACCACGCCGCGCAAGTACTGCTCGATCGGTACGTCGTTCACGGTGCGGTGCGGAGTGGTGGAGCCCGAGGCATACGCGGCCACCACGGCGCCGCGATAGTGCTTCACCGATCCACTCGGTTGACACACGCCGAGTACCTCGTCGGCGTCGGTGTCTTCGTCGTCACCATCGGGGATCGAGATGCGCACACCCCAACCGTTGGAACCGGCCTTGAAACGACCGAGGTACTCCCATTCGGAAGTCACCTCCATGTCGTCGATGATGTCGCGCGCAGCGTCGGCGAGATCGCGGTCCCACACACCGTCCACGTCGCCGCTGTAGTCACCGTCGTCGATCGCTTGGCGCTGGAACTCCTTCACCGCGTTCTCGGTCATGGGCCCGAAGAGTCCGTCGGTGCCGCCGGGATTGAGCGCTGACGAATCGCGCGTGCGCGACAACTGCGACAGGAACACTTGGATCTGGGTGACGGCGGCGCGATCGGTGGAGCCGCGAGCGATCGGACCGTTGGGCACTTCGAGACTCGACGATGTGGTGCCGGTGTCGAGTTTGGCCATCGGGTCCGGGCACGCCGTGGAGTCCGAGCCCCACGCGTCGAAACTCGAAGTACCCGGCACGAGTCGTACGGTCACCGATGAGAACGAGCCCGAGTCGTTCACGGCGGCGTCACCGCTCGGTGCGATCACCGAGGTGGGCAGACCATCGAGACTCAGGAGTCGCACCGTCATGCGCTGATCGCGCGGTGCCTCGCCCATCTGGGTCCCGCCGTAGTAGTGGTCGAGGATCCAGCGCCAGTCCTTGTCGTATGTCGTGGCCCAGCCATACGAGCCCCACTGGCTGAGCCCACGACCATGTCCGTTTCCCTGACCTTCCAAGACCACCGCCACCGCATCGTTCGTCGTGGGGGCCGCCATGGCCACCGGGGCGCCGATCCAGCTCGCCGCTACCGAAACGGCGAGTGAGGCGGCCACCGAAGTGGACACGACGTGACGAAGGATGAAGGGACGGGGTTTCACGGATGGAAGTCGTTCATGGACGCCCGATGTATCGGCCGACGGCGGCCGAACCTGAAGGGATTTCTCCGGGCGGGCGTCCGGTCCTGGGCAAAGTACCGACTTCGGCTCCTCCGTGGGGATCGGACCCCTGCTGAGCAGGTGAAATGCCCCGTCCGGGCCTAGCGGGGGCTGGCCGCCACGGCCAGACGGTCGACCAAGTCGTTCATGGGGTCGCCGCTATGGCCCTTGACCCACTGGAAGTCGGGACGTTGGTCGTCCGGGAGCGACGTGTAGAGGTCGATGAGAGGGCCCCAGAGGTCGGCATTGGCCACCGGCTCCCGCTTGGCGTTGCGCCAGCCGTTCGCCCGCCAGCGGACCCACCAGCGGTCTTTGAAGCAGTTCACGACGTAGGTCGAGTCCGACACGATGATGAGGCGCTTCACCTCGGCCTCGGCCACCGGCAAATTGGAGCGCAGGGCTTCCAGTACCGCGGTGAGTTCCATCCGCTGATTGGTCGTGGCCGGATCGCCTCCTGCGTCCGAGCGCGAACCATCGGGGGCCAACGCCCACGCCCATCCGCCCGGTCCGGGGTTTCCGCTGCACGCACCATCGGTGTACACGACGAGTGCATGCGGGATGCCGAGTGGCGACGTCGCGGAACGATCGGGTGCGGGCATCGGTCAATCATGACCCACGCCCCGCCCGATCCCCTGCATACCCACCGGTAACCCTGCGAGACTCTGCGCATGCTCTTCGACGGTTCCGTGCATCAACTCCCCGACACCGATCCGGGTGAGACGCAGGAATGGCTCGACTCCCTCGACGCCGTGATCGACGTGCACGGCAAAGTTCGGGCGCGTTACTTGCTGTCGCGTCTGCTCGAGCGGGCACGCGAGAGCCAGGTGTCGTTCCCGGCCACGGTGTCCACGCCGTACGTGAACAGCATCCCGCGCGAGTACGAGCCGTGGTTCCCGGGCGACGAACACATCGAGCGCCGCATCCGCGCCTACATCCGCTGGAACGCGGCGGCCATGGTGGTGCGCGCCAATCGCGAGGCCGACGGCATCGGCGGTCACCTCTCCACCTTCGCGAGTTCGGCGAGCCTCTACGAGGTCGGGTTCAACCACTTCTTCCGCGGCAAGGACGACGGCACTCCCGGCGATCATGTGTACTTCCAGGGTCACGCGGCGCCCGGCGTGTACGCGCGCGCGTTCCTCGAGGGTCGGCTCACCGAAGACGACCTCGACCACTTCCGGCGTGAAATCGGCCGACCGGGTCGCGGGCTCTCCAGTTATCCGCATCCGCGACTCATGCCCGACTTCTGGGAGTTCCCCACGGTCTCCATGGGGCTCGGCCCGATCAGCGCGATCTATCAGGCCCGCTTCAACCGTTATCTCCTCAACCGCCAACTCGACGACACCAGCACGAGTCGCGTGTGGGCGTATCTCGGCGACGGTGAATGCGACGAACCCGAGACTCTCGGCGCGCTCTCACTCGCGTCGCGCGAACAACTCGACAACCTGATCTTCGTCGTGAACTGCAACCTCC
>SYCI01000019.1 GCA_005787035.1 Actinomycetota bacterium | reverse complement strand
AGGCTGGAACTCTAGCCATTGAGCTACACCCGCAGAACTTTGCTCCTGAGGATAGCGGGGCGCGCTCTCTTCTCCGAAGGAGAACGACACCCCTAAAGTCGATGGACGAAGAAGAGGGGGAAGCCATGGACGAACTGCTCACGTATCCCGAAGGAAGTTCTTTCATCGGAAAGGTCGGCGAGACCTTGGCCGACAGCGTCGCCGCCTGGCCGGTTCCGCCCCGAGCATCACAGGGCGCGCCGAATGTCGTTCTCATCGTCCTCGACGACGTCGGTTACGGGCACCTGGGATGTTTCGGAAGTCCGATGCAGACGCCGCACATGGACGATCTCGCTCGGGGCGGGTTGCAGTTCACTCGCTTCCACACCACGGCCATGTGCTCACCGACCCGGGCCTGTCTCCTCACGGGCCGGAATCACCACACGTGTGGCATGGGTGGCATCGCCGATCTCGCCATGGGCTTCCCCGGCTTTCACGCGCGCATCCCGAAGAGCTGCGCGTTCGTCAGTGACGTACTCCGCCAGAACGGCTACTCGACTTTCGCGGTCGGCAAATGGCATCTGGCGCCGGCTGACGAACTTCACGCGGGCGCGCCGCGTGACCGTTGGCCCCTCGGTCAAGGGTTCGAGCGGTACTACGGATTCATCGGGGCCGAGACCAATCAATACGCGCCCGACCTCGTGATGGACAACACGTTGCTTCATTCGGTGGAACGGCGCGACGGCTATCACTTCTCCGAGGACATGGTCGACAAGGCCATCACGATGGTCGACGACCTGCGGGTGGGTGAACCGATCAAGCCTTTCTTCATGTACATGGCTTTTGGAGCGTGTCACTCGCCGCACCAGGCACCCCAGGCCTACATCGATGCCTACAAGGGGCAATTCGACGACGGTTGGGATGCGTATCGGGACCGGGTGCTCGCCCGGCAGAAGGAACTCGGCGTCATGCCGACTTCCACGATTCTCAACGAGAGGCCGCCGTGGGTGCCCGAGTGGTCGAGTTGCCCAGCCGAAGACCGACGCGTCTACGCGCGCATGATGGAGGTCTTCGCCGGCATGCTCACCCACACCGACGCCCAGATCGGACGATTCGTGGAGCACCTCCGGAGCACCGGCGAGTTCGAGAACACGCTCATCATGCTGTGCAGCGACAACGGTGCATCATCGGAGGGTGGTGTGCACGGAACGTTCAACGAGAACTTCGTCTTCAACGGACTTCCGCACGACAAGGCCCGCACGTTCGAGCTGATGAACGAACTCGGCGGCCCCGACAGTCATGCGCATTACGCGTGGGGCTGGGCCATGGCCGGCAACACACCCTTCAAGAGGTGGAAGCGCGAGACCCACGAAGGCGGCGTGGGCGATCCGCTGATCGTGTCGTGGCCGGCCCGGATGGGTGCGAGTGCCGGCCAACTCCGCGACGGCTATGTGCACGCGGTCGACCTCGGGGCCACTGTTCTCGCCGCCGCGGGGCTCTCCATGCCGGCGGCGGTCAATGGAATCGACCAAGATCCGGTGGCGGGAGCGAGCATTCTCGAATCCTTCGACGATGCCGCCTTCGTCGGTCGCCGCACTCAGTACTACGAGCAGTTCGCGTGTCGGGCGATCTACCACGAGGGGTGGAAGGCGGTCACGTTCCACCCACAACTCAAGTACACGGAAGCCGACGATGTCGACGCGCCCTACTCGGCCGACAAGTGGGAGCTCTACCACGTCGCCGTCGATCCGGCCGAGACACTCGACCTCGCCGCCGACGAACCCGAACGGCTCGAAGCCATGAAGCAACTGTGGTGGGACGAGGCGCGTCGG
Source organism: Actinomycetota bacterium (assembly GCA_005787035.1). GTDB lineage: Bacteria > Actinomycetota > Acidimicrobiia > Acidimicrobiales > Ilumatobacteraceae > Casp-actino8. Next base: position 11,879 of record SYCI01000019.1, on the reverse strand, counting down.
TACGGTGCGTTACCGCTCCAGGCCCGGCGTTCGGTTGCCAATCAGCGCCCGCCCGGGCCGGTGGGCGACACGGTGTTCCTGCGACAGGGTGCCGCCCCGTTGCCCGAAGCCAATGCTCCGTTCCTGCATCGTCGGACCACGCGGCTCGTCGCCGACGTGTCGTACGACGCCGGTGATGAAGGTGCACTGATCGCGGCCGGAGGTCGTTTCGCGGGTTTCACTCTCTTCGTGAAGAACGGTGAACTCCGGTTCACCTACAACTACCTCGGTGTCGACGAGCACACCGTCGCCGCTCCACTCGCGCCGGGTCGTCACACCGTGGTGGCCGAGATTCGTCTCGCCGAATCGGACTCCGCGCTCGCCCGGCAGGCACGAGCCAACCCACGCGTGCCCGGTGAGAGCGACATCGTGCTCCACATCGACGGGCGGGAAGTCGATCGCTCGCGAATGAACCGGAGCATCCCGGTGCGCTTCTCATTGGCCGGCGAGGGCATCTGCTGCGGATACGACGACTGCACACCGGTGTCGTCGGAGTATCCGAGCGAATTCCGTTACAGCAACACGATTCACCGAGCGCTGATCGACGTGAGTGGACGCGAGATCCACGACTTCGACGCCGAATTCGAAGCGGCCTGGGCCGCCCAATAACCGGATTCGTTCAGTCGCCGAGATCGGGAGCCCACGGACTCCCATTGATGTGGCTGCCACCGTCCACGAACAAGGTGTTGCCCGTCAGGTAGCGGCATTCGTCGCCGGCAAGAAACGACACCACCGGTGCGATGTCGAGGTACGGGTCTCCGATCCGACCCATCGGGTTCGCGCCATCGGCCGCGGCCTCGAGTTCGGGATGCTCGCCCATCACCCGACGAAAAGCGGCGCTCTTGGCCGCCGGGCAAATGGCGTTCACGATCACGCCAGTCGCGGCCCACTCGCGCGCTGCCGTGCGGGTGAGGGCGCGAAGAGCCTCCTTGCCGGCGTTGTACTCGAGTGTGCCCATGTGCGCGTTCACGCCGTTGAGCGAGCACACGTTGACGATGCGGCCCCACTTCTGAGTCTTCATGTGGGGGAAGCATTCGCGCATCGCCCAGAACGCGGCGAAGTACGCCATGTCGAGCCCGTGTTGCAGGAGTTCGGTCGGCTTGGACTCGACCCGTCCCATGCGCCCGCCACCCCACGCGTTGTTGACGAGTATGTCGATGGGTCCGAGAGTTCGCGCGCCGGAGGCGATCATTTCGATCACGTCGGATTCACGTGTCACATCGGCGCGGACGAAATGAACGGCATCGCCGTGAGCCGACGCCGAGGCACGACCACGCTCTTCGTCGATGTCGACCGCCACCACGCGAGCGCCGTCTTCCGCGAGACGACGAACGATGCCGGCGCCGATTCCATCCGCGCTGCCAGTCACCAGAGCGACCCGGCCGTCGAGGTGGCCCACGCTCAGCCGATCAACGACTCGATCGCCGACACCACCGCCGGATCATCGGGGGCGACCATCGGCGAATACCGCGCGACGATGCGACCATCGCCGGCCACGAGGACCTTCTCGAAGTTCCAGCGGATGTCTCCGCTCGTGCCCTCGGCGTCGGCGACCTGGGTGAGCTCCTGGTAGATCGCGTGTCGACCACCGCCGTTGACCTCGACCTTTTCGGTCATCGGAAAAGTGACCCCGTAGTTGGTCGAGCAGAACGTGGCGATTTCTTCAGGCGAACCCGGTTCCTGGGCGCCGAATTGATTGCACGGAACGCCGACGACGGTGAATCCCTTCGAATTGAACCGCTCGTGCAGCGCTTCGAGGGCGGTGTACTGCGGGGTGAGGCCGCACTTGCTGGCGACGTTCACCACGAGGAAAGCCTTGGCGCCGAGGTCGCCCAGCTTCGAGGGTGAGCCGTCGAGTTTGCTGATCGGAAGATCGAGAATCGTCATGTCCGCACTGTTGCACAATGAGAACACGACGTCAGAGTCGGGGAGGGGGGATTTGAACCCCCGACCTCCTGCACCCAAAGCAGGAACGCTACCACTGCGCCACTCCCCGGTTCCCCCGATGCTACCGGTGGTTCCCTTACCATCGGATCGTGGTTGCACTCGTGGTGGTGATCGTCCTGTGGGTCGCGTCGCTACTGATCGTCGTGCGTGTCGCCGGCCGCCGACTCGCCGCCGAACGTCGTCGTCGGCGGGCGGTCGTGGAGTCCGCCTTGGCGACCGTCGACGGTGATGCCGTGGTGTTCGATTCGCGTCGTCGTGTGATCGCTGTCAGTTCGTCGCTGCGGACCGACTCGACTCCGGTCGGTGTCGTGGAATCCCTCGGTCTGGAGGGTGATCCCGTCGCCGCAGCGCTCCTCGAAGGTCTCGTGGCCGACGTTCTGGCCGGTAACGCCAAACGCCTGGAGTTCACCGACGACGATCCGTCCGCGCGTGAGATGCGCATTCTCGAAGCCACGGGAACACCGATCGGTGAAGGTGACTCGCGATGGGGAATGCTCCACGTCGTCGACGCGACCGAACGGCGTCAACGGGCCATGCGTTCGGCGCAGGCCGAGCGCATGGAGTCACTCGGAGCATTGGCCGGTGGTCTGGCTCACGATTTCAACAACCTTCTGTTCGTGACCCTCGGAAACCTTCAGTTGCTCGCAACCAACGATCTCGTGGCCAACGACGAAAAGTTGAGCAAGTTCGTTTCGCGATCACTCGGTGCCGTGGAGCGAGGTGCCGAGATCACCAAGTCGTTGCTCGCCGTGGCGCGGAGTCAGCCCCTCGAGGAACGCGATGTCGTCCTGGCCGATCTGTTGAAGGGCATTCTCCCGTTGGTCCGCCAAGCACTGGGCGCCGGCCGCACGGTGACCGTCGACATTCCCGACCAGTCGGTGCACCTGATGCTCGACGCCGGCCGATTGTCGAGTTGCATCTTGAACCTGGCTTTCAACGCCCGCGACGCGATGGGGCCCACCGGAACACTGTCGATCGCCGCGCGGCGCCTGAGTGCCGACGAGTTGGATCCGTCGTGGAACTTGTCGGGCGACCATCTCGCGTTGAGTCTCGCCGACGATGGTTCGGGTATGCCCCCCGAGGTGGCGGCCCGTGCCTTCGAGCCTTTCTTCACCACCAAGCGAGCCGGCAGTGGAACCGGGCTCGGGCTGGCCACGGTGTACGCATTCGCACAGCAGTCGGGCGGGACCGCGCACCTCTCGACCCAGATCGGGATCGGGACGACGGTCACCCTGGTGCTGCCGATCCACGATCCGGCCAACGATTCGCAACGCGACGTGCCGCGGCGACGGGCCGGTCGACGAGTGGTCGTCGCGGACGACGAGCAGTCGTTGGCCGAGATGGTCGCGGCTTGGCTGATCGATGTCGGTGTCGACGCGCGTTTTGCCACCAATCCGAAGGCAGCTCTGCAGATGGTCGAGGAACTCCGCCCGGACCTACTCGTTTCGGATGCGAACTTCGGCGAGGAGATGGACGGGATCGAACTCGCGAAGTTGGCCACGGCCATCGACCCCGATCTCGCCGTGGTCTTCATGACGGGCTACAGCGCGAGCATGCGCGCGCTCCAGGAACTGGGGGAGCGCACACTGGCCAAACCGTTCTCGCGTGACGATCTCTACGCGGCGGTCACACCGTTGCTCGCCGAGGGTCCGGCCGGAGGCGATCGATGAACGAAGCCGCCACACGCGTACTCGTGATCGACGACGAGCCGGCGATCTGTGAACTCATCGAAGCGGTGGCCGAGTCGATCGGGTTCCACGTCACATCGGCGTCTTCGGGCGACGAGATCGAGGCCGCTCTCGGAGGCCGATTCGATCTCGTGGTCCTCGATCTCTCGCTCGGCGACCTCGACGGCATCGAATTGATGGGCCGACTCGGATCATCGCACCGCGGTCTGCCGATCATCCTCGTGAGTGGAGCTGACGAATCCCTCATCACGAGCGCTGGTCGCATCGCCGAGATGCACCGCCTCCGCGTCCTGGCTACGTTCGCCAAACCGTTCTCGTTGGATCTACTGCGCACCGCGATGTCGGAGATGCGCAACATCGGCCCGCGAGTCATCGACCCGACCGGCCCGCGGCTCCTCATCGAAGAAGGCCAGCTACTCGACCCCGAGTTCTTGCGCCTCGTCTATCAGCCCAAGGTGTCGGCACTCACCGGCGACGTGATCGGCGTCGAGGCGCTCGTTCGCTGGCAGCACCCGGTGAAGGGGAATGTGCCGCCTTCGATCTACGTGGCGCTGGTGGAAGAAATGAATCGGACCGCCGATCTTCTCGATGCTGTGATGTCGATGGCCGCCCACGACCGTCATCGACATCGCGCGTTGGCATCGATGCCCGACGTCTCGCTGAACATCTCGGTCCTCGACTTGTCCGACGACGAACTGCCCCGTCGCGCACAGCGGATCCTCACCGCCACGGCCCCCGCCGAAGCCTGGACTTTCGAAGTCACCGAAACCGCGCCGATCACCGACATGACACCGGCGGTCTCGATTCTCACCCGCCTCCGCTTGGCGGGCTTCCATCTCGCCGTCGACGATTTCGGTACCGGCACGAGCAACTACGAACGACTCCTCGTTGCGCCATTCACCGAACTGAAGATCGATCGGGCCATCATCAACCGACTCGATGTGGCGGCCGCCGAACCGGACCCGATGGCGAAGTCGGGAATCGACGTCGGACACTCACTCAACATGCAGGTCGTCGCCGAAGGAGTGGAAACTCTCGAGCAGTTCCGACTCGTACGCGATCTGGGCTGCGACGCGATCCAGGGCTATTTCGTCGCCACTCCGGTGCCGCCGACCCAGATCGATGAAGCGCTCGATACATGGGCCGAGAACTTCGGTGCATCGGGTCTGGCACCCGAGGATTCCTGATCCCCGGGTGCCGCCGATTCACGGGGTGACGATCAGCGCTGTCACCATTCCGAACATACCCTGCGGGCCTTCGGCGTGGCTGAGGATGTGACAGTGCCAGGCCCACACGCCGGGGTCGATTGCTTTGTAGAGCACGGTGTAGCGCTCGCCGGGTGAAACCCAGATCGTGTCGGCGGGCATCGGAACATCGAGGGGATGTCCGTCCTTGGCGATGATCCAGCCCACGGGTTGATGCATGTGCATCGGGTGACCCATCAATCCTTCGTTCTGATAGTGCACCATCATCACCTGTCCGAGACGGAGGGTGTAGGGCTCGGTGGCGGGGAACGACTTGCCGTTCAGCGACAGACCGATCACGCCCGAGTCGTTGAGAACCATGGTGACTTCTTCGTCGACCTTGGTGTAACCCTGGTCGACGAGCGACTGGGGAATCGGCATTTCACCGACCATGAATGCACCGAACATTCCATCGGGAATCTGCACCTGCGCATCGTGGTGAGAGTGGTAGATGCCGACCGCAGGTTCGAGAGTCGTGAACTCGTAAGTGAACGTCTCGCCCGGCTGGATCGGTTTCTGCGTGTACGGGTCGACACCGTCGAATTGGTTCGGAACGCGGATGCCGTGGAAGTGGACCGACGTCGACTCGTTCAACTTGTTCGTCACCACGATCTTCACCTTGTCGCCGACGTTCGCCCGGATCTCCGGTCCCGGAACCGTGCCGTTGTAGGTCTTGGCCTTGACGACCTTGCCCGGTTCGACTTCCCAATCGACTTCTTCGACCGTGAGGTTGAAGACCTTCGTACCGTCGGACTCGACGACCGGCTCGAGTGGCTGCCCACCCTTTTCGCCCATGGTCTGAGCCGGGAAGGCCTTGGCGCGCACCTCCATCGCCGCATCCATGTCCTGCCAGCTGGTCGAGCCGCTCATGTCGTGGCCTGCCATGTGGCCGCCGCTCGGAGCCGTGCCGGCGGTGACCGAGATGGTCGCCGTCATGCCGGAGGCCGAATGACCGGCGACTTCACACAGGGCATCCAACACTCCCTCCGACAACGTTCCAAGGTCGAGTACCTCCGATTCGCCGCCCATGAGATCCGAGGTCTTCTTGCCGAGGGCCGGTACCGAGAAGTTGTGAGCGATCGAACCCGTGTTGGTGACGCGAATCTGCACCTCACCGGGCGGAACCACGATGGCCGCCGGCGTGATCGCGAACTCCGAGAGTTGAACGTCGACGATCGTCGGACCATCTTTGGTCGCCGCCGATGACGAATCGTCACCCACGAGGCCGGTGAGGCTGGCAACGGCCACGAACAGCGCGGCTAGGGCCACCCCGAACGCGCCCCACATCAGAACTGATCGGTCGTCTTTACCCATGACCACACTGTGGAGTCGCGCAAGTTCACGAATCAGGGGAATGGGGCGGGTTCTGGACGGGACTTTGGTCCCGAACTCGCATCAGGCGAGGGGGATCGACCAGTTCAGAACTGCGCCACCATCCACTCCCGCTTCGAGACGGAAGTGGCCGTCGTGCGACGCCGAACGGGCGCTCATGTTGCGCAGGCCGTTGCCGACGACGCCATCCGTCGAAGCGGGCGGCCCGATGCCGTTGTCGACCACTCGGAGCGAGAGACGGTTGTCGGCGACGACGAGATCGACCGAAGCCGACGTGGCCCGGGAATGTCGAGCGATGTTGGCGAGTGCTTCGCGCAGAGTCGCCACCAAATCGACTCGGGTCGTCTCGTCGAGCATGTGCTCCACCGGGCCCTCGATTCGCAGCCGAGGGGTGAAGCCGAGCACCCGACTCGACTGGTTGATGATGTCGCCGAGCTCCTGGCCGAGAGACCCCACTCGTTCGGCGGCACCGAGGGTGAACACGCTCGTGCGGATCTCCTTGATGATGCGGTCGATTTCGTCCACACTCGATTCGAGTCGATCGGCAGCCGTCGCGTCGACGTTCGTCCCGAGTGCTTGTAGTTCGAGGCCCAGGCCGAACAGTCTCTGCAACACCGTGTCGTGGAGGTCGCGGGCGATGCGCTCGCGTTCGGCCGAGAGGGTCAGTGCATCGTGCGTCTGGCGCAGCTTGTCTTCCGATCGGAGACGATCCGAGATGTCGCGGACCGATGCGATCGTGAACGAACCCTCGGTCGAGACCACGGGGGAGAGGCTGATCTCGACGGGGACCTCACTGCCATCGGACCGGTTGGCCAGCAGCTGCAGATTGGCTCCCATGGGTCGGGTGCGCGGGTGGGCCGTGTACCGGGCGCGCTGATTGCGATGATCGTGGTGGCGGTGGGGGACGAGTTTTTCCACCAACTGTCCGACCAGTGCGCTCTCGGCGAAGCCGGTGATGGCGCTCAATGCTTTGTTGGAGTAGCGAATCACTCCCTCGTCATCACAGATCAGAACCCCGTCGGGACTTTCGTCGAGGGCGCGACGCAGGATCACGTCGTCGAGGTCACCCATGAGCCCAACATAATTCGTCGTCTCCGAGTCTTCGACAAGTGACCTTGGTCCCTGTATTCAGCCGACGACTCTTGGCACACTTGCCTCATGGCGGCCAACAGTGACGCGTCGATCGAGCCCATTCCGGTCTTCCTTGTCGACGACCACGAGGTCGTCCGACAGGGAGTGCGCGCACTCCTCGAGTCCACGGGCGAAGTCGTCGTCGTGGGTGAGGCGGGTCTCGCGGCCGAGGCCGTGGCTCGGATCCGAGCCGTGCGACCGCGGGTCGCCATCCTCGATGTGCGGTTGCCGGATGGCAACGGTGTGGAGGTGTGCCGTGAGGTTCGCAACGATCTGCCCGACGTGCACTGTCTCATGCTCACGTCCTACTCCGACGACGAAGCCCTCTTCGAGGCGATCATGGCCGGGGCGTCGGGTTACGTACTGAAGCAAATCCGGGGCAACGAGCTGATCCAAGCCGTCCGACGTGTGGCCCGCGGTGAATCACTTCTCGACCCGGCCGTCACCGGACGGGTGTTGCGCAAGTTGCGCGAGCCGTCGGTGGAGGACGAACGTCTGGCCCGACTCTCGGATCAGGAGCGTCGCATTCTCGACCTCATCGCCGAAGGTTGCACCAATCGACAGATCGGACAGCGGCTGCATCTCGCCGAGAAGACCGTGAAGAACTACGTGAGCAACATGCTGACCAAACTCGGTATGGAACGTCGCACCGAAGCGGCGGTGTTCGCGGCCCGACTCGAAATGGCGCGCGCCAAGACGAGCGACGACTGAGTCAGTGTCCGCGCGCGATCCGCGCGACGGCCTCGAGAAGCCGGTCGACGTCGTCGTGCTCGATGTACCGGACCACGCCGGCTCGCACCACACCACCTGACTGCTCCAGTCCGAGGTGACGGACGACTTCGAGTGCATACGCGTGACCGTCCCACACCGCGATCTTCTCGTTGTTCAGTCGGGCCGCAATCGTCGCCGGTGAAACACCGTCCACGTCGAAGGCCGCGGTCGGCGCGCGAAGTTGGCCGTCATCGGGCCCGATGCGCCGAACTCCGTCGATGCGGGCGAGTCCGTCCCACAGGTGAGAGAACACGTCCGATTCGTAGGCGGCCACCGACTCCATGCTCTCTTCGAGCAGGAAGCGGACGGTGGCCTCGATACCGGCGATGGCTTCGAAGTTCGGCATGCCGGTCTCGGGTTTGCGGGGACCGGAGTCAGCTGCCGGTCGGACCCGCCACCAATCGAGATCGTCCATGATCTCGGGTCGGCACCACAGGACACCCGAGTGGGGGCCGTACCACTTGTAGGGCGATGTCACGAGAACGTCGCAGTCGAGTGAACCGATGTCGATCCGATGGTGCGGAGCCGCGGCAACTGCGTCGACGAACACCTTGGCCCCGACGGCGTGGGCCGCTTCGATGATGGGGGCGAGGTCGGGCATGGTCCCAAGGAGATTCGACGCCATCGCAACGGTGACCCACTTGGTGGACGCGTCGATGAGCTCGATCACCGACTCGGGACGCAACACACCGGTGGCCCGATCGAAGTCGGCCAGAACCTGGCTGGCGCCGGATCGGTCACAGGCCCGCCGCCACGGAGTCACGTTCGAGTCGTGATCGAGCCGAGTGCCGACGATCCGGTCGCCGGGCTTCAAGGTCTCGCTCACCGCGGTGGCGAACATCATGTTGAACGTCGTCGTATTCGGACCGAAACTGAAGCCACTCGGATCGGCCGAGAAGAGTTGTCCGAGAGCGACTCGCGTCCGATCGAGTAAGGCCTGGCACTCCTGGGCGGCGGCGAAGGGGCCACCCGCCGCGGCGGTGAGGCCCGACTCGATCCAATCGACCATGGCCTTGAGCGCCGAGTCGACGACTTGGGTGCCCGACGGCCCGTCGAATCGGGCCCACTCGTTACCGGCGAGGGCGGGAAAACGGTGACGAAGCGAGCCGGTCACGCGAACTCAGCGACGGGAAGCAGCCTTGCGGACCCGCTTGGCCGCCCGGCCCGTGGGCGCGATGTGACGACCGTCGAGATCGCCGAGTTCCACACCGTTCGTGAACTGCACCCGATAGCGCTGCCAATTGAAACCGTTGGCCAGCATGACGCGCCCGTTGGTTCCCGCCGGAACGTCGGCGAGGTCGACCGTGGCCACCACGGTGTCCCGCAACCGAAGGTCCAATTGATCGGGGTGGGGCTTGGCGAGGGCGTGCGGCTTCCACATCGGCATGTCCCTATCTTGTCTCACCGGCGCCCGGGACGCACGTTTCGACCCGCCGGTACACTCGGCGGTCTGTGAAAACGACATGTGAACCCCTCGAGGGCAACAAGGTCGTCCTCTCGATCGAGATCGACGAGGCCGACTTCGACCGCGAGATCGACCTCGCCTTCAAGAAGATCGCCCGCGAGATCCGGATGCCCGGCTTCCGGCAGGGCAAGGCCCCGCGGCAGGTGCTCGAGGCCCGTATCGGCAAGGACGCCGCGCGCGGTCAGGCACTGCAGGACGGCATTCCCTCGTACCTCGCCCGCGCCGTGCGCGAGAACAACGTCGACATCGTGGCGACACCCGAGATCGAGATCACCGGGGGTCAGGAGAGCGGCCCCGTGTCGTTCAAGGCCACGTGTGAGATCCGTCCGGTGGTGGCGCTGAGCGGTTACGACACCCTGAAGGTCGAAGTCGGCCCGGTCGCCGTGACCGAAACCGATATCGACGATGTGGTCAACGCCGAACTCCGTCGTCAAGGAACCCTCACCGACACCGGTCGTCCGGCGGCCGAGGGAGATTTCGTGATCGTCGATCTCGTCGGCAGCCGAGACGGTGAACCGGTCGCGGGTCTCGCCGTCGACGACTGGTCGTACGAGATCGGCAAGAAGTGGGTCAGCCCCCAATTCGACGATCAGTTGGTGGGTGCCACTCCCGGTACCGATCTCACGTTCTCCGACACCCCGAACGGAACCGAGGAACCGGCTGATTTCGTGGTGAAAGTGACCTCGGTGCAAGAACTCGTTCTGCCCACCCTCGACGACGCATGGGTCACCGCCAACGTCGAGAACTACGAAACCGTCGCCACGTGGCGCCAGTCGATCGCCGACCGGCTCGAAGAGGCACGCTGGAACGAAGTCCGCAACGGACTCGTCGGCAAGGTCACCGACTCGCTCGCCGAACTCGTCGACGTCGATGCTCCCGAATCGATGGTTGCCGCCGAACTGCAGCGCAGTGTCCAGGCGGTCGTCCGTCAGTTCAGCATGCAGGGGATGGACCTCAGCCAGTGGTTGCAGGCCACCGGTCAGGAGCCCGACGCATTCGTCGAGTCGTTCCGACCCCAGGCCATCAAGTCCGTGAAGGTCGACCTCGCGCTGCGCGCCGTGGTCGCCGCCGAAGGTCTGGCGGCCGATGAGGCCGAGGTCGAGCGCGAACTCGCCGGCATCGCCGACCGCACGAACGAGAACGCGATCCGTCAGCAGATCATGTCGGGCTCGAAGAAGAAGCCCCGCCTCGTGACAGTCGATCAGGTTCGTGCGGCATACATGGCCAACGACGCGTTGGTCGATCTGGCGGCCGAGATCGGGAAGTCGAAGGCCCTCGACTGGTTGATCCACCGGGTGAACTACGTTGATCCCTCCGGTGCATCCCTCGACCGCGACACCGTCGTCGGTCATTCGGAAGCCGATCATCATCACGATCACGATCACGATCACGACCACTCGCACGAGCAGGAGTCCGAATGAACCTCGAGGCCTACAACTACTTCGTCCCGACGGTCGTCGAGCAGACGAACCGCGGTGAGCGGGCCTACGACCTCTACAGCCGTCTGTTGAAGGAGAACATCCTTTTCATCGGTACGCCGATCGACGACACGATCGCCAATCTCGTCTGCGCCCAGTTGATCCACCTCGAGAGCGAGAATCCCGACAAGGACATCAACATCTACATCAACAGTCCCGGCGGCGACATCACGGCGCTCTTCGCCATTTACGACACGATGCAGTTCATCAAGAACGACATCGCCACGATCTGTCTCGGACAGGCCGCGAGCGCGGCCGCGGTTCTGCTGGCGGCCGGCACCAAGGGCAAGCGGCTCGCGCTGCCGCACAGCCGGGTCCTGCTGCATCAGCCCTATGGCCAGGTGGGCTATGGGCAGGTGACCGATCTCGAGATCGCCGCCAAGGAGATCCTGCGTATGCGCGATCTCCTGGAAGAGATCCTGGCCAACCACACCGGCCAGCCGATCGAACGGATCCACGAGGACACCGACCGCGACTTCGTGATGGAGGCCAACGAGGCACTTGCCTACGGCATCATCGACGACGTCATCAGCTCGCGATCACTCGTCGACCGCTCCGGACCGATCCGCTGACGTTCACAAGCGCACCTGTCCTGCTCATTGTCCCTTTTTGAGGGATTCCTCAAGGTGGGCCGGCAAATCGCCGACAACACCCTCGTAAATCGGTCAGACTGACACCCGCTGTCGTCGTCGGAGAGGAGGGTTGGCGTGGCGAAGTTCGGAGACACCGGAGAAATCCTGAAGTGCTCGTTCTGTGGCAAGTCCCAGAAGCAGGTCAAGAAGCT
>SYCI01000152.1 GCA_005787035.1 Actinomycetota bacterium | reverse complement strand
CGATCATGGCAAGACCACCCTCGTCGACGCTCTGCTGAAGGCCACTGGCACTTTCGCCGCCCATCAGGCCGTCGTCGATCGTGTCATGGATTCCAACGACCAGGACCGTGAGCGCGGCATCACGATCCTCGCCAAGGCCGCGTCGGTCACCTGGAACGGAATCAAGATCAACCTCGTCGACACTCCGGGTCACGCCGACTTCGGCGGTGAGGTCGAGCGAGCACTCACGATGGTCGACGGCATCCTTCTGCTGGTCGATGCCGCCGAAGGGCCCCTTCCGCAGACTCGTTACGTTCTTCAGAAGGCTCTTTCACGAAATCTTCCGGCCATCGTCATCATCAACAAGGTCGACCGTCAGGATGCCCGTCCCGAAGAAGTTCTCGACGAGGTGTACCAGTTGTTCATCGACCTCGACGCGGAGGACCACCACATCGAGTTCGAGGTCGTGTCGGCCGTCGCCCGCGAGGGCCGTGCGATGCTCGGTCTGGGCATGCCCGAGGCCGATGCGGATCTTTCGGCTCTTCTCGACGCGATCGTGCGCCGAATTCCGGCGCCGGTCGGCGACCCGAGTGCGCCACTTCAAGCTCTGGTCACGAATCTCGATGCTTCCGACTACTTGGGCCGTCTCGCCATCGGTCGTATCTACAACGGCGTTCTGCGCAAAGGCGACATGGTGGCTCTCCTCGAAGAGGAGTTCACCGAAGGCCAGCCACCGCTCAAGCGAAAACTCAGTTCGCTGATGGGTTTCAGCGGAGTCGGTCGGTCCGAAGAAGATGTTCTCGAAGCCGGTGACCTCTTCGTCGTTTCGGGATTCCCCGAGGTCGAGATCGGCGACACCATTGCCGCCGCCGACAATCCGGTGCCGCTGACCCGCCTGACCGTCGACGAGCCCGTACTCGCCATGACCTTCGGTGTGAATACCTCTCCCTTCGCCGGACGAGAAGGTAAGTACCTCACGTCCCGACATCTGCTCGATCGACTGAAGCGCGAGGTGCTCGGAAACGTTTCGATCAAGCTCCGCGAAACCGACTCGGCCGACGTGATGGAAGTGGCCGGTCGAGGAGAACTTCAGCTTGCGGTTCTGATCGAGTCGATGCGACGCGAGGGATACGAACTCCAGGTCAGTCGGCCCGAGGTGATCACCAAGGAAGTGAACGGCAAGAAATTCGAACCTCTCGAACGAGGCGTCTGCGACGTTCCGGACGACTACGTCGGAACCGTGACCCAGGCGCTCGCCCCGCGCAAAGGGCGGGTGACCGACCTGCGGCAGGGTGACCCCGGACGAACGATCATCACTTTCGAGTGCCCCAGTCGCGGCCTGATCGGATTCCGGTCGCTCTTGCTCTCAGCCACCCGTGGTACGGCGATGTTGCACCAGCATCACGCCGGTTGGACGCCGTGGGCCGGCGACCTCCCGCATCGTTCGGGTGGGGCGATGATCGCCGACCGTGAGGGCATGGTCACGGCTTACGCCCTTGACAATCTTCAACTTCGAGGTGAGTTGTTCGTCGAGCCGGGCGACAAGGTGTACGAAGGCATGGTCGTGGGGGAGAGCGCTCGAGGCGACGAAATGGTGGTCAACGCCGTTCGCGCCAAGGAGAAGACCAACATTCGAACCCACAGTCATGACGACGGCGTGAAGTTGGCGGCTCCGATCATCCACACCCTCGAAACCGCGATCGAGTGGATCGCCGATGACGAACTCGTCGAGGTGACTCCGAATGCGATCCGTATTCGCAAACGGCACCTCGGACTCGAGGATCGTCGAAAGGCCTTCAAGAAGGCCAACGCCTGATCAGTTCGAGCGACGGATCTTGGGTGTGTTCGGGTCCGATTCGTGTCCGATAGGAGCGTTACGAGGACGTTCGAGGAGTTCGACGAGTTGATCGTAGACCTCGGCCCCGACGGTCTCGACGAGTTCATCCTTCAGGTACTTGTAAACCGGTTCGCGACCGACGAATGAGTCCGAGGTGTCGGTGCACCACCAATGGAACTCGTCGCCGGACACTCCCCAGTCCCGTCGCTTCCATTCACGAACGAAGGTCGTGACGTAGCCGGTGTCGTCCTCACTGTGGTCCAGGCGGATCGGGAGTTGCCAACACACGTTGGGCTTCCAGTCGAGCGGGCGCTTGCCGGCCTCCATCGCACCGATGTGCAGCGCGCACCCCGCACCGCCCTCGAAGCCGGGGCGATTCAGGAAGATGCAGGCGCCGTCGACCCGGCGGGTCATGGTGTCGCCCGCCTTGTTGCGCTTCAGGAATCCCGACTTGTCAGCCTTGGCTTTGAACTGCCAGTTCTTGGCCGTCAGTTTGACGGCGGCCTTCACCACGACGGCGACGTCCTCCTCGTCGACGAAATGCGCTCCGAAAGAACAGCAACCTTGATTCAGATGCTCGGCGTCCTCCTCGAGAACCCCCTTGCAACCCTCCCCGAAGATGCATTTCCACGAGGACCGAAGAAACGTTGCGTCGAACACCCACGTCCGTTGCTCCTTCGGATCTTCGAAGGCGATCATCTCGTGCAAGTCGAGTTGGCGACCGGAGAGTCCGTTGACAGGGATACGACGTCGTTGTGTAGGCACCCGGTCAGGCTAAAGGCACAACGGGTAGCCTGAGAAGTCCATGGACAGCCGTGCGCCGAAAACCGCCCAAGGCCTTCGCGACGCCTTCACAGGCTTCTTCACCGATCGGGGTCACACCGAAGTCCCATCGGCGAGTCTCATTCCTCACGACCCCACGGTTCTGTTCACGGTCGCGGGGATGGTGCCGTTCAAGCCCTACTTCGTCGGCGACGAGATTCCTCCCTACAAGCGCGCCGCCACGGTTCAGAAGTGCGTGCGGGCCGGCGGCAAGCACATCGACCTCGACGATGTCGGTCGCACCAAACGACATCTCGTCTTCTT